>JAGCOU010000006.1 GCA_017642565.1 Alphaproteobacteria bacterium | reverse complement strand
TTACCATTCTGTTTGGTTATCAAAGGTGCTTTGTGATTGTTAACTGTGATTTGTACCCCATGAATAAAAAGCGAATGCATGCTTTTTTTGATATTATCTCTGGGTTCACCGAGTTTTTCAGCCAACTTAGTCGGGGTCAAAAAGTCTTGTTTTGTAAATTTAATTATTTCCATATTTTTTTCCTTTTTCCTTGATAATTATAACATAAATTGCTATGGTTTGAACAGCAAAAAGAAAGGATTTTTAAATGACTGTAAATAATGAATATACTGGTGATTCAATTAAGGTTTTAAAAGGTTTGGAAGCTGTTAAAAAAAGACCTGGAATGTATATCGGCGATGTCGGCGAAGGTGGTGATGGTCTGCATCACATGATTTACGAAGTTGTTAATAATTCTATTGACGAAGCAATGGCTGGTTATGCTGATACTGTGTATGTATCACTTAATGCAGATGGGTCTACGACTATACGCGATAATGGTCGTGGTATGCCGTTTGATATTAATCACGAAACAGGCCGTTCTGCGCTGGAATTAATTATGTGCGAATTGCATGCTGGTGGTAAATTTGATAACGAAGGAAACGGCGCGTATAAGGTTTCTGGTGGACTTCACGGTGTGGGTGTTTCGGTTGTTAATGCGTTGTCTACTTGGTTGGAAGTGCGCGTTTGGCGTGGTGACAAAGAAGCGCGTATGACTTTTGCTGATGGTGTGCCAACGGTTGATTTAACTGTGGTTAAAAACGAAAGCGGTATAGAACATGGAACAGAGGTTACTTTCTTGCCTTCACCTGAAACTTTCACAGGAACAAAATTCGATTTTGACACATTAGAGGTTTGGTTGCGCGAACAATCTTATTTGAATGCTAATGTTCGTATTATTTTGGAAGATTTGCGTGGACCTGAAAAAGTTGTGCGTGAATTCCATTCTGCTGATGGGTTAAAGGGTTTCGCAACTTATCTTGATAAATCAAAGGAATTGTTAAATCAAGACCCTATACAGATGATTAAAACAATTGATGATTCTTATATTGAAATTGTTTTGCAATGGACAACTGCGTATACAGAAACTTCGTTGTGTTTTACTAATAATATTCCAAACCGTGATGGGGGAACTCATTTGGCGGGATTTCGTGCGGGACTGACGCGTGCGTTGAATAAATATATCGCAGAACAAAATACCAAGAAAGATGTTAATTTGTCTGGTGAAGATTTCCGCGAAGGTTTGACAAGTATTGTTAGTGTTAAAATTCCTGATCCAAAATTTGGTTCCCAGACCAAAGATAAATTGGTGTCGAGTGAAGTAAGACCTTTGGTTGAAAATACTGTATATGAAATGCTTTACGAATATTTGGAAGAAAACCCAGCAATCGCAAAGATGATAGTTGATAAAATTGTCGAAGCGGCGGCTGCACGTGAAGCAGCAAGAAAGGCTCGTGAATTATCTCGTAAAAAAGCTGGGCCGGAACTCGGTAGTTTGCCTGGAAAATTGGCAAATTGTTCTGAAAAAGACCCATCAAAATGCGAATTGTTTATTGTTGAGGGTGATTCTGCTGGTGGTACCGCAAAACAGGGTAGAGACAGAAAAACCCAGGCTATATTGCCTTTGCGTGGAAAGATTTTAAATGTAGAACGTGTGCGTTTTGATAAAATGTTGGGTTCTGATACAATCGGTGCTTTGATTACTACATTGGGTGCTGGTATCGGCAGAGATGATTTTGATATTGAAAAATTCCGTTATCACAAAGTTATTATCATGACCGATGCTGATGTGGACGGACAACATATTCAAACTTTGTTGATGACGTTCTTTTATCGTCACATGAGAGAGGCGATAGAGCGCGGATATATTTATGTTGCTAAACCGCCTCTATACGGCGTGACGCGCGGCAAACAGCAAATTTATATTCAAAATGAACGCGAAATGGACGACTATTTGTTGGATCAATTGGCAAGCGATGGTATGATTGAAACAAGCGATGGTCAACAATTGGCAGGTGCTGATTTCAAAAGATTGCTTGAATTGGTTGATGATATGAAAAGCAATTTACAAGCATTGAATCATATTATGCCTTTGCGTTTTATCGAAGCGTTGGCTTTGAACAAAGTATTCGAAGAAGAAAGTGCTGCGAATTTTGTTGCGGCTGAAAATATGCTCGATAACGAAGAATTAGAATTTGAACGTGGATGGAAGATTTCAAGTGATATGGAAGGTATCAAAATCACAAGAACTTTGCGTAGTGTGACTGAAACACATGTTTTGCCACGTGAAAAAATTAATTCGCCTGAGATTCGTGCATGGCAGAGAATGTCTGGTCGTGAAGAATTGATGGAAATCTTTTCTAAACCAACAACTTTGCGTGTGAAATCTAAATCTCAAAAAATTTGGGGTGCGTTCGCTTTGTTAAATACCGCTTTTGAATATGCGAAAAATGGTTTAAAGATTCAAAGATACAAAGGTCTTGGTGAAATGAACGCCGAACAGTTGTGGGAAACAACTATGGATCCAAATCATCGCTCGTTATTCCAGGTTAAAATCACAGATGCATCTCAGGCTGATGAAGTTATTTCTATGTTGATGGGTGATGTGGTTGAACCTCGTCGTGACTTTATTGTGGAAAATGCACTGAACGCTAATTTGGATGTTTAGTAAAATAGGGGGGGCGCAATGAATAAAACTTTAGAAGCATTAAATGAAATAAAAGGCTATATAAAAAATTTTAAAGATTCTTATGATGAAGAAAGGACTTTTTTAAATCACGATGTTTTTAAATATTGGAAATATATAGTGGAAGCAGTAAATTATGCAGATGAAAATAATTTAATTTCTAAAGACATTGCGCAAGAATACAGAACAGTATTAGAAGAACTTCGCCGCAATAATGGCGATTATTATGATAATACTATGGAGAGAATAGAAAATCTTCGCAAAATCACGGACAGAGCATTAGATGAAGCAGAAAAAAAATCTAATGAACACAAACTCACGGCTGAAGATGTTAAAGAGCCATCACAGATTGTAGAAGACCCAAAAGACAAAGCAGACAGAGATAAAGAAAAACCTTTGGAAGCAAAAATCAAAGAATCTGGACGGCTTTCCCCAGCAGACAAAGTTGCCCGTTGGGCTGAGCAAAGGAAAGAACAAAAACAATCTCAAGAAAATCCTTTTCTTCACAATACAAGTGAAAAAACAGCCGATAAACCTTTTGTATGGAAAAAAAGAGATTTTAAAGAGTTGTTTCCGCATCATTACGCGCCAACTGAAAAAAGAGTTGAAGAACCTTCGAGAAATATGTTTGATCATCTTATGAAAGGTAAAGAGGCAAAAAAAGTTGAGCCTAGGGCAGAACAAAAACAATCTCAAGAGAATCCTTTTATGCGAGATATAAAAAAACCAAATATTTTTGCACCCGGTCAAAGACGCAACAGTGAACAAAAAGCAACAGAAGATAAAGATATAAGAAATCCTAATCCAACAATGCCAAAAAGGGATGATGTTGAAATTCGTCATAGTGCCAGAGAAGTTGGACGGCAACCAAAATATGAAAGGTTAAATCCTGAGGTTAATCATGAAATTAATGGGCCTGTAAATCACGAAATTAATCATCATAATCATTTGGATGTGCGCCAAGAAGAACCAAAATGGCAGCAAGATAATACTGTTAGAGCGCCAAAAGTTAATTATCATGTTCCGCAAAACACAACACCACGAACATGGAAAGAAGGAAAAGAAAAAGTTCAAAATATTGACCAAAAAAGACAAGAAGAAAGAATGGCGGCTATGCGAAGAAAATTATTAGGTTTTGAAAACGAGTAATCATAAATAAATGGTGGGCGATGGAATTTAATGAAAAGACTAAATTCAATGGAACGCTGATTGATAATGAGAAAAAAACTGACTCGTTATTAGAGGAATACGCGCGCTTGAAATATGATTTTCTTCATAATAAATTAGATTCTTCTATGATTCCAAGATATCAAGAATTAAAAAGACATTTTGATATTGCTCATTTAAATCAAGTCAAACAAGATATACAAAAACGTTTAATTGATTTAAATAAAACAAAAACCGATGATAATGCTATGTACACCGCTATGACGAGTTTTAAAAAAGGTTCTGTTAATGACTGATATAGGGAATGCTTTTAATCGCGGAAACGCAAAGGTTTTGATACAAAAACGTGTTATTCTTAATGCTGGGGATAATTCTGTTGTTGGTAATGACAGATTGCCAAAGATGCCAAAAGGTAGTATGGTTGTCATAACAGATGATGTTTATCAAACTATGAAAATGATAGGAGATATATCTAATGAAATAAAACAAGAGGTTCCGTTTTTATTATTCGGTCACAGTGAAGGTCAAACAGTAATTTTTGATGATATAGAAGCGGATAAAAGCGGTTCTGCTGATAATCAAGAGGCCGTGTTTTCGCAAGAGTTGGCTGGCAAATTGACTAGATTTTGTAGAAATGCCAAGAAAAGTGAAAATAAAATAATTGCGCATGGACATTCGCATCCTAGAATAGGGAATAGTTATTTGAATTATTCAATTGCTGATATTAATGCTTATATTGATTTACGTGATAAAAATGATATTGTAAAAAATAATGTAGATGTGTGTGGGTGTTTGTTGACTGGTGGAAATTATAATTTTGTTTTTTATGATGGAAGAGACACATATCGTTTTGATAATGTTTATGTTCAAATGAAAAATGGGGAATTCGGCAGATTGTCCGCATTTGGACCAGATGAAAAAGATTTATTAAACAAGTATACAAGAAGCGGAAGGGTATAAATGTTTACAAAAAAATGGTTTTTAGATTTAGAAAAAAGTTTGCGCGAATTAGGACTTGATAGTGATGATAGGTCTTTTGATGAAATCAAAGAAAATTTATCTGGTCTAAAAAAATTAACACCATTTGAATTTGCTTCTGCTGTATCTTATGTAATCCTAGCAGGTGGATTTTCACAAAAAACTGCGAAAAAAATTCATCAAATTATAATGGAAAAAATGCCGGAAAGTCCACGACTCGAAGAGTTGCTTAAAATATTTAACAATAAAAATAAAATCAAAGCGATTATGAAAGTTTGGTATAATCGTGAAAAATTTTGTAATGGATATTACAAATGTAAATCTTTGGATGATAAATTGAAATATCTTGAAAATTTGCCACATATTGGAAAAATTACTGCACACCATTTGGCGAGAAATTTAGGCGAAAATGTTGTTAAATATGATGTTTGGATTCAGCGTCTCGGCGTTCTGTACGGCGGAAATCCCGCCTTTGCGCAAAAAATAAATAATGGAAAACTCGATAGTGAAATTAAAAAATGTTGCGATGATATGTTCGAACATCTAGAACAAGAAACTAATTTGTCGCGTGGATATATAGATGTTGTTCTTTGGAAAGCGTGTCAAAATCATTTGATAAAGGAATTAAAAAATGGATGTTAAAATAGAACAATCTTGGAAAGATGTTTTAAGTGACGAATTTGAAAAAGATTATTTTAAAAAATTAACTGATTTTGTACGCAATGAATATTTATCTGGAAAAACGATTTATCCAGAACCTAAGAATATCTTTAATGCGTTTAATTTATGTCCGCTGAATGATGTGCGTGTTGTGATTATTGGCCAAGACCCATATCATGAACCACATCAGGCGCATGGGCTTTGTTTTTCTGTTCAAAGTGGCGTTGATTTGCCACCATCACTGATAAATATTTACAAAGAAATTGAATCTGATTTGGGACAAAAAAGTATTACAAATGGTGATTTAACTGATTGGGCAAAACAGGGTGTTTTATTGTTAAATTCAACATTGACTGTTCAGGCGCATAACGCCGCATCACATGCAGGTAGGGGGTGGGAAATTTTTACTGATGCTGTGATAAAAACAGTTGCACAAAATCGCAAGAATGTTGTTTATATGCTGTGGGGGTCTTTTGCACAAAAGAAAGCCGAATTTGTTAATGGGGAAGAAAATCTAATTTTAAAAAGTGCACATCCTTCGCCTTTGTCAGCGTATCGCGGATTTTTTGGAAATCATCATTTTTCGCGCGCTAATAAATATTTGATTGAAACAGGTCAAACACCAATAAATTGGTAATTAGTAATTATATGTAAACCCAAGTCCATAAAAAGCATAGGAATTATTTTCTTCGGCAGTGTTCGCGTTGGAAAAATGCTGGATAAATAATTCTGCTGCCCATTTATCAGTGAAATTAAATCCAAATGTCACCTTGAATTCGAAAATCAATTTTGCGCCAAGACGTTTGTTTTCTTGGGCCTGCAAGCCAACACCCGCGCCCACCCCGGCATAGAGCCATTCATATCTAAAAAGTGCGATGTCTTCGGTGCCATAAGCCATAGGAATAGTAAAATCTTGCCATTTCCA
>JAGCOU010000046.1 GCA_017642565.1 Alphaproteobacteria bacterium | reverse complement strand
CTGTCGTCTGGTTTCGATTTAGATTCAAGTGTTCCTTTGTCTCCAATTAATGTAACAATGCGTTCAAATAATTGAGGAACTGCATCACGGCTGCGCGCCAAAACCCTTTTGTCACCGTGGGTCATCACAGCAATTTTTACTTTGTTACCTTCGCCAAGGAATTCGAAAACTTTTTTCATTTTTACATTAAAATCGTTTTCTTCTATCACAGGCGTAACCCAGACTTCGCGTAATTCGATTGTTTTTTGTTTTTTGCGTGCCTCACTAGCGCGCTTTTTCTGTTCATACTTATATTTGCCATAATCCATCATTTTGACCAACACAGGCGTTGCATTTGCGTTTATTTCAACCAAATCAAGACCTTTGTCATAAGCCATATTTAATGCGTCACTCGTATTCATAACGCCAAGATTTTGACCGTCCCCGCTGATTACTTGCACAGTTTTGGCAAATATTTTTTCGTTCACACGTGGCCCCATATCGCGAGCCTTGTTATTATTTGTATTTGTTTTAATCGTAATGCTCCTTTAATAAATACAGCCGAATTATTAAACATTTTTAAGAGTTTTTCAACAATTTTTGAATATTCTGCAAAGCAACCCAGACATCTTTTTTTGCGCTGGGTTTTAAAATCAAATAATTTGGATGATAAAGAGGTACAATAATGCGTCCGTTTTCGTCTTTGATTTCTTGACCGTGAGTCTCGGTAAGCTTGGTTTTAGCAATCTCTGTAGTCGCCAAGGTTCCAAAAGTAATTATTATGCGCGGATTTAACATTTCAATCAATTTATCAACAAATGGTCGCGCCAAATCTAACTCTTCGCGCAAAGGTGTTCTTCCACCAGGGGTGCGCCAGAATAACAGCGGAACCACAGAAACATTTTCACGTGACATTTCAATTGCGTTCAGCATTTTATCTGTCATTTCTCCGGCATTTCCAGATAAAATATTGCCAGATAAATCATCGTCTGCACTCGGCAAATCAGTTATAATCAACAGCCCATTTGGGTTGTTTGCTATATTAGGTTTAACAGGATTTGTTGCGCCACTGCGTAACGGGTGATTAAATTCGCAAATCATACGAACAAGCGAATCGGTGTCAATTGGTCGTTCCACCATAGATTTTACAGTTTCCAAAGTGATTGGTGCTGATGCTGGAACAATAACTGGTTTATTTTCGCAAGGTTGATTTGTTTGAAAGTTTTGTTGAACTGGAGCCCTTTTAATGTCTGGTTTTGCGGGCGTTTCAGTAAGTTCCCATTTGACCCCGGCTAGATTTAAATCTTGCAAAGTATAACTTCCCATGTTTTATTCCTTGATTTTTAATAATTCCTATTATAGAATATAACCTGAGCAACAAAAACTCAAGGGAGTATTTTCATGAAAATAGTAAACTTTGCTTTAATAGCTGGTGTTGCTGGAATGTTGGCCGCTTGCGGCGGTTCCGGTATCGTTGAACCATCTGATTTGAACAATCAACGCGTTTTCTTTGCGTTTAATTCTTCGGAAATTTCTGATGAAGCAGAAAACAACTTGTTGGGACAATCTTTGTATTTGAAAAATCACGAAGACACAAAAATCCAAATTGCTGGTAATTGTGACGAACGTGGTTCCACAGAATACAACTTGGCTTTGGGCGCACGTCGTGCAAACGCTGCCAAAAAAGTATTGGTTAACGATGGTATAGATGCATCTCGTATCTCTACAATCTCTTACGGTAAAGAACGTCCATTGGTCAAAGGTACTGGTGAAGACGTTTGGAAATTCAACCGTAACGCAACAACAACAGTTAAATAATAACTTTGTTATTTGATAAAAACACCAACTGAGGTTGGTGTTTTTTTTTGATTTTTATCTCTTTTTATGGTATAATAATCATATATTACAAAAGGATTATTATATGAAACGAGAATTTATTGATGCAAAACATAAATTGAAGTTAATGGAAAAATTATATAAATTTCACGAAGGTGTTATGGCTTTATCAATACCTGATGAAAAGTATGATAAAAATAGAGAGGATTTTGCGTCTAGTTTAAGATTATATGCAAAAGAATATTGTAAATTGTTAAAACAATGTTTGGCTGACAACAGAGATACTTTCTTGGAGATTTATGGTGACTGTGATGATAAAAAATTTGAAAACTTTTTTAAATATCACGCTAAAGATCTTTTCGAGTTGAGTGTTGGGGGTGCTTGGTTGGTTCAGTGTGATAAAAGTGGATTCCCGATAGCAAACAACAAAATCTTGGCTGAAGATCTAGGCTACCGCTATAGCATAAAAGAGATGATAGATAGCTTAAAAAATACCATAAATCATAGAATGCATGAGATAAGATTTGTATTAAAGCGTATGCCAAAACCAAAGGTAAATATATTTCAAAAAATATTCGGTCGTAAAAAATATTTTGAATTCAAAAGGACTTCTGTCAGATAAAAAAACACCGGTGTTTGCCGGTGTTTTTTAATATTTTTTCTGGTCGTTATTTAGATAATTTATTTATCAAATCTTCCATTTGAACGCGATTCGAAAAAGATATGATAAATTGCCCTGCCCCGCCGCGTTTTTCGCGCAAAACTACATCTGTTCCCAGGTGTTTAGATAGTTTGTTTTCGATTTTTTCTACATATGCTCTATCCAGAGTGTTTTGTGTAAAAGAACGACTCTTTTTCGAGCGATTCGAATTTTTGACATGTTTTTGCGTTTCTGCGACTGATAATTTATTATTTACAATATCGTGCGCCAATTGTTCTGGGTTATCAGAAACTGCGATTGTGCGCGCGTGTGAAGCAGATATTTTGCCTTCTTTAATTAATTGTTTAACTGAATCGGGCAAAGAGTTAATACGCATTAAATTCCTTATATAACTTTCTGATTTACCGATAAATTTCGAAACATCTTCAAGTTTATAATGGCATTTTTCCATCAGGTTTTTATAACCTTCGGCTTCTTCAACAGGATTAAGATTTTCGCGTTGAACATTTTCGATTAAAGCGATTTCCATAGCGTTTTTATCGTCTAGGCTTCTTACTATTGCCGGAATTTCGCTTAAATTTGCGAGTTTTGCCGCCCTAAATCTGCGTTCACCAGCGACAATTTCGTAAAGATACGGTTTGTTTTGGACGCTGCGCAAAATAATCGGGCTTAAAACACCGCGTTTTTTAATAGAATCAGCCAATTCTTGTAATTCGTGTTCGTCAAAAGTTTTTCTCGGCTGATCTGGATTAGGACTAATTTGCACCAAAGGAATTGGTTTAATAACTGTGCGCTCTCCCCCTGTTAATACCGAAATATCCGGGATTTGTCCCATTTCTTCATTTAACTGAGCCAAAGATTTACCTAAAAATTTTGATGCCATAATTAATTCCTTTTTTCTAGTGCATTAACGATTTCGGTTGCAACGCGCAAATAAGCCTGGGCCCCCGGAGATTTAAAATCATAAAACAGCGCAGGTTTCCCGTGGCTTGGCGCTTCTGAAACACGAACATTGCGCGGAACGACAGTTTTAAAGACTTTGTCACCAAATGTGTTGCGAACATCTTCTTCGACTGCGCGTGTAAGGCCGAGTTTTTTATCATACATCGTTAAAACCATCCCCAAAATATCCAACCCAAAATTCCATTTTTGTTGAATTGCTTTGATAGTAGAAAGCAATTGTTGAACGCCTTCTAGCGCGAAAAATTCGCACTGCAAAGGTATGACTACATAATCAGATGCACTTAACGCGTTTATAGTCAGCATACCTAAATTTGGCGGACAATCTATAAGTATATAATCGTAATTATTTTGTATGGTTTTCAGTGCGTCTTTTAAACGATATTCTCTGGCTTCTAAATCAAGCATATCTAATTCTGCCCCGGCTAGTTTTGCAGATGCTGGCAGCAAATGCATATTAGGTATCGCCGTGGTTAAAATATTTTCTGCAATCCCAGCGGTTCCCATTAATACGCCGTATACGCTTTGTTTGTGTGCCGCGCGAACAAAGCCAAGACCGGTGCCTGCATTACCTTGGGAATCCATATCTATTAACAAAACGCGTTTTTTTATTGCAGCAAGCGATGCTGCGATATTGATGGCTGTTGTGGTTTTGCCCACCCCGCCCTTTTGATTAGCAAACGAGATAATTTTTACCATTTTCTGCTTTCCTTTTAGATGAAAACAGCATATTAAATAGTTAAAAAATAGTCAATATAAATATTAAAATGGCGTAAAAACAATGTGTTATTTTTTGTTTCATGTGAAATAACACCTTATTTTAAATTACTTATACATATAATGAAGCCATCACCGGTCTCCGATTTATGTAATTCATAGTCAAATTTATACCGGCTTTTTGCAGTTAAAATTTCACTATCAATTTCCCGGCCTTTTAGTAAAAAAAGCCGGCAATTTTTAGTTTGTTTTTTACCGGTATAATCAAAGATTTTTATTAATGGTGCAAAAGCCCGTGCAGTGAATACAAAATCCCCGGGGTTTACCGGTGTTTTCGATAAAAAATTTTCAATCCTGTCATTTACGATTGTCAGGTTGGGCAAATCGAGTTCTTGTTTTAATGCAGATAAAAATTTAGTTTTTTTACCAATCGATTCGATACATGTGACATCCCAGCCCAAAATTGCCAAAACAACGCCCGGAAATCCAGCACCACTGCCCAAATCGATAATTTTTACATTTTTTGGGATAAATTTAGCGAGTTGGGCGCTGTCTTTAATATGGCGTGTTTGAATATCGTTCAAAGTACTTGGTGCGACAAGATTCATTCTCGTAGACCATTCTTTGAGTAATTTTTCGTATTTAATAAATTTTTCTTCTATTTTCATAAAATTTATTCTAGCATATTTTGTCATGAAAGATAGAAAAAGTTTTTTTAAAGGTACATTTTTAATTGTGCTTGTTATTTTTTGCTCTTGTATTATGGGGCAGAAAATGTTTGAACGCAGTGCTCAAGATTCGGGGCAGGGCGGTATTGTTGAACAAAATGATTTTGGGGCTTATCTGGCGGCGCAGCATGCGCTTTATATCAATGATTTTGATAACGCTTTCAAGATGATAGATTCTATAAAGACTGATAATGCTTCCATAAAACAGGCAAAAAATATATCGAGTTTTTTTAGTGGAAAAATACCAGAAGATGCCAAAGATTTAAAAAATTCAAAAGATTTTATAGATACATTGGTTTATGACGCTTTTTTAATACAGCAAGATGATTGGAAGGGCGTGTACGAAAGACACAAAAAAGATGAATCTTTGTTGTCTGCGCCTTTGCGGATATTTTCTGCGCTAAAGCAAGACAGAATCACAGAAACAAAGAAATTTGTTAATTCTGTCAAGACCAATGAATACTGGAAAGCCTTTGTTATGGGCCAGATTGCAGTATTAAACAATGATGTCGAAGGCGCAGCCAAAGAATTTGCCAAGGTTCATCCAGATTTTATGAACATAAACGATTATCTTTATTTGATGTCTTTTTACCAACATAACGGCATGATTGAAGACATGGAAATTCTGCGTGAGGACTTTTTGGCAAAGCCGGGTGGGGCGCATGTTTTAAATTATCCTGAAATTCCAGATTGGTCTAATTTTGAAGGATATAAAAACAATTTGATATTCAGCATAATTCAAACTGTTTCTCATACCCAAGTGATGATTTACACAGATTTATCATTGGCATTTCTAAGATTTGCTCAAACCATAGCAAACGATGCTAATATGGATGTTATAAATTATTATCTTGGACAGTATTATTCGCATAATTTTGGCGATTATAAGACTTGTTTTAACTCTATTGCCAAGAACAGTCCGTTTTATCTGTTCGGTCAATTAAGAATAGCAGAAAAGCAAAACGATGTAAAAACTATACGCAAGATAGCGCAAAAAAATCCTTTGTTTGTGCCCGCACAGCAAATTGCTGTTCGTGACAGTGTTGTTAGTGGTGACAAAAGGGGTGCTTTGAAGTTATTAAATCTCGCATTGCGACAGAAAAATTTGCCAGATGATGGCATAGTGTATTTCTTGAAACAGCGCGCTTATGTTTATTTGCTGTTTAACGATGCGGATCGTGCGCAAAAAGATTTGAACGCTATTGAAGATTTGGAGCCAAAATTATCTTCGGATATGTTGCTTTTGCAAGCGCGCACATGGTATTTGCAAAACAAAAAACTCGATAAAGCATACGATTATGCAATGACATTGATTAAGAATGATACCTCAGATGTTCTCGCGTGGGATTTGCTGGCGCAAATTGTGGCAAAGAAAGAGGGGGTGCAAAATGCGCTGGATATCATAGAACGCATAGTTGCCACGGGAACAAATATATCTGTGATTTATGAACATCTTGGTGATTTATATTTGGAAAACGGCGAAAAAGAAAAGGCTTTGCGCGCATACAGGCAAGCCATAGATTTATCAGGAGATCAATTCATAGTTATTCCATTGATAGAGAAAAAAATAAGGAAAATACAATGATAATAGGTGTTTTTGGTGCTGGTGCGTGGGGCACAGCCTTGGCTTATACATGCGCAAAATCTGGCAACGAAGTTATGCATTGGGGATACAATGGTATTTTTGATGGTTTAAACGATTTACCTAAACCAGATACGGTGGCTAGAACATCAAACATGGCTGATTTAAAGCAATGTGAATATTGGTTAGTTGTAACGCCTGCGGCGTTTTTTCGTGAAACTGTCCGTAAAATGCGCGAATTTTATGCAGGTCAGCCGATTTTAATTTGCACCAAAGGAATGGAAGGCGAGACAGGTCAATTTATGTCTGAAATTTTGAACGAAGAAATACCAGAATGCCAAGATGTTGGTGTTTTGTCTGGACCTCAATTTGCGCGCGAAGTGGCAACAGGTATTCCAACAGGCTCTACACTAGCGGGTAACGAAAGAATAAGGGCAGGGGGGCACAAAGCGCTTTCTTCGCTTTATCTGCAAGATTGTGATGATTTAATTGGTGCGCAATTTTCTGGTGTCGGCAAAAATGCAGTATCATTAATTTCTGGTTTTTTAACGGTTAAATCAAGCGGTGAAAATGAACGCGCTCTTGTTTTTACGCGTGCATGGGATGAAATCGTAGATATCGCAGTAGAAATGGGCGCAAAATGCGGAACTTTTCTTGGTCTTTGTGGTGTGGGTGATTTATTTTTGTCTGCGACTTCACCAACGAGCCGTAATTTTTCAGCAGGTGAATCTATTGCGCGCGGTGAACCCTATGCTGGCACAGTAGAAGGGATTTTTGCGCTTCGTGGACTTATAAATCGTGCAGAAAAACTCGGTATACAAACGCCAGTCCTTTGCGATATGAAAGAAAAAATGGGATTATAATTTTTTACTTTGCTAAACATAATACAAGCGAAAAAAATCAACTTTAAATTCATCGGCTTTTTTATTGCAAATAAATAAATATATTTTATAATCTTATCCAGATGTCGCGAAGAAGGAATTGTTCTTTCTTGCATTTGAACACAGAGTGCAAAAATGAATAATTTTTCTTCGCATAAAATAAGAACAAATAAAAACGGAGAAAAATATGTTTTTTTTAAAGAAAAATAAAACTGAAGAACGTGTTTTAAATAATCCAATCGCGGTTGAATTCCAATATGGTGATGAAACTATTAGATTGGAAACAGGGCGTTATGCTAAACAGGCAACTGGCGCCGTGATGGCAACAATGGGTGGCACAATGGTTTTAGCAACTGTGTGTGCTGAAAAAACCGCAGTTGAGGGTCAAGATTTCTTCCCTTTAACCGTTGATTATCAGGAAAAATATGCGTCCAGTGGTCGTATCCCTGGTTCTCGCGATAGACGCGAAGGTAAATCAAGCGTAAGTGAAACTTTGACAGCGCGCCTTATCGACAGACCTATACGTCCGCTGTTTCCAGAAACTTTTAAAAACAAAGTTCAAATTATTGCCCAGGTGTTTTCTTATGATAGAAAAAATCAACCTGATATTTTGGCTATGATTGCGTCTTCTGCCGCATTGGCTATATCTGGCGTTCCTTTCCAAGGACCAATTGGTGCTGCGCGTGTTGGATATCGTGATGGGCAATATGTTTTGAATCCTTCTAAAAAAGAAGTTGAAGATTCCCAGATGGATTTGGTTGTTGCTGCAACCAAAGACGGCGTGTTGATGGTAGAATCTGAAATCGGCGAATTGGATGAAAAAACAACACTCGGTGCTGTGAAATTCGGTTTTGATATGCAACAAACTGTTATCAATGCTATTAACGAATTTGTTAAAAAGGCCGGCAAAGAACCATGGGCAATACCCGAAAATACACCAGAATATATTGCTATGGAAAAAGATTTTGAACAATTTGCAGGCGAAATTGAAAACGCTTTGTTAATCAAAGAAAAATTGGTTCGTCTTGACACTTTGGCAGAAATTCACGCAAAAGCCAAGGCGCGTATCCCAGAATTGTTCCCAGAAACAGAAACTGCAACATCTACACTCGAATCATGGGCTGATGAAATTGTTGAAAATATCACAGCGCGTATTATGCGTGGAAATATTTTGGCTGGAAAACCTCGTATTGATGGACGTGATACAAAAACAGTTCGTCCAATTGAAATCGAATTGGGTGTTTTGCCACGCGCACACGGGTCTGCTTTGTTTACACGCGGCGAAACCCAGGCGTTGGTGTCTTTGACACTTGGTGGTGGCAAAGATGCTTTGCCAATTGAATCTTTGGACGGTGACAGCGAACGCGACTTTATATTGAATTATAATTTCCCAGGTTATTCTGTCGGCGAAGCCAAAGGATTAAAAGCCCCAGGTCGTCGTGAACTGGGCCATGGTAATTTGGCTTGGCGTGCTGTGCACCCAATGGTTCCAACCCGCGAAGAATTTGACTATGTAATCCGCGTATGCAGCGATATTTTGGAATCTAATGGTTCTTCATCTATGGCGACAACTTGCGGTGCTACATTGGCGATGATGGACGGCGGTGTTCCAATGAAAAGACCAGTGGCTGGTATCGCGATGGGCTTAATCAAAGAAGGTGATGATTATGCAATTTTGACTGATATTTTGGGTGACGAAGATCACTTGGGCGATATGGACTTTAAAGTGACTGGAACAAACAAAGGTATCACAGCATTGCAAATGGATATTAAAATCACTTCTATTACTTTTGAAATTATGGAACATGCGTTGGCTCAGGCAAAAGATGGTCGTATGCACATTTTGGGCAAAATTGAAAAGGCTATCAAAGAACCACGTAAAACTTTGTCCGAATTTGCACCTCAAAGTTATACGATGAAAATCAATCCTGACAAAGTGCGCGAAGTTATCGGCAAAGGTGGCGCAGTAATTCAGGCTTTGACTCGTGAAACAAATACTCAAATCGAACTTGAAGATGATGGTACTGTGAAAATTATGGCTGCTGACAAAACGGATGCAGAAGAGGCGATTAGACGCATCAAAGAAATTGTCGCAGAACCAGAAGTTGGCGAAATCTATGAAGGCGAAGTTTCTGGCATCAAAGATTTCGGCTTGTTCGTCAAGATTTTGAAAAATTTTGAATCTATGGTTCATATTTCTGAAATCACAGGTGAAAGATTGGCAAAAATCGAAGACGCTAAAATCAACATGGGCGATAAAGTTTTTGTAAGATATTTGGGCACAGATAAACGCGGTAAAACTCGTTTGTCTATGGTTGGTATCGATCAAAAAACAGGTAAAGAAATCAAAAAATAAAATTTATGTCGGGTGATTTTGTTCGCCCGACTTTTTTTATAACCAAAGGATTAAAAAATGGATATGGAAAGCCTTATGGCGCAAGCCCAAGATTTACAAACCAAAATATCAGCAGCTCAAGATTCTTTGGCAAATATGACAGTCAAAGGAATTGCTGAAAACGGCGCAGTCGTTGTTTCTATGACTGGAAAATATGATATTTTATCTGTGAATATTAAACCTGAAACTTTGTCTTTGGGCGCAGAAAAGGTATCTCAAATTGTCATGGATGCCTATAAAGATGCAAAAACAAAAGCAGATGTTTTAATTGATAAAACGATGTCTGCAATTACTGGCGACCTTGGTGAAGAATAAAAAATACTGGACAATTTGAAAATTTAAGGTAATATAGATATCACTTTGGACGTTTAGCTCAGTTGGCTAGAGCATCTCGTTTACACCGAGAGGGTCAGGAGTTCGAGTCTCTTAACGTCCACCACCAATTTTAATTAATAAAAAACTGGCATTGGCCAGTTTTTTATTTAGAAAAATTGAGTGTCGCGCCGTAGCCCAACAAATTCTAGGGATGTGTTTCAAATTTTATAAACGGCGAAGGCGGACTTCAAACCGGCTTTTGCCGGTTTTAATTTTTTCTGTGGCGGTTAGAGACGAGAACGAAGGAGTTCGACAATTATCTTTTCTTTTGCCAAGCGTTTGCACGGCGGACATAACCTTTGGCAAGTTCGGTATCAAACAATGCTTTTTCGCTGAACATGGTTTGTGATTTTAATTTTCCTTCGGCGTCTATCCAGATATCGCGATGTTCAGGGACAACAGCGTTTATTTTGTTCAAATTTTCAATAACGTTATCTGGGGACATTCCACCACTGTATCCCATTGGGTGAGTTTCGTAAATTGGTTTTTGCCACGCCTTTGGTGCGATGCCATTTCCGCCGCTGGCATCAAAAAGCAAAGAAAATTTTGCACCGGTATTATGCATTTTTTCTATTGCTGATTTCGTGTTATCATTATATTGAAAAATAAATTCATGGTGCGGAAAATCGTGTATAATCTTGGCCAATCCGTCTGTATCTATATTTGCGGCTGTTGTTTTTGGCATATTTAATTGTACGCGTTTTATAAGCGGTTTATTATGAGATTTTTCAAGTTTCATCCAATCTAGGACAATATTTGGAATTTTAGCCCCAGCACAAATATCATTTGCCCATTCTTGATTAATATGGATTGCTAAACTGATACGGCTGCCTTGGTTAACCACATATAATAAATCATTAAACCAAACATTTCGTGGCATACCTTCACTCATTTTCGAAGGATGGCATTGAACAGCGACTTCTGCATGG
>JAGCOU010000045.1 GCA_017642565.1 Alphaproteobacteria bacterium | reverse complement strand
GTCATATCTTCTGTGACTTGGAATACGCCGTATGCAACAGTTTTATCCCCTACTTTGTGTTCAAAAACCGCAACATTTTTCACGCCAGGTATCTCAATAAACAAACCTTCGAGTTCATCAGGATAAACATTTTTACCGCTATCCAAAACAATCACTTGTTTTTTACGACCTGCAAAATGCAATTCGCCATTTTTATCCATATACATCATATCGCCAGTATTAAAGAAACCTTTCTCGTCAAATACAGTTGCATTAACTTCTTCGTTATTAAGGTATCCATTAAACACTTGATGACCACGTACCCACAAGATTCCAACACCGTTTTCATCTTTATCACGAATCTCGCATTCATTATTAGATGTTGGTGCACCAACAGAATAAGCAAGTCTTTTATTTGTTGGTTTAGAAATACAAATTGGTCCAACAGTTTCAGTCAAACCATAACCCTGTATAAACGCCAACCCCAAAGATTCATAGAAATTTTCAACTTCTGGTTTAGTTGCTGCCCCACCAGCAATAAGCAAACGCACGCGTCCACCAAAAATATCCAACAATGGTTCTTGGACTTTGCGTACGACAAAATCAAGTCCCATATCTTTCAAAGTTTTTTGATTATTTAAAATGAAAGATGCAACTCTCCATTTCTTTTGCTGTCTCATTCCATCGATAATTTTATTGCGGAATAATTCCAAAACGCGCGGAACAACAGGAATAACATGCGGTCTAAATTTCTTAAAATCATCCAAGATATATTTAGGATTAACCACAGGTTGCAAGACCAGACCACCACCATATTGAATTGTCCCAAGAATACATACAGCAAAACCAAATATATGATAAAGTGGCAAAAAGCCGTACATTATTTCACCAGAATGATAATAATCAGACATATCTTCCAAAGAATTCGCGCATTCTATTAAATTAAAGTGTGTAAGTGGCACAACCTTTGGTGTTCCAGTAGAACCAGAAGTAAACGACATTGTTGCAACATCTGTTGATTCTGCTGGATAAGCCCTTAAATCGTAATCGATATCACCATCTTTTTTAGTTATATCATAAAATTTGAACTTGCTCGTCTTATAAAAGAAAGAAGGTTCTGCACAAACAAATTTACAACCCGCGATTTCACACATTTTGTCATATTCGCGTGGCGTCAAATTTGTATCAAGCATTAACACAGTTCCACCCAAATACCACACAGCAAACAAAGTCAATGGAAATTGTGGCAAATTATGAGATAAAATCCCAACAACATCGCCATGCTTAATCCCCATCTTGTTTAATGTAGCCGCACGAGCGCGCACCTGGTCTATGAATTGCGAATAAGTAATATTTTCGCGAACCAGAAATAAATTTTCAGGCCATTGATTAACTGCATTTTCTAATTTTTGATACATATTCATTTTTATTACCTTTTTTTGTGTTCCGCTCCTAAGTTTAAACTTAGGAACGGAACAGATTTATCGCGATTCTACTATCCTCAAAGACTGATTATTCATGTCTGTTTGGATATTTTCCATCAATCAGCCACTGACGAACAACATGGTGTTTAATTTTTTGTGTACTCGTCACAGGCAAATCGTCAGTAGTCATTGCAAAATGTGTCACCCATTTATAAGACGCAACCTTTTTATTAGTTTGTGCAACTGCTGCTGCCAACTTTTCCATTGTCATATCTGGTTCAACGCTGAACACGCCGTATGCGACAGTTTTATCGTTCACTTCGTGTTCAAACACAGCGACACTTTTTACACCAGGTATTTCTATAAACAGACCTTCTAATTCATCAGGATAAACATTTTTACCGCTGTCCAAAACAATCACTTGTTTTTTACGACCGGCAAAATGTAATTCCCCGTTTTTATCCATCGATACTAAATCGCCAGTACAGAAGAATCCTTCTTTGTCAAAAGCTTCCTTATTAGCAGCATCATTATCCAAATATCCGCATAAAACCTGATTTCCGCGAACCCACAACATACCGATACCTGATTCATCTTTGTTACGAATCTCGCACACAGTATCACCCATCGGCGCACCGAAAGCGTATGGAACGCGTTTTTTAAGCGGTTTTGAACAACAAATTGGTCCAACTGTTTCAGTCATACCATATCCTTGGACAAAAGCCATACCAAGTTGCGTATAGAACTTTTCAACTTCTGGTTTAGTTGCAGCACCACCGGCGACCAGCAATCTGGCACGACCACCGAACACAGCGCGTATTTGATTCAATACTTTATCAACTAATTTTCCAAGTCCAATCATACGCAACCATTTTTGGTTATTCATAATAAATGATACCAACCACCATTTTTTCTTTTGCTTAATACCGTCAATAATCTTTTTGCGGAATATTTCCCACAACTTTGGCACAGCCGGTATAACCTGTGGTTTATATTGCGCAAAATCTGCCATAATTGCATTAGGATTAATTGTCGACTGTAATAAAATTCCCATACCAAAATGAAGTGGTGCTAAAAATCCAACAGCAAATCCAAACACATGATACAAAGGCAAAAATGCATAGAACATTTCACCTGGTTTTAACCATTGGTTCAAATATTCCAAATTATCAGAACAAGAAACCAAATTAAAGTGTGTAAGTGGCACAACTTTTGGTTTTCCAGTAGAGCCAGATGTAAACGACATTGTCGCAACATCGTCATCTTTCAAAGGATAAGGCTTCAAATTTTTATCTGTGTCTGTATCTTTGGTTTCTATATCAAAGAATTTAAAAGTCTTGGTATCATAAAAGAAAGACTTTTCAGCACACACAAATTTACAACTTGTGGTCTGGGTCATATTTTCATATTCAACAGATGTTAAATTTGTATCAAGCAATAACACAGTTCCGCCCAGATACCATATTGCAAAAAGCGTCACTGGAAATTGTGGCAAATTATGTGACAACAAACCAACAACATCTCCGGCCTTGACACCTGCTTTCTTCAAAGTTGTAGCACGTGCCTGAACCAATTTTGGCAAATCTTCAAATGTTACATTTTCACGCACCAAAAACACAGTCTTTGGATTTCTTTCTACATTTTTTTCTAATAATTGATACATATTCATGATATTCATCCTTATATTCATACAACAATTAATTATTCATGTTTATTTGGGTAAAGACCCGCTATTAAATTTTCACGCACAACATGATGCTTGACTTTTTGGGTACTGGTTGTTGGCAAATCATCAACAGTCATCGCAAAATGCGTCACCCATTTATAGGACGCAACTTTTTTATTTTGATTTGCGACTTCTCTCGCCAATTTGTCCATAGTCATATCTGGTTCAACCTGAAAAACGCCATAAGTCACTGTCTTGCCTTTTACTTTGTGTTCAAAGACAGCGACATTTTTTACACCCTCTATATCCATAAAAAGTGCTTCGAGTTCATCAGGATAAACATTTTTACCACTGTCCAAAACAATCACTTGTTTTTTACGACCAGCAAAGTGGTATTGTTTATTTTTATCCAAATATACTAAATCGCCAGTATTAAACCAACCATCTTTGTCGAACAACTCTTTATTAGCAGCGGCATTATTCAAATAACCTTTGAATATATTTGGTCCACGAACCCAAAGAGTCCCAACCCCTGTCTCGTCTGCATCCCTTATTGTGCATTCCGAACAACCCACAGGTGTTCCAAACGCAAAAGGCACACGATGTTTCACAGGTCTTGAACAACAAAACGGTCCCACTGTTTCAGTCATTCCGTATCCTTGGACAAAAGCGATGCCCAAAGATTCGTAAAAACTTTCCACTTCTGGTTTTGTCGCAGCACCACCAGCAATCATCAAATTGACACGACCACCGAATATATCTTGTACAGGTTTTTGCACTTTTCTAACAAGCCATGCAAACCCAGTTTTGTTTAATACCTTTTGGTATTTCAAAACAAAAGAAGCCAACCACCATTTGTGTTGCGCTTTGATACCTTCGATAATTTTGTTACGAAAAACCTCCCACAACCGCGGAACCGCAGGTATACAATGAGGTCTATAGGTTTTAAAATCATCCAAAATATTTTTTGGATTAATCGTAGGCTGCAATAAAATACCCATATGAAAATGCATAGGTGCCAAAATACCAGCAGCAAAACCGAACACATGGTAAAGTGGCAAAAAGCCATACATTATTTCATTTTTGTGAATCCATTGCCCCATATCTGCATAACAATCAGACGAAGTCTTAAGATTGCCATGGGTTAACGGCACAACCTTTGGCTGTCCAGTTGAACCAGATGTAAACGACAAAGTTGCAATATCATCATCGCCTATTTTCGCTGGCTTTAATCTCGCATCTGCTTTGCCATCTTTGGTTTCTATATCAAAAAATTTAAAACCTTTTGCTTTATAGAAAAAAGATTTCTCAGCACATACGAACTTACATTTAACCGTTTTGGTCATGTTATCGTATTCAAACGGGGTTAAATTTGTATCCAACAACAACACAGTTCCCCCGAGATACCATATTGCGAAAAGCGTCACAGGAAATTCTGGAATATTATGCGCCAATAGACCAACTACATCCCCAGCCTTAACCCCGGCCTTTTTGAGCGTAGTTGCACGTGCATGAATTAATTTAAGAACTTCTTTGAATGTGATTTTTTCGCGTACCAAATACAAAGCATCTGGCGATTCTTTCGCCACCTGCTCTAAAAATTGATACATGTTCATAACATAAAATCCTTGTTGTTTTTATATTGGACAAGGTATATTATAGTATTATAAAAAGAAGATTGCAATTATGAAAATACTTACTTTGAATATTAATTCCATCCGTGCCCATATCGAAAGTTTTATGGGAATTTTGAAAAAAGGCGAATATGACACCATATTAGTCCAAGAATTAAAGGTGGAAACCGCTAATTTTCCGTATAATTTGTTGGACGAATACGGCTATAATATAAAGGTTTTTGGTCAAAAATCATGGAATGGGGTCGCAACATTTTCTAAATATTCCATCGAAGACACTATTCTTGGCATGCCGAATTACCCTGACCCAAACGCGAGATTTCTTGAATGTGTGGTTGACGGGCGCATTCGTTTAATAAATGTGTATATGCCGAACGGAGATTGCATAGAATCACCAAAATTCCCATATAAACTCGAATGGATGAAGGCTTTTACTAAATATATATCTCAATATATTGACAGCGAAGAACCCGTGATAATCGGCGGTGATTATAATGTCGCAATTACGGACGAAGATATCTGGAACCCCAAAAATTATTTGGGTTCATCTATTTCTGCACCGGCGGCGCGTGAAATTATGCAACAATGGCTGGACGCAGGCTGGATAGACGCATGGCGCAACATGCATCCCGACACCATAGATTATACATGGTACGGATATCGTGGTCGCGACACAGTTGGCAACCGCCAGGGATTGCGTCTTGACTATTTTCTTTGCAATAAAACGGCTATGAAATTAATAAAAAATTGCGAAATAGATATGGAACCGCGTCTCGCCGATAAACCTACCGACCATTGTGGATTAATGCTTGAATTAAAAGATTAATCACTCTTGCGTGCTAAATCGTCAAATTCATGATATTTTCTCCCCACACTTTCGCGATATTCATATTCCGCAACTTTGTCAGTGCTGTATTGTCCAAATAATTCTTTGATTTTAGCCACAGTATTATCAATCATTTCTTGGGCAGTTTCCCCTTCATAGCCTGGTGGGAATCCTTCTTCGCCCTTTTTTAAATGCAAGAACTGTAAAACCGGAACCAAAGAAACATTCGGTTTTACATTTTTAAAAGCGCCCATTTGCCACATAAATCCTTCCAAGGGCAACTGTGGTGCCATGCCTTCTTTGAGTTGTTTTTTACTCGGCATTTCCCCTGTTTTTATATCTGCAACACCTTCATCAGTGACAATATCAGCCCGCGCCCAAACATTGCGTCCCATAATATTTATATGGCCTTCGGTTTCTTTTTGCAGATTGGTTTGATTTTTCAAATATTTTTCAAGCCATGGCGCAAATTCTTCAAATCTTTTATGCCAAAAATAAAATAATATTGAATTTTGTGGTAATATTTCTAATGCCCTTTTGTCCATTTCACGTATTAAATTTGATGCACTGTAATCTTCGGTTTCTTCCACAGCATTATGGACACAGTTCCCAAATTGTCGCGCATCAGGTAAAACCCAATAATCATCTTTCGGTTTCAATCTTAAAATATGACGCACATAAAACGCATACGGATTATGAATTAATAAATCAAGTTCTGTGACCCATACATCACTTTTATCAATTGGTGGCATTGGCGCAGAATAATCGAGTGGTTCATATTCAACATTATCCATATCACGCACAGATTTTAAAATATCTTTATCATTTATAATGTCACCACAAGCAACACGAACCCGCGATAAAAATCTTGATTCCGTAGTTAAATTTTCCCCAGATTGTTTAGAGCGCAACCAATATACTTCATTGGCACAAGACAGATTCATAAAATCTAGTGCCATCAAAGATACTTTGCGATTTGGGGACGGCAAACCAACTTGTTTTGCTATGGCGCGTGGCAGCCAAGCATTTTTATATCCAACAGTTGGAAACATCTCTTCATTAAGCCCAGTTAATATTATAACATCCGCACTTTGCATACGAGATTCAATAGTTCCCAACACACACACTTTGCAATCTTCAGCCTTTTTTAATCGCACTGTCACACTATTTACAGCATCTGCAACAATGGCGCGCGCATCCGCAACATTTAAAACAATATCATTTGCACATAAAATTTCTGCGGTATTTTTTATTGCCTGCCATATTGCAATATCATCTTCGTTTTCTATTTTAAAATTCGGCTGAAAAACATAATCTGTATTTTCATCAACAAATCGCACCAGCATATCAAAAAGATTATAACCACTTTGCGCATATTTTGATTCAAAATCTCTGGGAGATTCTTCGCGCCAATAATCGAACAAATTTAAAATCGCGCGCCCTAAATCAGTCATACCACCAGCAAGACCAGATGAAAAATCAGCCTCTATATCACGACGGAACATTTCAATCTTGATTCTCTGATTAGCAGCTGCATCCGGCGTTATAATTAACACAGATTTATTTTGTTGAATCGAACGAGATGTGATTTCTGCAACGACCGCAGCCTCTTCACTTTCTTTTGCGCATTCTATTAATTTGATATTTTCTATATTGCTATCTATATGCTCACCTGAATTAGAAAAAGCGATATTCATCATATCCATAACTTCGCTTTTTCCAACATCCAAAGTTTGAACATCTTTGAAAGATAAACCCAACCTTTTCAAAAATTCATTTTCGGCATGATAAGGGTTTGTGTCTAATTCAAAATCTTCTTCTTTCCCAGATATTTTACCAGATAAAATTATTTTTCCGTTTTTATTTTTCGCCACAGCCTCCATCAAATCTGCTGTAGCAGGCACAGACGCAGTTGACCCACACACAATAACACAATCGTATTCATCAAAATGTTTTATCCATGCGCGAATACCATCATTTCTTTTTTGAGTTGTTGTTAATCTATCGTTCGGCAATTGTTTTATAATATCTAATATGCGTGCTTTGTTTTGAAAATGAGATGCATATTTATCGTCTATTAATTCAGCCCAATTTATATCCTGAATTTTAACGCCTTCGTTTTCGAGATAATCTTGCATACGAACAAAATCACGCGCAATCGGCAACGCAGCAGCCATATTTTTTACATTAGCATCCATTGATAATAACCGAGCCAAAATAATTATTCTTTCTTGATTAGACATTGTATCAATATCGTCTTTGCCCTCTTCGTCTTCAACCCCGTTTCCAAGTGGAACTAAATTTGGCAAAACAACCGCATGCCCGACATTATCGACAATCTTTTTTTCAACACTTTTAATAGCACGATTTGACGGTAAAAATATTAAAACCCGCGAAAAATCATCTTGGTATTGCGCAATATTATCCCACAACGCATCTAGAATATGCATTGGATTAGAAACATTAAAAATATTATTATTTAACACCAATAATATCTCTTAATTCTTGCAAGCCCAATTTCTTTTCAGCAGAAGTTTCCAACACACATTCAACCATCGCAGGATGATTTTCATGCGTGATTTTAATTTGTTCTTTTTCGCGAACGCGTTTATCTTTTTTTGTGTAAACGATTTGGTAACAAATACCATTTTCATCACAAAAATCCATTAAATCTAAATCAGAATCTTTTGGTCCAATTCTTGAATCTATCAAAATAAAAAGTCTGCGCAATTGTGAACGATTTAACAAATATTCTTCCAATCTTTCCAGCCAGCGCATAGCGTCTGCTTTGCTGACCCGTGCATAACCGTATCCGGGCAAATCTACAATCATAACTTTGTCATTATAATTAAAAAGATTTAAACTCTGTGTTCGACCAGGAGTATTAGAAGTCCGCGCCACCTTTTCCCCAACGACAGCATTTATCAAAGAAGATTTGCCAACATTACTGCGACCAACAAAAGCAAACTCTGCAAATTGAGTTTTTGGCAAAGATTTAACTGTTTCAAAAGAACCAACAAATTTTATCATGATTTTTCCACCAATTTTTTATATGCTTCCTTTTTTGAAATTCCTGTTCGCGCAGCGAGTTCAGCCGCAGCAGATTTTGTAGAATTTACAACTATATCATTAACAATCTCGCTTATCTCGCTATCACTCATCTTTTTATCTGGCGCAGGCGCAACCACAATAACTATTTCACCACGCGGTGGCTCTATATTTACCAAATCAGCAGGATACCCAATAACAGTCTCTTCGTAAATTTTTGTGATTTCACGAACAATCGCTATTTTTCTCTCTGGCATGACAGCGGCTAAAATTTTGATTGTTTCCATAACACGATTAGGGCTTTCATAATATATAATAGTGTGACGAATTTTATTATCTTCGCGAACTTTCTTTTCATCAAAAAAACCACAGAAAGTAAATCTATCAGTTGGAAAACCCGATAACACCAACGCAGAAATCGCAGCCGTAGGTCCAGGCACCATAAACACAGCAACCCCTGCTTCGCGGGCAGCACGAACAATTCTAAATCCCGGGTCGCTTATCCCAGGCATACCCGCATCCGACACAGTCGCTATTGCTAAACCTTGATTTATTTTTTCAATTAACGAATCGATAATTTCGCGTTCATTATGTTCATGACACGCAATCACCTTGGTTTTAATATCAAAATGTTTTGCCAATTTAGAAAAAACCCGCGTATCTTCAGCCGCAACTAAATCAACATTTTGTAAAACATCCACGGCTCTTGGCGACAAATCTGCTAAATTTCCAATAGGCGTTCCAACTACATAAAGTCCTGATTGCATTTTTAATCCTTTTATAGTAAAATGATACATGCAAAAAGTAGGATTTTCAATGCATATCAATAAATTTTTAATTTTTCTAGGCATTTTCCTAGCCAGTTGTGGCACGAATCGTTCCATAACTAAATCGCAACCTGCGACTTCAAACCCCACAGATATCCAGGAAAGTTATCTTTATTCAACCTCTGTATACGGCTCTGACAGTGGCGGTCCAACTGCTAATATCGCAGTGTTATTACCCATGACTGGCGATGCAAAGTCTGTTGGAAATGACATAAAAACTTCATTAGAAACTGCTTTTTTGCGCAAAATAAAACCAAACATAAAAATATCTTTCTATGATTTATCTGGCGATAAAACGAGACGCGAAACGGTTATTCATACCGCACTTTATGAAAATCCAGACATTATAATCGGTCCGCTTTTTGCCGAAGATACATTGTCGTTGCGCGAAATGAAATCGTCAAAAATTCCGGTTATATCATTTACATCTGATGTAAATTCACTTGGCGATAATGTGATGACTATGAATTTAATTCCAACTCAAAGCATCGAAGCAATTATTCGTCAAATGCAACAAGATGGTTCAAAAAATATGATTATTTTGGCCCCGAACGACAATTCTGGCAAATTAATGGCATCTGTTGCGAGCAAGGTATCATCTGCATACGATATACCAATCAAAGGTTTGTTCTATTACACACCTGGCAATTCCGATTCTATCAAAGAAGTATCTATGCGCGCATCGATGTACAGCGCACGCAGCGCTGCAAACAGTCGTGCCCGCGAAGTTTTATCTGATATACTCGCCAAAGAACCTTTGAGTGCACAACAAAAATACAGTTTGCGTCATCAACTCGAAAAAATATCACGAACAGAAACTCTTGGTGACCTGCCGTACGATTCGATTTTATTCTTGGGCAACGGCGAAGATTCAAAAACTTTGGCATCATTCTTGCGCTATTATGGGGTTGGCAATCGTGACGCTGCATTTTATGGAACAACACTTTGGCACGGCTCTGACATAGCATCTGATTTTACTATGAGTGGTGCAAAATACGCAAAATTACCTGAAATATCAAATAATTTCATCAGTCTATATAATATGATGGCTGGCAAAGATCCAGATTACTTGGCAGCATTTGGATATGACGCTGCAAATCTTGCATTGGGCATGTTATTCTCACAAAAGGGTCAATCTGCTTTTCTATTTGACCCGAGCGGATACACCGGAACAAGCGGAATATTCCGCCTGCAACCATCTGGCGAATCTGAACGCGCGTTGCGTATAATGGAATTAAACGGCACAGGCACAGCAGGAACACTTGTTGATGCACCAAAAAATTTCTTGAATCCGCTATACAGCGTAAATACCGCTAGTTTACGACAGGTTTCTGAAAAAGAACTCTCAACACGTGGCATAAATCCCGGAGATTATATCACAATACCTGACGATTTACGCAGAAAATCAGCGTATAGAACAAAAACACTTGGTGCAAATTATGTTGCAGATTCCACAGACACAGAACCAACCTATGCACCTGTGGAAATATATGAATCTGAAACAACAGAAACTGTATCAAACCCAGAATTTGAATCTGCAAAATCAGAAACAATATCTCGCAAATACATAGACAGCGTGGAAATAGAAGAATGAAAAATAAAATTTTTGCAACTATATTCCTAGTATTATTGTTTATCGGTGGCGCATTTGTTTATTATACATCTATGCCCAGCGTTGAAACTATGGCGGGCCAAATGATAATGACTGGTTTTCATGGCGATGGTTTAAATGATGCGGATGAAAATTTTATTGCTGTGTCCAACCAAATTAAAAAAGGACAAATCGGTGGCGTAATTTTGTTTGATGTCGATGTGTCTGGTCTGCTGGCTCAGGGTATGGATATAACAGAGGCAAAAAAACATATTTTTTCATCTAATATAAAAGATGTAGAACAAGTAAAAAATCTAAACACCAAATTGCAATCAATATCACCTACAAAATTGTTAATCGCAATTGACCAAGAAGGTGGCAACATTCAAAGATTAAAACCAGAACACGGTTTTGCACCTATACCATCGGCGAAACAATTAGGAACTGGTAATGTGACAACAACTTACGAAACTGCCTATGATTTGGGAACCAGACTTACTAACCTGGGCTTCAATGTTGACTTTGCACCACTTTTGGATGTTGATGTTAATCCAAAATCTCCGGCGATTGGCGCCAAAGAACGCAGTTTTTCAAACAAGCCCGACACAGTCACTGAACACGGCGCAGCTTTTGCACGCGGACTCGAAGCGGCAAATATCGCCTATTCTTTCAAACATTTTCCTGGCCACGGCAGTGCAGCTGGTGACACTCATGACGGAATTACAGATATAACGAACACTTACCAAGATTATGAATTAACTCCATATAAAAATTTATTACAATATTCATCTCCTTATACCATGGTGATGGTCGCACATGTAATAAATAATAATTTTGATACCCTGCCCGCATCACTATCTAAAAAAACAATAGACATGATTCGCGATATGGGATTCAACGGTGTTATCGTTTCAGACGATATGGACATGGGCGCAATCGCAAACAAATACGGAACTGAAACCGCAATTGAAATGGCAATTAACGCAGGCAATGATATTTTGGTATTTGGTAATAATTTAACATTTGATAAAAACCGCGGCACGGATGTAAATGCGATAATTGTGAAATTAGTAAAGACTGGAAAAATCAAAAAATCAAGAATCAGAGAATCATATAAAAGAATCATGGCAATGAAAAAACAAATTGCCAAGGCTGACAGAGCGAGAAATTAGCCGAACCCCACAAATTGAATAAATGCTTGCAATTATAAAAAAATACGATATAATCAACGAGCCTATGAAATCATAGCGAGCATAGTTCAAAGGCTAGAATGCAAGCCTTCCAAGCTTGAAATGAGGGTTCGATTCCCTCTGCTCGCACCACGAATTGTGGTAACAGTTTCGGGCGCGCGCCGGAGTCGGAGAGCCGGGGCAGACTGTAAATCTGTTGTCTTAGACTGAGGTGGTTCGACTCCACCCGCTCCCACCAAAAACACAAACCGACCTTGATGGTCGGTTTTTGTTTTTGCTGTTCGCGGTTTGAAGAGAAACCCTTTGGTTCGAAAACAAGTAGATTGTGGAAGCATCGGGCCCCGCAAAATTTGAAAAATTTTGTGGGTGATAAATAGCGCACCACAATCGTCACGGTTTCCGC
>JAGCOU010000044.1 GCA_017642565.1 Alphaproteobacteria bacterium | reverse complement strand
TATAGACAAAATTGTTGCAATTGTCAATATTTTATATATAATTTGTTGAAATATCAAAAATATGATATAATATATCGCTTTGCGAAAAAAACAAAGAAGACAAAGATGAAAATACGTAATATTGCTATCATAGCGCACGTTGACCACGGAAAAACCACCTTGGTCGATAATATGTTAAAACAGGCTGGAACTTTCCGCGAAAATGAACATGTCGAAGACAGGGTTATGGACAGCGGTGATATTGAACGCGAACGCGGAATTACAATTTCTGCTAAACCAACCTCTATTCAATGGGGCGAATATAAGATTAACATCGTAGATACCCCTGGACACGCAGACTTTGGTGGCGAAGTGGAACGTATTTTATCTATGGTAGATGGCGTTGTTCTTTTGGTCGACAGTGCCGAAGGACCACTGCCTCAAACTAAATTCGTGTTAAGCAAAGCATTAAAATTAAATCTGCGCCCTATTGTTTGCATTAATAAAATAGATCGCGGCGATGCGAGACCAGACGAAGTTTTAACAGAAACTTTTGATTTGTTTGACAAACTCGGTGCCACAGATTCTCAACTTGATTTTCCATATCTTTATGCTTGCGGTCGTGATGGTTGGGCAATTCGTGATTTAAAAGACATAGATAATCCAAACAAAGACTTAAAACCTTTGTTCCAATTAATTGTTGACCATGTCCCTGCCCCAGACTGCAATGGTACAAGATGTCAGTTGGACGCACCTTTTACAATGTTGGCAACTACACTAGAGGCGGACCCTTATGTTGGTCGTATTTTGACCGGCAAAATTGAATCTGGCACAGTTCGCGTTGGTCAATCTGTCAAGGCTATTAATATGGCTGGTGAATTTATCGAAAACGCAAAAATCACAAAAATCATTGAACACCAAGGCGTAAACAAAGTTTCTCGTGACAGCGCATCTGCCGGGGACATTGTCGTTTTGGCTGGTTTTTCAAAGGCAACTGTGGCAGACACACTTTGTGACCCAAGTGTGACAGAGCCAATTCCTGCTATGCCAATTGACCCACCAACATTAACAATGACTTTCTTTGTGAACACTTCGCCACTCGCTGGCAAAAGCGGTAAAAAATTAACCTCTCGTATGATTGGTGAAAGATTGTTCCGCGAAGCCGAAACTAATATCGCTTTGAAAGTAACCCAAAGTTCAAATAACGAAGCATTTGAAGTTTCTGGACGCGGTGAATTGCAACTTGGTATTTTAATTGAAACTATGCGCCGCGAAGGTTTTGAATTATCTGTATCTCGTCCACGCGTTGTTATGAAAACAGATGAAAATGGTGAAAAATTAGAACCTATCGAAGAAGTCGTCATTGATGTAGACGATGAATTTAGTGGTGTTGTAATTGAAAAAATGACTAAACGCAAAGCGACTATCACAGAAATGAAACCATCTGGCATTGGCAAAACGCGTATTGTATTTTCTGCACCATCTCGCGGATTGATTGGTTATTTATCTGAATTTAGAACAGATACTCGTGGCACAGGAATTATGAACCGCGTATTTGATAAATACGATTCTTATCGTGGTCCAATCACTCAATACCGCCCGGGTGTTTTGGTTTCCATGGAAGCAGGCTCTACAACAACTTATGCTTTACATAATTTGGAACCTCGTGGCGTATTGTTCGTTGGTCCACAAACCGAAGTTTATTCTGGAATGATTGTCGGCGAACACAGCAAAGAAAATGATATAGAGGTTAATCCAGTTCGTGGCAAACAATTAACTAATGTCCGTTCTGTGACCGCTGACGAAAAATTATTCTTGGCCCCACCACGCAAGATGTCATTGGAAGAAGCACTGTCTTACATCCAAGACGATGAATTGGTTGAAGTTACACCAAGCACGATTAGACTTCGCAAAAAAGAATTGGACAGCGGCAAACGCAAAAAAGCATATCGCTATGCTGAAACCGATTAACAAAAAGTCCGCCCCAACGGCGGATTTTTTGTTTTATTGCAAAGCATCAAAAAAAACAGTATACTTATATATAATATGTCTGAACCCGTTCGATTATTTTTATTTGCCGGATACGACAAAGATAACATTGTCGCTGATTCTCTTGTTTATTACGTCCAGGCATTGTCTCGATATGGCGATGTTATTGTTTGTATGGATAATGAATTAACCTTAAAAGAACTTCAAAAAATAAAACCCTATACCACACACGCCATAGCAACAAGACACGGGGAATACGATTTTGGCTCTTATAAGCGCATGTATCAATATGCACGCGATAAAAAAATACTAAACAAATATGACGAAATTTATTTAGTTAATGATTCTGTATTTGGTCCCCTGTTTGATATTAAAACATTACTTCACAAGATTGAAAAATTAAAATTTGATGCGAGTGGTATAATCGTTGCCAAACACGAAACTCATTCTTATATAGAATCTTGGTTTGTTAAACTGAACAAAAAAATATTCACATCTTTGTGGTTTGATGAATTTATGAACAATGTTCAAAAGCAGCCTACAAAAATAGATGTTACAATAAAATACGAACACGGCTTAACAAATCTAATAAAAAATAATGGGTGTTCATGGGGGGGCATATTCACTGTATACGGCAGAAAAACTTATAACAACCCAAAATCTTTGTTTATGATGGGAAATCCCTTTGTAAAAAAACTATCTTTCACGCGACACAATGGGGCACTTGGAAAACAAATCAAATACATTTTGAACCACAGCGATTTCAAAGCAACTTTGTCTATTATGTCTACGGCAAATCGTCTTTATGGTGAAAATTATATGAAAAGTTTTTTAACATCAAATCCATTAAAAATAATCTATAGAAACATCAGTTATATAATAACCAAAATCAAAAACGGTAAAATATGATAAAAAATAAAAAAATAGCTGCGATTACAATGGCACGCGATGATGAGTTTTTCTTATCACGATGGATTGCTTATTATGGCAAACAGTTGGGAACAGAAAACCTTTATATACTCTTGGACGGCACAGACCAAGAAATTCCTAAAAATGCTGGCCAAGCACACATAACAAAATTACCTCACGAACAACTATCACGTGCTGCCGGCGACAAATACAGAATAAGAAAAATAACAGAACTAGCACATAAATTATTAAAAAAATACGACATTGTTATTGGCTGTGATTCAGATGAATTTTTAATAGTAGACCCAAAAACAAAACAAAACCTAGTTCAATATTTATCAAACAAAAAGATTAATTCAAGCCTTTCTGGTCTTGGACTAGACATTGGTCAAAACATGTATACAGAAGCGATTCTTGACAAAGACGCACCTTTCTTGGAACAACGCGAATATGCCCTGCTTTCAACGCGTTATACCAAGCCAGTCGTGATAAACAAACCTGTTTCCTGGGGGAGTGGTTTTCACAGCATTAAACACCATAATTTCCACCTGGATAAAAATTTATATCTTCTCCACTTTGGTGCCATAGACATGGATATGCTGGAACAAAAGGCAAAAAAACGCGGAACAGATTGGGTCAATCATCTAAGAAGACGCGGAAACGGCACAATAAATGCTGTCACAAAAACAAAACCAAAATCTGAAAAATGGTTGTCTTTTGCGCGTACATTGCAGACTTATTGTCGACCGATTTACGCATTACGTAAACCTGCGATGCTGGGGTTAAAAATCGTTGTGAACATACCAACACGTTTTAAAAAATCAGGGATATAAAAATGCAAAACGATAAAATAGACGCTGTATATTTATGGGTTGACGGCAGTGATAAAAAATGGCTTAAAAGTCGTAATTTTTGGTACGATAAAATTCATCATAAAACTATCGAGGATGCTAATAATTTAAATGCTTCTCTTTACCGTGATAACGGTGAATTAAAATATTCTCTGCGTTCATTGGCAGAGTGCACACCATGGATTAATCATATATATATCATTACTGGATTTAACCAAAAACCAAAATGGTTAAATCTCAAAAATAAAAAAATCAGTATCGTGCCACACGAACAAATTATGCCAAAGAAGGCAATTCCAACATTTAATTCAAGTTCCATAGCAAAATGTATTCCAAACATTCCAAATTTATCTGATAAGTTTATTATATTGAACGATGACACTTTCTTTAATAAACGCTTAAAACAGTCTTTCTTTTTTGATAAACACGGACGCGCTATAATATTATATAACAAACATCCAAATATGCCCAAAGATGCATCAAAAAATATTGATAAGTGGTTGTCTTCTGTGGACCGATATACCCATACAATTATATTATCAGCACTCAAAATCCAAGAAATTTTCGGCAAAACTTTTTTATCATATAAGCCGTCACATGGCATTGATCCATATATAAAATCTTCTATCCTAGAATGTGCGAATCATCCATTGGTAAAAAAGCAACTTGAAAAACAAATTCTAGATAAATTCCGGGTAAAAAATTCTTTTTTAATGTGGCTGTTTGAACTGTATGCAAAAATGACAGGCAAAGCAGTTTTCAAAAAAGCACGCGGATATAAATCTGGCAGACATTGGCTATCTAATTTTATATACAATACAATTTATTTTCACAGCGTACGTAAATCACCGGTATTTTGCGAAGATGCCAAAACTTCTAGAAGTTCTATAAAACACGCCCCTATATTTTGCATAAACGATTCAAAACATACCGGCGCAGAAACAATCAAAAACAACATAGAATTTTTACAAACCCGTTTTCCAAACAAATGCGAATTTGAAAAATAGAAATTATTTTATAAATTCATAGATTTTTTCACGCAAATCGTACCATTCGTTTGGGACATTATCAAAAACACCTAGTCTGTTCATATCTCTAAATTCAGCACGCGCAATTTGAATCTCGGCATCAGTCTTTAAATACTTTATTTTACCAAAAGTCTTTTTTACAAAAAACCAAAGGAAATTTTCTTGCCATTTTTTCATTTGATATTGCGTAGCCTTTTTTACATACAATTGATATGCTGTTTTTATTCCAACAGATAAACACTTCATTATACGCAATTGTTTTTCAGACAAAACTATCCCACCAAAATTCGGTATATAATAATAAAGAGGCAAAGGCACAACCGTCAAACGCGGATTTTTTAACATCACTTCACTCCACCACGGAAAATCTTCGAACACAATACCTTTGATAAACGGGATATCTTTTATCAAAGATTTTTTATACATATTTTTCCAAACCTGACAATGTTTAACAAGCCATTTACGATTAGGGTTGGTTTTATTATGAGTTCTTTCAGTTGCTAATTCAAAAACATCATCTACAGTTTTTGTTTTTATTTTGTTAATATCGTATTTTTTGTGAATACTAAACGGCACAACATTATCTGTATTCAGTCGCAAAAAATGTCGCAACATTAATCTTGGGCGATACGCCCTGTCATATTGAAAAGAAACAATATCCGCATCATTATCTTCTGCGGCTTGATAAGCGATTTCCATAGTTTGCGGATGAATAAAATCATCACTATCCAAATACATAATATACTTTCCCTTGGCATACGGGAACCCAGCATTACGCGCATCAGACAGCCCACCATTTTTCTTGTGCACAACGACAAATCTTTTATCTTTTTTGGCGTATTCTTCGGCAATATCGCCAGATTTATCTGGGCTTCCGTCATCAACACAAATTGCCTGCCAATCTTTGAAAGTTTGATTTAAAACGCTGTCCAAACATCTACGCAAATACTTTTCCACATTAAACATAGGAATAATAATAGAAATCTTTGGCATCATATTTGTTCCTTTGATTAAAAGAATAATTTGATTATCTTTCTAAATCGCCACAAAAGCATAACATTATTGTTTTTAGCATATTGTTTTCTAAACGCCTTACCAATTTTATATTGCTTTTTTAACTTTTCACGATGTTCCTTAGTTTTTTTATTCAATGCAGAATCACTATTGAACAAGTAATGATAATTTGCATTTGGAACAATGGTTATTTGGTTAGCATATAAAAAAGCATTCAAAACAAATATCGCATCTTCTTGGGAAATCAATGAAGTATCAAACTTTAATTTATAGCGTTTTATAAAATCAGCCTTGAATAAATAACGCCACACAAACGATTTTATCAAAGCCTGACTCCAAAATAATTTACCAAACAAAGTTTTCAAAACGCGTTGTTTTTTATACACAAGATTCGAAGAATATTTACTGTTTGAAACAAAACCAGAACATACAATATCACTATTATTTGTGAACTTTATCATATTTTCATAATAATTTGAATCAAGTTCATCGTCTACATCCATAAAATGAACATAGTCTCCCTTGACCTTTTTAACTCCATCATTTCTTGCAGCAGACACGCCAGCATTTTTTTTATGAACAACAGTTACGCGTTTATCTTTGGCCAAATATTTATCCAAAATTTTACCAGATTTATCAACACTTCCATCATCAACAAAAATCGCCTGCCAGTCTTTGAAAGACTGTCTTTGCAAAGAAGCCCAACAGCGCGCCAAATACTTTTCGCCATTATATACAGGAATTATCACAGATATTTTTGGCACATTAAACACCTACATTTTGTTTATCATTTCATCTGCAAAAGACCCGGGAACAATTTTATCTGTCCCACGATATGTAGTCTTTTGGAAGAAAGCACCCGCAGTTACTTCATCAAAAATCTTTTTATCAAACGGCGCATTTTGATATCTCCACCATAACGCATGTGTTGGATCTTGGTCAACATGTGGCATTTCTGCAAAATATTTTTTTGCGCGTTTTTCGTTCATAACCAAAGTCTTGAATAACAATTGGTGCATAAAATAATCGAAACAATGATTTTCATGCATCCAATAATCGAGTATCATCGCACGCCAAGCCGCCAAAAGATAAGCACCTTTTCTCGCACGGATGAAACAATTTTGGCAAAAACTGTACGGACTTCCTGCGTGCCCAGTTAAAAACATAAAGAAATCTGTATCAACTATCCAATCTGGAATTGGCGCAGTTACAAACCCCGTAGCATCAAGCCAAAAACCACCATGCTCATAAAGCAATTCAACACGACAGATATCCGCAAAATGAGCATGAGCAATTTTACCGTCTTTGTATTTTTGAACGATTTCCTTTGGCAAAGTGATATAATCAAACACAGTTTTTGCATCCAATACGATTAATTCTTGCTTGCAATGTCTGCGCACGCTGCGATAACAAGCCTTGACCAACGCAGGGGCATTTTCTTCACCCTGTAACCACAAAGAAAAAATCTTATCGTTTTTATCGTTTTTGATAACACGTGTTTCTTTGACAGCCTCTGCACTTGGCAAATAACGCTTGAAATAACGCGGTATAATTTGAGATATTACTTCACTGCGCACAGCGCGTCTTTTTTCACGACTATGCCAAAACGGATTAAAAATATGGCCACGTAAAACGACACCGCTCACTGCAAAAAATCTCGCGAGATTCATATAAACACCTCTTTTGTTTATTTAATCTGTTCCCATCGTTAATCACTCCCCATCTTGAACACCTTCGTCATCGTCCCCTGCACCCGTAGTCATTTCTTCGGCGATGCCATTAGCCTTGCTCATAATTTTATCGAGCAATTCTTTCTGGGCATCTTCGTGATCTTTTAACCATTGACGGGCATTTGCTTCACCCTGCCCGATGCGTTCATTATTATAAGAATAGAACGAACCTGCTTTTTCGATAAAATTATATTTTACACCCATATCCAAAATTTCACTGATTCTAGAAATACCTTCGCCATACATAATTTTGAAATCTACGGTCCGGAAAGGTGGTGCAACTTTGTTTTTAACAATCTTTACACGGGTTTCATTACCGATAATATTTTCTTTGTCCTTAATAGCACCAGTTCTGCGAATATCGAGACGAACAGACGCATAAAACTTTAATGCGTTACCACCAGATGTTGTCTCTGGATTTCCAAACATCACCCCGATTTTCATACGAATCTGGTTAATAAAGATTAAAAGAGTGTTGCTGCGCGAAACGCTGCCAGCCAATTTTTTCAAAGATTGACTCATTAAACGCGCCGTAGTTCCAACAAAACTGTCACCGATATTGCCTTCTAATTCAGCCTTTGGCACAAGGGCAGCCACAGAATCAATTACAACAACATCAACCGCACCAGATTTAATAAGAGTATCTGCGATTTCCAAAGCCTGTTCCCCAGAATCAGGTTGCGATATAATTAAATTTGCAACATCAACACCCAATTTTTTGGCGTATGATGGGTCCAAAGCATTTTCCGCATCAATATAAGCACAGGTTCCGCCTTTCTTCTGTGCCTCTGCCACTGCATGCAAAGCGAGCGTTGTTTTACCAGAACTTTCAGGTCCATAAATTTCAACGATGCGCCCGCGTGGATAACCACCGATGCCGAGTGCAATATCGAGTCCCAATGAGCCACTTGAGATTGCTTCTATATTTTGTTGTGAACCATCACCCATTTTCATGATGGCTTCTTTACCGAATTGTTTTTGAATTTGTGCCAAAGCAGATTCCAAAGCCGGATTTTTTGCTGGCAAACTTTCTTTTGCTACTTCTTTTTTAGCCATTAATTACCCCTTTCGTTTTATACCGAAATCATACAAAGAAAATTGCCCCAACGCAAGATTTATTATTAGCAAGAAAAAACCTCCCCCTGCCCTGCGGTCTAGTTTCTCCCCCAGCATAGGGGAGCGCGGCACAGCCGGAGGGGGTTATTCTCCCCCACCGAGGGAGTTATAGTCCACGACTCCTGAGAGCAAATTCTCCCCTTGTATGATAAAAACGGAACAAAATTTATCAACAACTATACTATTTGCGTGCGCATAAAACTATCGTCGATAAAACAGCCATTGTCGCAGTTATCAACCACACAGCCGATGTAGAATTAAATACTGCTATGCATATTGCACCAAATATTGGCGCGATAATATAAGGAAAATTAACACTCGTTCTAAAAACGCCGTAATACCTTGGCTGTTGCGCCTTTGGCATATTATTAAAGAATAACAAATCGTGTGCAGCCTCCATAAACGCGCCCGAGATTTGCCACAAAACAAATATAGCAAGCAACGCATAACCCGTCATAAAAGTCG
>JAGCOU010000043.1 GCA_017642565.1 Alphaproteobacteria bacterium | reverse complement strand
TTGAATTGTCTGTTCGAACAGGAACAACACGATAAAAAAACCGCCCAAACGGGCGGTATTTTTTATTTTAATCACAACTGTGCTTTGACTTCTTGAACCTCGTAACATTCAACTCTGTCACCTTCTTTGAGGTCATTGTATTTATCAAAACTCATACCGAATTCTACACCGTTTGACACTTCGCTAACTTCGTTCTTTTCACGGCGCAATTCACCGATTTTGCCGTCATAGATAACGACATTGTTGCGAAGCAGACGAACAAAAGCAGATTTTTTAACCACACCTTCGCTGACACGACAACCGGCAACCTTGGTGCCTTTGCCCACAGTAAACAATGCGATAACATCTGCGTATCCAATAAAGTTTTCTTTTCTTTCTGGTGCCAATTTTCCAGACAAGATTTCTTTGATTTCGTCTGTGATACGATATACAACACTGTGATAGCGAATATCTACACCATTATTGCGAGCCATATCACGAACAGCACTGTCTGCACGAACATTAAATGCGATAATTACTGCGCCAGATGCTGTTGCCAATCTAATATCACCTTCGGTAATTTGACCAACACCTGCAGACAATAATTCAACCGCAGCCTTGTCAGAATTAAATCCGCGTAACATGTCAGATATAGCCTCAACAGAACCTTGGACATCTGCACGCAAAATAATCGGCAAAGTTAATTTTTTGGTTTCATCGCGTTTGGCAAACAATTCTTCGAGCGAAGAACGTTTAACTGCGTTTGCTTTGTCTTTTGCCTTTTGAACACGATATGCCGCAACTTCGCGAGTTTGCGCTTCGGTTTCCATTACATGTAATTCATCACCTGCGCTTGGGACAGATTCCAATCCTAATACCATTGCTGGTTGACCGGGCTTTACAGATTTAACACGAACGCCACTCGAATTTATAAGACCGCGCACGCGTCCAAATGTTTCGCCAACAACAAACACTTCACCAACAGACAAAGTACCTTGTCTTATCAATACTGTTGCGACAGCGCCAAGACCTTTTTCCATTTTTGCTTCGACTACATAGGCAGACGCCATCATATCAGGATCTGCTTTGAGGTCCATAATTTCAGCCTGTAATAAAATTGCTTCTTCGAGTTTATCCAGACCCATTTTGGTTTTAGCAGATATTTCAACACATTGGACATCACCACCCATTTCTTCAACCTGAACTTCTTGTTGCAACAGGTCAGTTTTTACGCGTTGTGGGTCAGCCTCTGGCAAATCGCATTTATTAATTGCAACGATAAAAGGAACTTTGGCTGCGCGAATATGATTAATCGCTTCGATTGTTTGAGGCATAATAGAATCATTAGCAGCAACAACCAAAACAACTATGTCTGCAATCTGCGCACCACGTGCACGCATTGCTGTGAAAGTTTCGTGTCCAGGTGTATCCAAGAAAGTTATCATTGCCCCAGATTTTGTTTTTACTTCGTATGAAGAAATATGCTGTGTAATTCCACCTGCTTCGCCTGCCACAACATTAGCATTACGAAAAGCGTCAAGCAACGATGTTTTTCCATGGTCAACGTGTCCTACCACAGTAACAACAGGTGAACGAGGTTGCAATCTTTCTGGGTTTGGTTGTTCTTCGAGAATACTCGCATAAGGTTTTACATCTACGCGTTTAACTGTCGCGCCAAATTCAGTTGCTATTAATTCAGCAGTATCAGCATCAATAGATTGATTTTGTGAAGCCATCATGCCCATTTCCATCAATTTTTTGATAACATTACCAACCTTTTCAGCCATCGCTGCCGCCAAATCTTTGACAGTTATAGTATCGCCCAAAGTTACAACGCGTTCAACCTTTTGTGGTGCAGTAAATACTGCGCGGGCTTTTTCGCGAAAACGTTTGAGTGACGCTTCGCTGCGTCTGCGTTCACTGCCGCGCAAGCCGATTTCATCATCGTCATCATCTTCGCCACCCCCGATAACAATATCGTGGATAGAGATTTTTCCACCCTTTTTAAAATCTTTCTTGAAACGATTTTGCTTAGATGAACGCATATCTTCGCCGTCTTCGTCACGACGAGAATTGCGATTTTGAAAGGCGACATTATTCTTTTTAGATTCGTGTGTATTTTCACGCACTGGCACAGCAACAACTTCTTCCACAGGTTGTGGTTGTTCTGTGACATTTTCACGCGCAGCCAATTGTTCTTTGACTGCTTCGTATTCACGATTTTCGCGTTCGATTTCTGCTTCGCGCGCTTTGCGAGCGGCTTCTTCTTCGGCTTCGCGTTTTTTGCGTTCTTCGTCTCGTGCCTTAGCCGCAGCCAACACAGCACGCAATTTTTCATCAGCAGCACTGCGAGGTGTTTCAACCTTTTTAGGTTCATCACGCAATTCTTTGTTGCCAGGTGCAACGATACGGCGGCGGCGTTCTACGAACACCGCATCGCCTTTCTTGCTTTGCACTGCATCAATCGTTACTGATTTTCCAAGTGTTAATGTCGCCATATTTTAACCTTTGGTTATATATTCTTTCTTTTTTATTCAGCATCTGCTTCTTCTGGAACAATGCCATATGCCAATTCACGAGCCTTCATAATAATTTTTTCAGCCAAACGCATCGACATATTGTCTTCGCCCAAAATTTCTATTAATTCATCAGATGCAAGATCTGCCAAATCAGACAAAGATTTTATTCCTGCTTCGCCCAATTTCATAATGACTGGACGTTTGATAAAATCAAAATTCAACAAATCATCGCTGAGTCCCATTTTGTGCCCATTGTCAAAATAATCTTGTTCAATCTTCGCAAGATAAGCCTTAGCACGATTTTGTAATTCTGTTGCGAGTTCTGTGTTAAATCCTTCGATAGATTCAAGTTCAGCCTGTTCGACATAAGCAATTTCTTCGATTGTTCTAAATCCTTCTGTGATTAACAATTGAGCAATTGTTTCATCGACATCCAGCGCAGAAGTAAAGAGTTCTGTCTTTTCTTTGAATTCTTTGGCACGACGTTCTTGTTCTTCGGCTTCGCTCATAACATCAATATTCCAGCCTGTTAATTGAGAAGCAAGACGGACATTTTGTCCACGACGACCGATTGCCAAAGATTGTTGATCTTCGGTCACAACCACAGCCGCTGTGTGAGTGTCTTCGTCAACGATGATTTTAGCAACTTTTGCAGGTTGCATAGCGTTTACGATGAATACCGCTGGGTCTTCGGAATACAAAATAACATCGATTTTTTCACCGTGGCATTCGTTGATAACTGGCTGTATTCTGGTTCCTTTGATACCAACAGTCATACCAACTGCGTCAATAGATGGGTCTTGGGTTTCCACTGCGATTTTAGCATGTGAACCAGGCGCACGAGAAACAGATTTGATTTTGATAACGCCTTCGTAGATTTCTGGAACTTCCTGAGTGAACAGTTTTTCCATAAACAAAGGATGAGTTCTTGTTAACAAAATTTGTGGATTAGAATTAGAACGAACAACATCCATAATCAAAGCGCGCACGCGGTCACCCACAGCCAATCTTTCGCCTGGGATTAATTCAGTATTTTTGATATAGCCTTCTGCTTTGCCGTTAATATCGACAAAAACATTACCGAATTCGATTCTTTTGACAACGCCATTAACAATATCGCCGATATTGTCTTTGAATTCTTCGTATTGACGACCTTTTTCCGCATCGCGAACGCGGGCAGTCATAATTTGACGCGCAGTTTGGAATGCCATACGACCAAATTCAGGTTCTGGCAACATATCTTCTACGACATCACCGACCACAGGGTTTTGCGCATATTTTTTTGCTTTGTCCACTGTTAACATAGTGTTTGGGTCATAATCTTCACCCACAGCTTCTGGACTTTCGATAACTGTGAACAAACGTTTTACATGTATAGCGCCATTTTTACGGTCTATGTTTGCAACGATATTAAATTCTTCGCCGTATTTATGTTTAGCGATTTTTGCGATTGCCGCTTCCAAAGATTCAATCACAGTTTCTTTGTCTATCATTTTTTCTTGGGCCAAAGAATCAATGGCGAGCAGTAAATCTTGGCGTGGCATAGATTCAAAAGACATTTTACTTTCTCCTTAATTATGTTGTCGTTGTCTTTTACTGAAAGAGCGGGGTTTTGCAACCCCGCCCTTAAAAACTTTTTTTAAGAACACACCGCTATTATAAGTTCAAATCGTCAAAAAGCAAGAAAAAAATTAAGATTTTTATTGTGCCTATTGTGCACATTAATTGCTTTGTTGCTTGACGGTTGTTATTTTGGGCTCTATACTTTATCTTATGAATATTATTAATAGATATTTTGGGAATCAATTGCTCGGTATATTCGTGATGCTGCTGTTAATCTTAACCGGTCTGGCATGGATGATGCAGATAATGGCGATGATGAAATTTTTATTAACTTATGGTATCAGTTTTTCAAGTTTCGTTTATCTAACTTCATTGATGATTCCTTTTATTGTGTCTATTATTGTGCCTTTTGTGACTTTTATTTCCATAATATTCATTTACAATAAAATGATTTCTGAAAACGAAATAACTGTCCTGGCGGCGTCTGGTTTGTCGCCATGGCAATTGGCTAAACCTGCGTTAAAATTCGCAGCGGTATTAACTGTGTTGCATTTGATTTTAAATATTTGGATGGTTCCAGCGAGTCAATCTATGTTCTATAGAACTCAATGGAATTTGCGTTATGGGTTGGCTCATTTAAAATTACAAGAAGGTGCTTTTACAAAATTGGCTAATGGTCTAGTTGTGTATGTTGATAAAGTGTCTGGTAATGATTTAAATCAAGTCATGCTTTCTGATATGCGCGAAGGAAACAATCAAATAATGGTGTTTGCTGAACGCGGAAAACTTGTATCAACAATTCGCGGGCTATCCATTATTACAAATCATGGCTCGTTGCAAATTCAGGGGCGCAGTGGATTTACAACTGGGACTTTTGACAATTTGGATATGGATTTAAATTTGGTAGAAAATGATTCTGATATATCTTTTAGGGTGCGCCGTATTCCAACTTGGACTTTGTTAAAAACCGTATTCGACCAAGAAAGCGACAGACAACATAAATTAACTTTGGTTGAAATATGTACACGACTGCTGAATCCATTTATGAACTTGATTTTGGCGATTGTGTGTACCTTGGTTCTGTTAAAATCGTCTTTGTTGCGCCGCCGTGCGAGTTTTGCACCAGCGATGGCGATATTATCAATGGCGGTCCTGATGGCGATTTATATGTCTGCGTCCAACATGGTATCGAGTTTAACTGATGTTGGGGTGCTTGCTATTGGTATTTTTGTTGTGCTTGGGTTACTTTTGGGTTTATTGTTAAAAAAATGAGATATGTTGCTTCATTTTTATCAGGCTATCTTTTCATAACAACCGCATTTGCGCTGGGGGTTGATATGGATGGCGCAAAAACTATCAAATCTGATAAAATCGAATACAATATAAAAACAGAAGAAATCAAAGCCAGCGGAAACACAGAAATAACTAACGCTTCTGGACAAAAGGTTAGAGCAGATAATTTAAGTCTTTCCAAAGACAAAACTAATGTTAATGCAAACGATATAGAATTATGGCTGGGCAGTCATGTTTATGTCAAAGCAGAATCAATCACTCGCAATGAACACGAAACTATTGCCAAGGATGCTGAATTTACTGCCTGCGATGGATGCGATGATTATGGCAATGCCTGGGAAATATCAAGCAAGACTGTTATTCATGATTCAACAGAAAAAATGCTTTATTTTCATAATGCGACATTTTGGGTATACAATGATACTTTCCCTATTTTGTGGTTACCTTACTATGAAATGCCTGACCCGACTGTTAAATACAAGACAGGTTTTTTAAATCCCAGTGTAAACACAACAAACGATATGGGAACCCAGATAAATATACCTTTGTATATTAATTTTTCAAACAGGCATGATTTGACAACTACATTCTCTTACCTGACAAAAGAAAACCCTTTGTTTCAGGCAGAACATCGTTTGAATTTGCATCATTCAGAATTTAGATCCAAAGGTTCTTTTACACATAATAAACAAGGTGAAAATCGTTGGCATTTTTACAACAATGACAAAATAGAACTGGGTGAAAACGCGCGTGCTTTTGTTTATATCGCGCGAACATCTGATAAAACTTATTTGCAGAAATATGGTTTTTATGATTATCAACCTTATCTTGATTCAGGCGCCAAAGTTGAATTATTTGGTCAAACAAGTTATGTTGTTGCTGACGCTCATATCTTTCAAGAATTACGTCAAGCATACGGAAATCAACACTCTATTTCTGGCAATATATTACCTAATATTCGTGGGACATATCAAACTGACCCATTTTTCGAAGAAACTTATTTGAATTTTTCTGGGGATATATTGGGTGTATCTGGTGATGACACAGAAAGTCAACGTCTTATTGGTGAAGCACGCATAATTTCTCCGTGGACATTGTGGGGCGGAAATAGAATTACTTTAAGCGCTGCAACACGTTATGATATTTATAATTTTGATAAGACTTATATTTATACAGATAATCAAAATAGCGAATCTTTTTCTGGTGTAAAATCTCGTTTTCTGCCGAGTGGGTACATAGAATGGGGTTTGCCATTGTATAGTGCTGAAAATGATTGGACATATATTATTGAACCACGCGCGCGATTGACAGTAATGCAACATGTAAACAACAAATCTGTTTTTGCAGTTAACAATGATTCTGCGGGGCGTTTTTTATCTGATACGACTTTGTTTTCAAACAATAGATATGCTGGTCTTGATGTTTGGGAAAACGGTAATTTTATTGATTATGGTGCAAGATGGGCTGCGTTTAACAACGATCATAACATTGAAGTTTTTATCGGTCAAACTTATGATTTTGACACAGATAACGAAGATTTTAACGAAAATGGTTTTAGAAATGGTTTTTCTGATTATGTGGGTCGAATTGCTTATACTAGAAAATATTTTCAAATATCTTCACGCGCAAGATTTGATAGAGAAAAAACATCTTTGAATCATACAGAAAATTCTGTTTATGTCGGCAAAGATGGCTATTATTTAACATTGGGACATATTTGGGATACACAACCTATTGATGTATTATCTAATGATGAAGGAAATACCCATGAAATAACTGCGGGCGCAGGATTGCCGATAACAAAGCGGATAAATATAAGAGGTTCTGTGATTTACAACGCATACGAACATTTTGTTCAAAGACACAGTGGCGGAATTTATTTTGAACATCCTTGCTATTATTTTTCATTGGAATACAGTCGTGATAATGCTATAAAGAGTGACTATATTGGAAATACAACCTATAGATTTCAATTTGGCATAAGCATAGATGGCAAACATTATTAAAGGAAGGAATAAAAAAATGAAAAAATTATTTAGTGCGTTTTTATTGTTGTCTATATTTTTTGGACCTGCAAGCGGTGCATCTGTTGTTGGTTCTGTTAATGGCAACCCTATTACAGATACTGATATTACTGCACGCACAGAATTAATGGCAAGACAAGGAAAAACTTCTACTATTAATCGCAAACAGGCTTTTCAAAATATAATTGATGATTATGTAAAATTGGAATACGCTGGCAAATACAATGTAAAACCTACTGACAAAGATGCAGACAAAGAATTAAATCGTATGGGCTTTAATGATTTAGGCGCAACTACGCGTGCCATGGCGCGTCTCGCAGTAAAGGCTGATATCGCATGGCAGGTTATAATGGCGCGAACAATTATTCCAACCATAGAAGTATCAAAGGCTGATTTAGCAGAAGAAAAATCTTATATTGCAAAAGAGCATGGGTTGCCTGTTGAAATAACAATGATAAGATTGACTGGGGTTCCAGATAACATCGCACAAAAATTGACCAAACCGTCAAATTGCGATGCTGCGGAAAAAATGGTTGAAAATTTGGGTGGCTATCCACAAAAAATTACTGCTATGCAGTATGAACTGGCACCAGAGATACGCGAAAAAATTGCCGGTTTACCACTGTTAACTTGGTCAAAGCCTGATAATGGTTCTATGGTTTTATTGTGCAGTGAAAAAAAAGGCAAAGAATATAAAAACCTGGACGAGATAGTCAAACAAAATGCTCAATTTAAAAAGGCATCTTTTGTTGCAGACCAACAATTAAAACAACTGCGCCGCAAAGCAGTGATTATCGTAAACGATGACAGATATAAATTATGAAAACAGTATTATTTAATTTAACTGATGGTGAACTCGAAAAATTTGTGACTGATTTATCACAGCCACGTTTTCGTGCTAAACAAATTCGCGAATGGCTTAATCGCGGTGCGCCTGATTTTGCGTCTATGAAAAATTTGCCAGAAGATTTTAGAAGTAAACTTGGTGAAATCGCAGAAACTTTGCCGGTTAAAATCGTAAAAAAATTGGAAAGCAGCGATAATCAAACGACTAAATTTTTGTTGGAATTGGGAGACGGCGAACAAATAGAATGTGTTTTAATGCGCACAACCTATGGAAACAGCGTTTGTGTTTCTTCACAAGCCGGCTGTGCAATGGGATGTAAATTTTGTGCGTCTACACTGCTCGGGCTGAAACGCAATTTAACAGTTAATGAAATGTTTGCGCAAATTCTGGTTGCACAATGGGAATTGCGTGGCGATAAAGTGCGTGATATTAAACCAAACGGTGATGCAAACAATGGTGATGTTTCACATATCGTGGTTATGGGAACTGGCGAACCCTTGCAGAACACAGAAAATGTTATTGGATTTTTAGAACGCGCAAATACAGAAATGAACATCTCTTGGCGCAGAATTACCGTATCTACTTGTGGAATTGTGCCGGGCATAAACGACTTAAATAAATGGGGTCGCCCGATAAATCTGGCTATATCTCTGCATGCGCCAACGGACGAATTGCGCTCGTCTATTATGCCGATAAACAATAAATACAAAGTGCGCGAAGTATTAGACGCTGCATTTGCGTTTTCAGCCACTCACAATCGTCAATTAATGATTGAATACATATTGCTTGGTAAAAAAGACCAAGATGGCTCAATCGTGCTTTATAACGCGAATGAAGACCATGCATTAAAATTGGCAGAATTGATGCGCGGACATAATGTTATGGTTAATCTTATACCATGGAACAGTGTAGATGAACGCGATTTTGCATCAATTTCTGGAAACGCAGTGCATCGATTCCAAGATATTTTGATTAAAAATGGTATTCATACCAGAATAAGGAGAGAGCGTGGCGCAGATATTGGTTCTGCATGTGGACAATTAAGATTAAAAAATGCTAAAAAAGGGTAAAGATTATGAAATTAAGATATATAACTTGTTCGGACCCACGTGAACACAATTCAATAAAGTCTATCATAGATTTGGCGCATTTGCCCCATGCAGAAGTCGCTGTTCAATGCCATCCTTCGAAAATGAGTGAAGGTATGCCACGAAATGTTTGGTTTAATGATTTATTATATGTGGTTAACCAAGGCAGCCGTATCAGTTTAGCAATCCATATTAATCAAGAATGGGCAAATGATATTTGTGCTGGGGCTAAAATTCCAAATATTGTCCTAGATTGGATGAAACTTGAAAAATCTCATAATAAACCGCTTAGAAAACGCGTACAATTAAATATGCCAAAAACAACAGCCGCAAATATAGATACAGACGGATTGGCCAAGATTATACA
>JAGCOU010000042.1 GCA_017642565.1 Alphaproteobacteria bacterium | reverse complement strand
TGGAAGTTATTAATGCAGATGTTTCCAAAGGTCTTAAATTGGGTGGTGTTTTGAACTTTGCTGTTCGTAATGTTGCGTTGCGGGGTTTGGTTGCTGATATGCCAGAAAAAATCACAATTGATTTGGCAAATGTTAATATTGGCGACACAATTCACGGTTCTGATTTGGTGTTACCAAAAGGTATTGAATTGGGCTTGCATATGGCAGATTTGGCGTTTGCTACTATCGGTGGTAAAATGCCAGAAGAAGCAGATGCAAAGAAAGCTGCTGCGCCTGCTGCTGCACCTGCTGCAAAGGCGGCCCCTGCAAAGAAATAATATCTTTGTTTGGTATAAAAAATTTAACCACCCGTTTGGGTGGTTTTTTGTTATGAATAAATACTTTTAAAATTTATGTTTTTGACCCCTTGAAACCATATTGTTTATAACTATATTTTGGTTATGCAAAAAACTTGAAGGAGTTTAAATATGGCAAAAGTATTAGGTATTGACCTTGGAACAACTAATTCCGCTATGGCTTTCATGGACGGAACAGATCCAAAAATTATTGAAAACAGTGAAGGACAGCGCACTACACCATCTGTGGTTGCTATTACAAACAATGGCGAACAGTTGGTTGGTATTACTGCAAAGAATCAGGCTGTGACAAATCCTGAAAACACTATTTATGAAATTAAACGTCTTATGGGGTTGCGTTTTGACAGTCCTGCGGTTAAGGAAATTGAAAAACGCGTTCCTTATAAAATTGTCGCAGGCGACAATGGAGATGCGTGGGTTGAAATGAATGGTAAAAAATATGCACCATCTCAAATTTCTGCTATGATTTTATCAAAACTTAAAAAAGATGCAGAAAGTTATTTAGGCGAAACAATTACGGATGCGGTTATTACTGTTCCTGCGTATTTTAATGATTCTCAACGTCAGGCTACAAAAGATGCTGGTCGTATTGCAGGTTTGAATGTGTTGCGTATTGTTAATGAACCTACGGCTGCTGCTTTGGCGTATGGTTTAGACAAAGACAAAGACGGCATTATCGCGGTTTACGATTTGGGTGGCGGAACATTCGATGTGTCTATTTTGGAAATCGTAGATGGTGTATTCGAAGTTAAATCTACAAACGGTGATACTGCATTGGGTGGTTCTGATTTTGATGCCCGCGTATTAAAATATTTAATAGAAGAATTCAAAGCCCAGACAGGTATCGATTTGTCTGGTGATAAATTGGCTTTGCAGAGATTGAAAGAAGCCGCAGAAAAAGCAAAAATTGAATTGTCTTCTAAGACTTCGACAGACATTAACTTGCCTTATTTGACGGCGGACGCTACAGGCCCAAAACACTTTAATACTACATTGACACGCGCAAAATTAGAATCTTTGGTTGCTGATTTGATTGAAAAAACGATTGAACCATGCAAAAAGGCTTTGAAAGACGCTGGCCTTACAACATCTCAAATTAACGAAGTTATTTTGGTTGGTGGACAAACCCGTATGCCAAAGGTTGCGGAAACAGTCAAAGAATTCTTTGGTAAAGAGCCACACAAAGGCGTTAACCCAGACGAAGTGGTTGCAATGGGTGCAGCTATCCAAGGTGGTGTTTTAAAAGGCGAAGTCAAAGATGTTTTGTTATTAGATGTGACACCTTTGTCGCTCGGTATTGAAACTTTGGGCGGTGTATTCACGAGATTAATCGACAGAAATACAACTATACCAACCAAGAAATCACAAATCTTTTCTACTGCCGAAGACAATCAATCTGCGGTGACAATTCGTGTATTCCAGGGTGAACGCGATATGGCTGCAGATAACAAATTGTTGGGTCAATTTAATTTGGAAGGTATCGCACCTGCACCACGCGGTATGCCTCAAATCGAAGTATCTTTTGATATAGACGCTAATGGTATTGTTCATGTATCTGCGAAAGATAAAGGCACGGGCAAAGAACAAGCGATTTCAATTAAATCTGATGGTGGACTGTCTGAAGACGAAATTAAACGCATGGTCGACGAAGCCGCTGCTAATGCTGAAAACGACAAAAAGAAAAAAGAATTAGCCGAAGCAAAAAATACAGCAGAAACCGCGGTGTTCAGTATTGAAAAATCTTTGAAAGAACATGGCGATAAAATCAGTGCCGAAGAACGCGAAGCCATTGAAACCGCCAAGAAAGAATTGGCTGACGAATTGGCAAAAGCAGAAGCGACAGTTGAATCTTTGAAAGCCAAGACAGATGCGTTAACTGAAAAGGCTATGAAATTAGGTGAAGCGGTTTATAAAGCCGCCCAAGAAGCCCAAAAAACTGAAGAAGCAGGAAAACAAGCAGAATCTGGCGAAAATAAAGATGCCAAGGATGCAGATTTTTCTGAAAAACAATAGTTCTTTCCTTAAAAGCAAAACCGCCCTTTTGGGCGGTTTTTTGTTGCTTTTTGCAGTAATGTTGTTATAATTATGGAGTCTACAAAAGGAGTTGTTTATGGTAAAAGTTAGTAAACCAAAAGCTGAAAAATCTGTTATTGTAAAAATTAAAAAAATTGAAAATGCTCTTTATATAGATTTGCATAATCGTTTATGGGGTCATTTTGTAGTGGCGTATAATGATATAAGATTGGCACCTAGATTTCTTGAAGACGCAAAAACTGGAGACAAAGTATATGTCATAGGCGAAAGTTCTAAGCCAGGCGTTGATATCTGCGAATATGAAATTGTTAGACCAGGCAAAAGACTTGATGAACGGGCGAGTTCGTTATACACATCTGCTACTAATTTATTAAATACGATAAAGAAAGAGTTTCAACCAAAAACAAAATAAAAACTGGGCAATTGCCCAGTTTTTTTTATTCCTTTCTTTCGCCAATATAAATTCCCATATCAGTCGCAATTTGCAACAATATATTATCTGGTTCTACATAAGCGTTAGAAGTCATTGCGCCAGTAATGTGTGGGTCTTTTTGTTGTTTGCCTGCTTTGAAAAATTCATCGAGCGATATAGTTTTATATTCTTCGTTTTGAAGAACTGTCATAACATTGGTTTCACCAGATTCAATTGCTTTTAACGCAGTGTCAGCAAATGCAGTTGCGAGTATTCTATCGGTTGCAACGGTGTCGCCTGCCCTTTGAATGTGTTCTGGGAAAGCAGTTCTGTTCGCGATTCCTGCTGCGGTTAATTTGCGCGATATCATATCGGCAGGCTTTCCAGAATGGCCGCGAATAGAAATTCCTTCGGATACCATAATAATTCCATAATCTCGCCTAGATTGTTTGATGTGTTTTACCAAGTTATCAACATCAAATTTAATTTCTGGAATAATAATAGCGTCTGCTGCTATGGCTATGCCACTGTGCAGAGCCAATTGTCCACATTCGCGTCCCATAGACTGAACAACAAACCAACGATGATGACTGCGTGCAGTTAATAATAATTGGTCACAATAAGCAACCAGTTGTTGAACTGCAGTATCAAAGCCAATCGTTTTATCTGTTAGTGGAACATCCATGTCTATGGTTTTAGGAATACATACGAGTTGCAGACCAGTGTAAATTTCTTTGTAAAGATGAGACAAAGATAAACTGCCGTTACCACCAATTAAAACCATGGCATCCAAATTTAAATCTTTTAATGATTTTTGAAGTCTTTTATTAAAGGCAGATATTTTCCCAGAGCGAGCAGATTCTGCAAAACTGTTGCTGCTGGCGTTGCCATTAGATAAAATACTGCCTGCCAGGTGAGATGACGCGAATTGAAAAGTTTCGCGCGACAAATCAACAGTAACAGGCGGGTTTTCATAAAGACCGTCTGTACCATCTTTGATTCCAATCACATTCCATTTGCGGCGACTGCACCCTTCTACGAGACGCTGGATAACCGTATTAAGCCCGGAACAATCGCCGCCCGTAGTCATAATTCCTATCTTTTTATTTGCCACTTTTGTCTCCTGTATATGTTTATTTGTTATTATACCATAAAAAACTTGACAAATAAATATTTTTTGGAATAATTTTTGTCAAAGACTAAAAATAAACGAGGTATATTATGGCTACGACAAATATGGGTAAAACTAAACGTTCCACAGATGATATGATAAACGATGCTATTGATCGTCAACAATCTTGGTTGGATAATCGCCGCGCTTTTACTCGCAATTTCTTAAAAAGATTTAATGTTTTTGAAAAGAAAGAAGATTCTAAAAAAGCAACAGCAAAGAAAATTGTGGTGATTGAAAAAAGAAAAGAAAATAAAAACAGAACAGTTTTAAAAGCATATTGGTTCCCTATTCTGTGTGCATTGATGGTGATTTTAATCGCTTTGTTTGTTTTGTTGTTCAAAGTTAATGCGCCAGTTAAGGTTATTGCACCATCTGTGCCAGAGCCAATTATAAGACCTGTAAAACATACTGTGAAATATAATACTCCTTCATTTGATTTGGTAAGAATTGAAAAAACAGGAAATATTATTGTTGCAGGTCGCAATGTTCGCGAATCTAATGTGTCTATTGTGATAAATAAAAAAGTTGTTGCTACGGTACACACTAACAAAGAAGGCGAATTCGTATACGCACCAAACGACACTTTAAAACCTGGTAACTATGTTATATCGTTAATAGATGCAGAAAAGAATATCAAATCTGTTGATTCTGTTTTTGTATATATTTCTGAACAAGGTTATAAAAATTCTGTTTCTTTGTTAATGACTAAAAATGGCAGCAAAGTTATGCAGGCACCTGTTTTAGCTGATGGCGATTTAATCGTTTCCAAGATAGATTATCTCGATAACGGTCGTATGGTCGTCACAGGCAAAGCGTTACCAAGATTGCGTGTATCGCTTTCTTTGAATGATAAATATCTTGGTTTTGCACGTGTTTCTGATTATAAAAATTATGGTCTCGGCGCAGATGTAGGCGAATTAAAAAGCGGTGAAAGTTATAAATTAAATATTCGTTTGCATGATGGTGAAGGAACTGTTATTGCAGATATAGAACATAAATTTATTATGCCTGAAATGACTGGTGATGATAATACTTTCTATACTGTGCGCCGTGGTGATTGTTTGTGGGTAATCGCTCGTAACTTTTTGCGCAAAGGTATTTTGTTTACGATGATAGCAGAAAGAAACACCATCAAAAACCCTGACTTAATTTATCCAGATCAGTTGTTGCAGATACCACTCAAAGACTAACCATAACAAAGGAGTCTATTATGAAAGACAACCGACACAGAAATTATGATTATATCCCAGAAGTTTCAAAACAAAAGCAAACTGCAGAAGATTTGTTAAATGAAATCAAATGGTTTATAAGGCATACAAATTTAACTCGTGCTGATTCGGCTTTGTTGAATAAATTAATAGCAAATCTTGAATTAAACAAACATTCAAACAAAGTCTTGCGCAGTATGACAAAAAGATTCACATTAATACAACAACAATATCAAACAAAAGGTAAATAAAAATGACAGTAAAAACAAGACACACTCGTTTTATTCAAACAGAAACAGATCCAAATGTTCACAATTGTGATGTGTTAATAAAAACCATTAGCAATTTTTTCTATAAACACGAACATCATATGCTTATGCCTGACAATAATAAAATTTTATCAATGTTAAAAACTATTGAAGATAAAAATCAGCACTTGTCTGAACAAGAACGCAAAAGCATGTATAACAATTTGAAAAAGATGAAACGCCATTACAACGAAGGTCGTTAAGCAAACAAAAGCCACCATTTGGTGGCTTTTGTTTTTTATGTATTTTAATCTGGACATCTTGTATATATTTTTGTAGTATTTTGTTTGTTGCGGGTGTGGTATAATGGTAGCACGAAAGCTTCCCAAGCTTTAGACGAGGGTTCGATTCCCTTCGCCCGCACCAAAAATAGAATTGGTCTTGTGCCAATTATGTTTTTGGTTTGTGGACGCGGAAGAGAACCCGGTAAAAAGGGGTCGAAAACAAGTAGATTTCGGAAGCGGTGGCGCACCGAAATCGTCACGGTTTCCACGCAAACGCGAAGCGTTGAGTGATTCCCTTCGCCCGCACCATCCGTCTCTGTTGTCGCAGAGCCGCGATTAGAGAAGTTTATACGAACAAAGGATTTATCGCGGTATAGATTCAAAATTTAGGGGAACAAGATGTTAAAGCAGAAATTTTTAAAGTTTAAAGAATACAAAAAACTTAGTAAACAGCTTAAAGTGTTGAAAGACCAACAATCTACTTCTTTTGAAAATTTTGCAGTTGCGTATGGAAAAATATCTGTATTAAAAACTAATAAATTATTGCCTCATGCAAAACCGAATGCAAACTTCTGGGGTTTTAAGGATTATCCATGTATAATATATCATCAAGGAAACGAATTTGTTCGAGGATTGGCTTTGTTGGCAGGCAAATCTGATACGATAACATTTGTGTGTCCAAACTATAGTTCTTATAAGGTGTGTTCAAATGAACATTGTCCACATCGTACAAATAATCAACATTGTTTTGATGCCAGAGAAAAATTGGTTGAAGATTCTAGAAAATACAACGAAACAAAAAAACAATATGATTCAATTCGTCAACAATTGTTTGGCGTTAGAAGAAAAACAAAAGAAGTACAATTATGACAGATAACGATATACGCCAAATCATTACTAATACTATTAAATTATTAAACACTATGGACAGAGAACACATTAAAAGATTATTGTGTGTTTTGCTTAATATCAAAGAGGACAAAGAAACCCTAGATTATTTTACTCAAAAACGCAAAACGCTTAGACAGATGCTTAGGGGCTATGAAAACGC
>JAGCOU010000041.1 GCA_017642565.1 Alphaproteobacteria bacterium | reverse complement strand
GGTTAGAACTTACGCGATTAAAGCGAGAAACGAATTTAAGAGGCATAACACAACACCAGAAAAACATTTACTTAAGACGAGTTTCGAAGAAACCCCTAAACAAGTAAAAAATATTCGAAAAAGATTCTGGAAAGAAAATTACCCTGTAATCATCAGATAAAAAAACCGTCCATCCGGACGGTTTTTCAATAAATATAATCTTTACCAGTTTGTTAAAGCTTCGCACCCCATCATTTCCATGCCAGAAGCAGATAATATGAACGAGAACAAAACACCAATCATGAATAACAAACCGAAACCAACCAACAAAGCAATACCTTGCTTTTTAAGGTCTTCTACTTTTGCGTCACCACTTGAAATATATTTCCATGCCCATCCTGCGATATAGAAAGCAGCACCAACAAAAGCCAAAATTCGCAAAGTTTCAAAAATACCATGCAATCTGGTAATTAAATCACACATACCTGTTTGCACTTGAATAGTATTTGAACCAACAGCCTTGGCAGCAAACGCAGATGTAGACACAACCATGGCGATTAAGGCAAAATTGATTTTATTTATAATTTTTTTCATATAAAGACTCCTTTGTAATGCTTTCATTTTATCACAAAAAAGACCTATAAACAAATAAAAAATAAAAAACACCGCCACAGCGGTGTTTTTTAAATTATTTATCAACAGATTAACCTGCATAAGCTGGAACGATAATATATCTGCTTTTCAAAGTTTGTTTTCTGCCACATTTTGTGCAACCGCACTTAGAAGCAACTTTTGGTTCTGTATACACAGGAACAATCGCTTTTCTGTCATTGCGTTCTGCGCCAAAAGTATCGTCCATGTACAAGTCTTGGCAATTTGTATTACGATACACGATTTTCTTGGCATCTTTCAATGAACGAATTTCATCATTGAATTTATTGCCTTTTTCGCCATAGTAATATACGCAATCTTTGCCTTCTTGACGATAGCGAACATCTGTTTTGTAATAATCATAGCCAGAGCATGCAGCCAACAAAGTTAAACCCAATACTGACAAAATAACTTTTTTCATTTTGTTTTCCTCGTTTGTTATCTCTCTGGCTCTCCCGATTCGTTACTAAAATTTTGACAGAAAAAATTTAATTGTCAAGTTTTTATACAAAAAATTACACTTTTTTGTCAAAAATATGTTATAATACTAAAAAACAGGGGGATTTAATGCACTATTCTAATTTTGGATTAGCTAACACAAAAACATTATTGAATCGCGCCTTGCGTGGCGGATACGCTGTCCCAGCGTTTAATTTTTATAATATGGAAACATTGGACGCCATTTTAAAAGCCGCAGAAATAACTCAAAGTCCTGTGATATTGGCAGTATCCGAAAGCGCGCTGAAATACATGGGCAAAGATATTTTAATGGGGTTAATCTGTGGTGCGAAATATAAAAAGAATCAAATTGCCCTGCATCTTGACCACGGACATAGTTTTGAAATCTGCAAAACTGCGATTGATTTAGGTTTTTCATCTGTCATGTTTGACGGCAGTGCTTTACCAACCAAAGAAAATATAAAAATATCGCGCCGCACAGCAGACTATGCCCATAAATTTGATGTATCAGTTGAAACAGAAATCGGCACTTTGTCTGGAATCGAAGACGAAAACACAAAATCTGCTTCACATTCCTACACAGACCCAAAAATCGTTAAAGATTTTGTAAACAAAACCCAAACAGATTCTTTGGCTGTTGCAATTGGGACTTCGCACGGTGCATACAAAAGAAAAAGCGCCAAAGAATCTTTGCGCTTTGATATATTAAAAGAAATCACGACAGAAATTCCGCGCACCCCATTGGTCTTGCATGGTGCATCATCTGTTCCGCAAAAATATGTCAAAGATATAAATCAATTTGGTGGCGACATAAAAAACGCCTTGGGAATCGCACCAGCACAAATTCGCAAAGCCATTTCGCTTCACATCACCAAAGTCAATGTAGATTCAGATTCGCGACTTGCATTTACTGCCGCAATTCGTGAAACATTAGCCAAAAATAAAAAAGTTTTTGACCCGCGCGAATATTTAACCGCCGCAAAAGAAGAAATGACCCAAAATTGCATCAACGAAATTCAAAACATCATGGGCAGCGGATATAAGATATAAAAAAATATGACAAACAAAATTGTGACTGATTTATTCAATATGCGCGATGAAAAATTTGCAAAATTCAATGCAAGTTTATTACCAACCATAAACAAAGAAAATATCATAGGGATTCATACACCAGAATTAAAAAAATATGCAAAAACAATTTCAAATCCTGAAATTTTTTTAAATTCTCTGCCACATAAATATTTTGAAGAAAACCAAATTCACGCTTTTGTTTTATCTAATATCCCAGATTTTGAAATATGTATAAAAAACGTTGATAAATTTCTTGTATACGTTGATAATTGGGCAACTTGCGATCAATTAATACCAAAAACATTTATAAAAAACATTGATAAACTTTTGCCATACATAAAAAAATGGATTAAATCGAAACATATTTATACCCAACGTTTTGCAATTGGATTATTAATGCGTTTTTATCTTGGCGAAAATTTTAATTTAAAATATGCGAATATGGTGATAAAAGTAAAAAGCACAGAATATTATGTTAATATGATGCGCGCTTGGTATTTTGCGACAGCATTGGCAAAAAATTGGGATTCAGTTATAAAAATTATAGAAAACAAAAATCTTGATACTTGGACACATAACAAAACTATTCAAAAATGCACAGAATCATTTCGCATTTCCCCATCACAGAAAAAATATTTAATTACATTAAAAAAATAAGTTAATTATTGTTGTCCATAAAAAAAGATACCCAAAACTATTCAATATATTTATCTCTGTAAACACATGTTGCTGTTTCAAACCAAAAATCACGTATGTTTCGCGCACATAGTTCACGCGCAAAAGTATTATAAATTTTTGGGTCTATAATCAACAAATCACAAAAATATACATTTATCAAATCCCATTCCTCTACAGATAACAAAAGTCTATCTATGAAACCATCGCCGTAATCTTCTCTGTCCATAAAAAATGCCGCAGATTTGGTGAAAATATAAATTGTTCCGCGTCTGTCAACCAGACCAGATTGTGATATCATAAAAAATAATATTGTGTTTGGGTCTATTTCTTTAAACAAATCTTCATTAATTCTTTTAAAAGTGACACCTTTGATACAAATAGAATCTTTCATATTCCCCAACCATTTTTTATGTTAAAAACAAAAAGACCGTCATAAAATGGCGGTCGGGGAGTTCATAAATCATCTAATCATTGATTCCGCGGCTTTCGGGTTGCCCCTGTTGTATAGCCTGCGGCTCCCCAACCAATGGTTGGGGGATTTGACGATGTGTTTTACACACCGGATTAGATGGGCTTATGACAGCCCCGAACCTAAAATCCCATCCAGGTTCAAGATTATTATAAATATGATTATCCCAAAAAGCAAACCAAAAAAAACCGCCATGTTGGCGGTTTTTGTTAAAGATGCTAATTTATTTTGCTCTTTCCACATATTCTAATGTTTCAGTATTTACCACAATCTTTTCGCCTTGTTCAATAAAGGTTGGAACTTGAACGCGAACACCGTTATCCAAAATTGCAGGTTTGCCGCCGCTGCTGGTTGCCGTTTGACCTTTTAATGCAGGTTCAGTTTCTTCAACTGTTGCAACTACTGTTTTTGGCAAAGTGATTGATACTGGATGACCTTCGACAAAATTGGCACGAACAATCATTTCAGGAGCCAAAAATTTCATCTGTTCACCCAAACTTTCATTTGGCATAGTAAACTGTTCATAGTCAGACAAATTCATAAATGTCGCATCTGTTCCATCGGTGTACAAATATTGACATTCCAAATCTTCAACCATCAATTTTTCAACTTTGTCTTCTGCGCGCCATCTGTCGCCACCTTTGTTACCTGAATCAATATCACGCAAATCAGCCTGAACAAAAGCGCCACCTTTGCCAGGTTTTACCTTTGTAATAGAAGTCACAGAATAACGTTTACCGTTATGGGAAATTACCCAACCCACACGCATATCATTTGCAATATAAGATGCCATTTGTTTTACCTCTTGTTAAGAATTTACGGCATAAGAATATAATAAAAGTTCTCTTTTCGCAACAAAAAAACGGCATAAACGCGCCAACAATAAACAAATAAATATACCGATTCATAAATTAAATAGAATTGTTTAGATGCGATGTTGTCGGCAAGTGCAGTGTAGTAAACCTACATAAACGCGCCGACAACAAGCAGATGAATAATTATATTTAATTTATTTTGTTTTTACATTCTCATTGGCATTAACACAAACAACGAATCAGTATCCTTTTCCGTAGATTTGATAATCGTTGGTGACAAAGATTCCTGCATTTCTATCTGGAATTTTTCACCTTCGACTTGGCCTGCTACATCAAGTAAGAATTTAACATTGAAATTAATAGTAAATACTGCATCGCCATTGTATTCAATATCTAATTCTTGGGTAGCGGTTCCGGCATCAGGACTCGATGCATTGATAACCAATTTATTCATAGAAAATGATAATGATACAGATTTTGTTTTATCAACACTCGCCACAGAAACCAAATCTACTGCGTTAACAAATTGCTTTCTGTCCAAAATAGCGATTTTATCGTTGCCCTTTGGAATAACAACACGATAATTTGGATATTGAGCATCGACCAATTTGCTCGTCAATGTGGCAGCACCAACAGTAAAGCGAGCCTTGGTATCAGATAGTTCAACCAAAACATCATCAACATTTGCATCTTCTAACAATTTAGATAATTCGCCAATAACGCGTCTTGGGATAATTACAGATGGCATACCATTTGTTCCCGCCGGTGCTTTGATAGCGCACAAAGCCATTCTTTGCGCGTCAGTTGCAACCGCAGTCAATTTGCCATTATCATCAATATGGAAATATATACCGCCCAAATGATAACGAACATCATCTGTTGGTATAGCAAACTTTGTTTGATTAATTAAATGAGCCAAATCACCAGTCGTCATTTGGAATTTCGTGCTTAAATTTCCACCAGCCATCGCAGGGAAATTTTCTGCTGGCAAAGTCGGCAAATGGAAAACTGCGCGTCCACTTGATACAACCAACTTGTCCCCAGATTGCTTAAAACTTATTTCCGCATCATCTGGCAATTTACGAACAATATCATAAAGCATTTGGACCGGCACAGTTGTTTTACCAGACAAAGTTATATCTGCCGCAACATGTTCAACCAATTCCAAATCTACATTTGTCGCAGACAAAATTAAATCATCTGCCACTTCTATTTTAACATTAACCAAAATGGGCAATGTAGCGCGTTTTTCAACGATAGATTGCATATGCCCCAGCGCACGTATTAAAACCTGACGAAACACTGAAAATTCCATAACTTGCTCCTGTTCTTTTTAATTTACTTTTTTCCTTATCCCTGATTTTATCAAAAAACCCCGATTCGGTGCAAGAGCAAATCTTCACAATTTAAAATATTATCACAATTGACAAAACATTGTTTCTGCAATTTATTTTATCAATAATTTTTCCAATTTATTTTTTACTTTTTTCAAATCGTCATATTTTTTTATACTGCCTTTTTCAGCAAACGATATATCACCTGTTTCTTCAGAAACGATTAAAATTGTGGCATTGGATGCTTCACTCATACCAAGCGCAGCTCTGTGACGCGTTCCATATTTCCATTGCAACTGATTCTGGGACAAAGGCAATATAGCACCCGCATAAGCAATTTTATTATTCATAACCAAAACAGCCCCATCATGCAAAGGCGTTTTATTAAAGAATATAGTCAACAATAATTCACTTGAAATAATCGCGTTTATTTGTGTTCCATATCTTTCAATAGTCGCCATATCTTCTTCGTTCATAAACACCAACAGCGCCCCTGTATGTTTTTCAGACATATAAGACACGGCTTTAACTATTTCGTCTATGGCTTTTTGTTTATCATTTGCTTTTTTTTCAATTTGCTTAAAAGTGAAAATTGCTTTTTTTAATCCCTTTACATTTCCCATCAAAGCCAAAAATTTACGCAATTCTGGTTGAAAAATCACTATCAACCCCATAGACATAAAAAGCGCAATCCAGTGCAAAAAACGACCAAGCAAATACAAATGAACCCACGGCAATAAAAAACTCAACGCCCAAAGAATGCCGAGACCTATGAGTCCACGAACCAATCTTTCAGACGAAGTATTTTTTATAAAACTTACATAAAACACATACACAATAAAAACGATTACAAAAATTTGTATAATATTTAACCACGTAAACATCACCTACTCCTTTGTTGCAAAGAAATCTTGGACCAGCACTTTTATCGGTTTGTCCATCCATTCTGGATCACCACGTTTTCTTGGTGCACCCTTTTTGCGCGCTGTCTTATAAGGGTTATCATCAGCCAACCAACTTTCCAACATATCACCGGCCAGCAAACCAACAACCAAACCACCAGCGATACTTAACCCCCCAGTCAAAGGTGACAGCAACAAACCAATGCCCACAGCAGACCCAACCTTGCCAGCAACTGCCGCCCCATTTATTTTAAAATCAGGTTCTGCAAGATTGCCCGTTATTTGCATGGCATTAACCAAATTACCAGACAAAGATATTTTCAAACCACGCACAGGCACAGACGCCAAAGACATTTGTATAGTTTCTTTGCCCAAATCTAATTCACCAGCAAGTCGCATATTTATAACATGAGTTTCAACTGCGACCCCATTTTGAGTTTCTATCAACCCATTTCGTAGTTTTAAATTAGCAATTGCGCTGTCTATAACAATCATATCGCGTTTGTTACCCGTGAATATATCTTCTACATTATGACGCAGACTCGTCAAGAAATCTCCGCCATACATATATTCGACCAAATCAGCATGTGCAAAACCTCTGTCCACAGAATACACAATCACAGGTCCAGTAATAGTTTGCATAATTTGTGACATATTTGCACCGCGCGCTTCTACGTAAAAGGCCAGGTTCACAGGTAATCCAGAAATAACATTGTTAACATTTATTTCTGATAAAATTCCACCTACGTAAATGCGTTCACCGTTTGCCGCCGCACGCACTGTATAAACACCTTTGTCATCAATATCAGCAACAATCGCCGCATCCAATTTTCCATCGGCAAATCCTGTTGTAACATCCAACAAAACATGATGATTTTTGACACGTGCTTTGACTTTCATATCAGTTAAATCTAACGAACGATAAACGACAAAACGTTTTAAAGACAATTCCACATCGGCATCAATATCATATAAATATTCTCCAAACAAAGGCATATCATGAAAAACATTTAAGTCGCGATTTGGATGCACCCACTCTTTTCCTGCGCCATACCATTCTGGGAAACTTTTATAAAGATTCAATTCGTCAAATGAAAATTTTGCCTTGATTACTGGAATCTTTTTTGACCAATCATAAGAACCAGAAAAATCAACATCTATACCATAAATAGATAATGAAGATTTTCTAAACGATATTTTTTTTCTATCTATGCCACCAGCAATATTAAGTGATATTTTTGGCATTTCTTCTACATCAAAATTAAACCAGCGACCAGATTTTGCCAAATCAGGAATTTCACCATGAACAACAAAATCTATTGGGGCTTTACTGGTTCCTTCCAGCGCAACATCAGCAATTAATGGTTCTGCCCCTGTGGCCAAAGCGATTCTTAACGGATATATTTTTCTTTCCGAATTATATTGAGAAAACTGTATCACAAAAGGAAAATTTATTTCGTATGGTTTAACCCAACCACTGTATTCAATATTATCTTCTCGCATGTAATTACGCATAGCAAATCCAGACAAAGAATATTGATTACCATAAATATCAGCAGTTATATTTTGTATTTCCAAACCAGAAAACGGCATCAAAGCCACAGGATACAAAGGCTGCTGTGGTTGTTCTGGGTTTTCATCCTCTGGTTGCTCTGGTGTTTTTTGCGAATCGATATACACAATAGAATCTTCCCCTTTGGCATTTTTTTCCAAAGCAATTTCAGCATTATAAACTTTGATATGACGCACCACAGGATGAGGTTTTAACAACGACAACAAATCTAATCTCACGTCTATTTTTTCTGCGACAAAAAGATTTTTATTTTTTGCCCAATCAGCATTTGGTATACGAACCCCATTTAATTCTATTTCAGGTTGCAACGAAAAACGCCATGAAATTTTACCATCTATCTCTATGGGCATATTAGTAGTTTCGCGCAACATTCCTAGAATACTTCCGCGCAACGATTCAAGATTAACTTGGTTCAAAGCGATTATAAAAGCAACTATCAAGCCCATAAAGAAAAAGGCTATGCCACGCAACAACGCAAGATGTCTTTTATAAAAAATATACCAAAACATTTTTTTACCTTTATGGTATCTGCAATTCCAGAAATTTTATAACAGACTGCATAAAATCAGGAACACTTGCAGACAAAGTTATCTCTTTATTATCTCTAGGGTGCCTGAAAGTTATTCGATATGCAAATAAAAATAATTTTTTTGTATGCAATACAGACCCCAATACCTCATCGACCATATCGCGTCTATTACCATATAAATCATCGCCTATGATTGGCGCATGCAGCGAAAATGCGCTATGCAGCCTTAATTGATGGGTTCTACCTGTTTTTGGTTTAAACAAAACCCAGGATAACAATCCTGATGCTTCACTTAAAACTTTATATTCAGTAACCGCTCGTTGAGCACCCACGCCATCAGGTATTTTTGCAAAATCTTCAAAAACTTGTCCTTTGGCAACATAATTGTCTATGACACCAGACTTTTGCGTGACAGTTCCCTGAAGCAAAGCCAAATATTCCTTGTGCGCAGTTTTATTTTGAAATTGATTTGCTAAACTTTGCGCCGCCTTTTGATTTTTTGCGACTACCAACAGGCCACTCGTTTCTCTATCTATTCTGTGAACCAAAGAAATTTTATCATAAGGGAACAGCGCAGCAGCCATCTTATCAATAGACTTTTTTATTCCTGTTCCTCCTTGCACTGCCAATCCAGCTGGTTTATTAAACACCACTATATCTGCATCATTATGAATGATACACTTGCGTAAATTTTCTAAATCAACCAAAGAATAATGCTCTCCGGTTTCTATTTTTTTAACATTTTGATATGATTGCAGTGTCGGCGGAACCCGAACAATGTCACCGGTGTCCAACACTTCCATTCCCTTACAGCGCGAAGAATTAACTCTTATTTGTCCACCACGACAAAGTTTATAAAAATCTCTCTGGCTCATACCAGGATAATGTCGTAAAAACCACCGCAAAAGTCGCGTTCCTGATTCCACACTAGAAATTGTAATAAATTCTGCCATACATTATTCGCCGTACACAATGGAAACGACATTTTCTTTTCCATCAACACAATTCGCAGAAGCCCCACTCTCTTTATGATCCGAAGAAACATATCCCACAGATTCTGTCCATGCTTTTGTTTTCAGCGCCTCACAATCACTTTTTGTTAATCCGTTTATTTTTACAATAAATTGACGAGTATTAGAACTATCCACAGACAATTCGTATGTTCCGCCGTATGGGTTTTTATTACTTACCGATATTGCACCGAAAATCGTAGCATTATCAATATTTGAAAAATCGTCATAATCACCCAAAAGGCTTCGCACCCCGGCAACCATTGTAACCACATCGTCAACTACGCGTGCCTGTTTTTGTCTATTAATTCCCAGAGAAATCAAAGCAAAAGCAGTTGCTGTTAACATACCCATAATAGCCAATACGCCGACCATTTCAATCATAGAACGACCTGATTCTTGTCTCATTTTTACACCTCTATTTGATTTTTCTTTCTTTTATAATATCATATAATTAATGAATATTCAATTTAGAGATTTAATTGAAAACGCTCCTTTGTCACCTGGGGTATATAAAATGTACGACAGGGACGGGAATCTTTTGTATGTAGGGAAAGCCAAAAACCTGCTTAATCGCCTGCGACAGTATATAGATATCTCAAAACTGGAAAATCATAAACAAGTTATGCGCTTGTTGGTAAAACGCGTAGACTGGGAAACCACAAACAGCGAACAAGACGCATTAATTTTGGAACAAAAACTGATAAAAACATTTAAACCAAAATATAACATTATGCTAACAGACGGAAAAATGTATCCAATGCTAGCTTTAACCAAACATGAATTTCCGCGTCTGCTTAAATTCAGGGGCAAAATTTCTCAAAAGAAAGATGTTTTTGGACCATACCCATCAGTATCTGCTTTGAACGACACAATAAAAACAATTCAGCGCGTATGCAAACTTCGTACATGTATTGATACATTTATGAAAAATCGTTCTCGACCATGCCTGCTTTATCAAATAGGAAGATGCAGTGCCCCATGTTGTATTCCACAAACAGATTATGATAAAAATGTTGCTTTGGCACGCAGAATATTAACAGGAGACAGCGAACCAATCATCGTAGATTTAACAAAATTAATGAAAGATTTTTCTGATAAAACAGACTATGAAAACGCAGCAATTATACGCGATAAAATCACTGCATTAACAACAACTACAAATCGCGGTATACGACAGAATACACCGTATACACCAAATTTACAATGGGACAAAAATGTCACAGAACTTGAACAATGGTTAAATCTAAAATTAAATTGTGTTGGTGTATTTGATAACTCTCATTTGTTTGGCAAACAACCAGTTGGTGCAATGATAGCATTTGGACACGAAGGTTTTATAAAAACCTCTTACCGACATTTTAAATTGCATGATTCAGCGCGCGCCGGAAACGATATCGCTATGATGGAAGAATTTGTAACTCGCGCAATAAAAGACGGTCCAAAACTTGATTTAATAATCGTTGATGGCGGTCCCGCTCAATGGAATATTGCAACCAAAGTAGCAAACGGAAAAATACCAGTTCTAGGTGTCACCAAAGGTGTTGTTAGAAACGGAGACGAACACTTTATAATGCCAGACGGGACAGTTAATAAAAGTCTCGCCAAAGATTCGCCTTTGTTTTTACTTTTACGAAATGTTCGTGATGAAGCGCACAGATTCGTTATAACTTATCACCGCACCACGCGCGCAAAACAAATGACCGCATCGGTTCTGGACGAAATCGAAGGCATTGGACCGATTCGCAAAAAACAACTTTTGCAACACTATGGTTCTGTGCATTCTATTATGGACGCTGATTTAAAATCTCTGTTACATGTCCCTGGTCTTGGAAAATCCGCAGCAGAAAAAATATATAAATATTTTCATTCAGAAATGCTATAATATAAACATAAACCTAAGGAGAAACACAATGAAATTTTTTGTTAATTTTTTATCTATATTTCGCATATTAACTGCATTTGCCATTATATTCACAATCATGCTTAATCGTCCATGGTTAACATTTATTCTGTTTGCATTGGGCGCTATATCCGATTGGTTCGATGGATTTTTAGCACGCAAATATAAATGCTGTTCAAAACTCGGTGGTGTTCTTGACCATATCGGCGACAAATTATTAGTCTGCAATACTTTGATTATGCTGGTTTTGATGACACCAGTTTGGTTTGTTGTGATACCTGTAATATTTATGATTGCACGTGAATTATACATCAGTGGTCTGCGTGAATTTTTGGGAACACAAAAAATAGAAATGCCTGTTCCAAAGGCTCGCTTTTCAATGGGCAAAATAAAAACAACCTTGCAAATGATTGCTATCGCTGCATTTTTGTTATGGTTTGCAGTATTTTCTTCTGTCACAACAGACACAACAAACCGTGCGATATTCTATTTAATTTATGCACTTCCTAAAATTGGCATTATTGGTTTGTGGGCCGCTTTGGTTGCATCTATCTGGAGTGCATTTCAATATACAATTACATTCGCCCAAAAATTAAAGAAAGTAAAATAAAGAAAATAAGAATAAAAATCCGCCTGAACGGCGGATTTTTTTTACACGAATAAATCTTTTACAAATTGGGCATGTTCGGTAATAAACCTAAATCTAAATTCAGGTTTTTTACCCATTAAATCATACACGAGTGTTTTTGTTTTTTCTGTGTCTTCTTGACCGTCTTCTGTCTTAGGTGGCAAATCAACACGAATCAACCTGCGTGTCTTTGGCGACATAGTTGTTTCTTTTAATTGATTTGGCATCATTTCACCCAGCCCTTTGAATCGTGAAATTTCAATCTTTTTATTTTTATATTTACCGGTTTTTAATTCTTCAAGTTCTTCATCAGTATCAACATAAATCGATTCGGTTCCACAAGTCAATTTATAAAGCGGCGGACAAGACAAATACAAATGTCCCCCATAAATTAATTGCGGCATATATTGATAAAAGAACGCCATCAGCAACGAAGCAATATGACTGCCGTCCACATCCGCATCAGTCATTACTATAATTTTTTCATATCTCAGTTTTTCATCATTCCAATCTTTGACTGTTCCTGCACCAATAATATCAATCAAATCATTTAATTCCTTGTTTGCGCTAAAACGTTCATCAGAATTAGATAGAACATTTAATACCTTGCCTCGCAAAGGCATAATAGCCTGGGTTGCCCTGTCACGTGCCTGTTTTGCGGTTCCACCAGCAGATTCTCCCTCAACAATAAATAATTCAGTTCCCTCTATACCGTGCTTTGAACAATCTGCCAATTTTGCCGGCATACGAATTCTTTTGGTTGGTGTTTTACGCGCAACATCTTTGACTTGTTTAGTTTTAATACGCGCATTAGCCAAATTCACGACAAAATCCAACAATGCATTTGCTGTTTTTGGGTCTGCTGCCAAAAACATTTCCCACGGATCGCGCAAAGCGTTTTCAGTATACCTCGCAATTTCAGGGTTAGACAATTTTTCTTTGGTCTGTCCTAAAAATTGGGGTGTTTTGTAAAACACAGAAACAATTGCAGCAACAGAATCAAAAACATCTTCACTAATAATAGATGCTGCCGCTTTGTTATTCACCTTTTCACCATAGGCCTTTAATCCCTTGGTAATAGCAGCCTTAAATCCATTTTCATGTGTTCCACCATCAACCGTTGCAATCGTATTACAATAAGACGCAAAGAAACCATCATCAGATGCCGCACCGTTCTCATCAGTCAACACAGTCAAAGCCCATTCTACACGCCCACTATCATCAGGAAAATCTATCGCACCACTGAAAATTTTGGGCAAAATGCACGGTTTAGATTCAGTCTTTTCTGTGATAAAATCAGCAACCCCATTTGGATAGTAAAAAACTTTATCAGCTTCTATATTCATATCTTCTGTCAGCAAAGCCGGATTACAATGCCATTCGATTTTGACACCACGCGACAAGAAAGATTTAGCACGCGCCATACGATAAATCTTAACTGGCTTGAACACAGCGTTTTCACCAAAAATTTCGTCATCCAAAGTGAATTTAATTCTTGTTCCGTGTGCCTTCGTAGGATTACCTTTTACAATAGGACTCGTCACTTTGCCACGCGAAAAAGTCTGTCTCCATTCAAAGCCATCTCTTGAAATTGTCACATCCATATTTGAAGACAAAGCATTAACAACCGCACTGCCAACTCCATGTAGTCCACCACTAGTTTTATAAACATTATTATTGAATTTTCCACCAGAATGAAGAGTTGTTAAAATAACTTCCAATGCGGATTTACCAGGATATTTTGGATGTTCATCCACAGGTATTCCACGTCCATCATCTGTAATTTCAATAGTCTTAGCATCTATTAAATTGACGACTATCTTTTTTGCGAATCCAGCAACAGCTTCGTCAATAGAATTGTCCATAATTTCGACCGGCAAATGATGCCAGGCTTTCTCGTCTGTTCCACCAATATACATACCCGGTCTTAACCTTACTGGTTCCAAACCTTCCAAGACCTGAATATCCGAAGCATCATATTTATTCATCATTCTTCCTGCTTTTTAACACAATATTATTAGAACATTTTTGAAATTTTAGCAAGTGAAACTATTCCCTTTTCCCAAAAAAACAGCAAAAAAATAGTCTTTTTATATACTTGATTTTTAATATAATATACCTATATATTTGATACAAAAAGAATTAAACAGGTAAAATTATGAATAAAAATCCTTATGAAGTCTTGGGTGTCGCACGAGATGCTAGCGATGCTGACATAAAAAAAGCTTATCATAAATTGGTTATGAAATATCACCCAGATAAAAACCCAGGTGATAAAACAGCCGAAGAAAAATTCAAAGAAGTTAATAACGCTTTTGATATATTAAAAGACCCTCAAAAACGCGCGGCATACGATAGATTTGGTGACGCAGCCTTTGCTGGTGGCAACGGGGCGAGTGCTGGCGCTGGCATGGGCGGAAATCCTTTTGGGAATGGTGCTTTTCATTTCAATATGGGCGGTGGTGACATGGGTGGCATGGAAGATATTTTACGCGAAGCGATGCGTGGCTTTGGTTTTGGTGGCGATTTTGGTGGAAACGGACATTCTTCGCACATGCGCGGGCGTGATTTACTGGACGAAGTCGTTATTGATTTAAAAGATGCATATTTCGGCACAACCCACACTGTAAAATTCACAAGTGCTGTCAAATGCGAAAAATGTAATGGTCACGGCACAGCAGATGGCAAAGAAGCCCCAAAATGTTCAACTTGTGGTGGCACAGGTTATGTTCATGCACGTCAGGGATTTTTCGCAGTTGAAACCCCATGCCCTGAATGTCACGGATTGGGTAAAAAGATTGATAAAAAATGCAGTGCCTGCGAAGGAACAGGAACGGTAAACAAACAACGCACATTGGATGTAAAAATACCTGCTGGCATCATGGACGGCGCGCGTCTGCGCATGGCAGGAATGGGCGAAGCCGCCCCGAACGGTGGCGAAGCCGGTGATTTTTACATTGATGTTCATATTCGCCCTGACAAACGATTTGAACGCATCGGCAACGATTTATTAATGCACCAAGATTTAGATTTTGCAACACTAGCACTTGGTGGCGAAATAGAAATTGAAACTTTGGACGATAAAAAATTATCTGTAAAGATACCGAACGGCACCCAAGTAGGCGAAAAATTACGTGTTCGTGGACACGGTATGCCAACTGGTCGCGGTGGCTTTGGCGATTTATACATAGAAATAGGAATTACAATTCCAAAAAAATTAAGCGAAAAACAAAAGAAAGCCTTAAACGATTTCGCCGGCAATAAAACGGAAAAGAAAAGTTGGTTTTAAATAAAAAACACACTTCACTTTTGGTGGGTGTTTTTTTATATATCTATTTTATGAAACCATACTGCATTCATAATAACTTTTCTAATGTCTTTATCTTTTAAAACTTTTGTTGCACATTCATAAGCACACTTTGCGCCACAATTGCTACCTAAATCACCTATATACACCCAAGAAGAATTACTAAGATACAATGTATCTGAATCTGTACCTTGTGCACCCAGCATACTGCACCAACAATAAGCCCCATCGCTTTCATCATTTAGCGCCCCTGCCTGTCCAACAACACCTTTGGTCACAGAACAACTGGACACTCCACCACTTGACATTTCTTCACCTTCAACAAACCAAGTCTCATTTAATAAATCTTTACAATCTTCCGCAGATATAGAAACATTAAAACCTTTGCATTCTCCATATTTATTTTTGGCAACCCCCGTTGTAAATGTTTGTGTTTTCAATTTTTCTTGCATAACCTTATCAGTCTCAGACATAACTATTTGGGAACTATCTTGCCCAGCCTCTGCTTGTTGTTTTGCTAAATCTGCACGCGCTTTTTCTATTTGTTTTTGGGTTTTTGCTATGCTTTTTTCAGTGCTTTCTATTTTGTCATCATATTCTTTTATCTTTTTCGCCTCAATTACATTGCCAGCAACACCAACAGCCGTTAGACCAAGTGTTGATATACCAGCTATCTTTAATCCCTTCGTTGACCCCATACATTTTTCGAGTTCTGCCATTTTGCGCTGTTTTTCTTGGACAAGTTTATTTACACGAAAATTATCACCAAAACTTAAACTTGGCGTTAATGCAAGAATTATACCGATAAAACAAAGTTTTTTCACGGCACTCCCTCTATCGTAAATAGTATAACACAAAGGAACGTTTAAATCAAACTATTTGCCCATTGAAACAAAAAAACAAAACCCCGGAAATCTAGGTTTTTTTCTCACTGATTTTCAATTTATATAAATACTACTCAAACGTTCCTTTTCGACGCAAAAAACACCCGCCGAAAACGGCAGGTATTTTTCTCTCCTTTTTTTCGCTTACCGAAAATTTCTATTTGCACAATTTAATCATCGCGTCTATTTCTGCATTCAGCATCAAATCTACTGTCTTTTGATTTTCAATTTGATTAAGTGCATAAACCACTGTGGCATGATCGCGTCCACCACAAACATTACCAATTTCTGTCAAAGATAAATTTGTTGCAGACTTTAATGCAACCATCATTATTTGACGCGCACGCACAAGACGGCGAGCACGAGAATTACCACAAACTTCTTCGTATGACACAGACATTTTTTCACACATTGCCTTTACCATAGCAATTGGTGTTTTATTTTTTTGCAACACATCAGCCAACAAACGAGAAGCAATTTCCATATTAACGCTTTCGCCCATTAATTCTGTGTATGTTTTTATTTTGTTGATAATGCCGTCTACTAAATGTCCATCAGCAGCAATAGATTTTGACAATTCGTCTGCGACATCTGTTTTGACACCTGCGCGCACCAACATAGAACGACGAACATAAGCATTTGGTGCAACAACATCAACAACCAAACCAGAAGCAAACAAAGATTGAACACGTCTATCGAAACCATTTAACGCGCTTGGCGCACAATTCGCAGTAAGGACAATACTTTTGCCAGCAGTTTTCAAATCCATAATCAATTGCAAAAATTCATCCATGCTTGCACGTTTACCAGCCAACGCACACACATCGTCCATCATAAATATATCACAATTACGACAGTAATCTTTAAAAGAAAAAATCGTTTTATCGCGCAAAGAGCGAGCAAAATCTGCAACAAATTGACCACCTGTCATTTTAACAACATGCCCAGAAAACGAATCGCAAATACAATCTAATAACATAGATTTCCCAGCACCGCTTCCACCATATATAAATAACTGAGAAAATGAAGCATTCGCCATTGCTATTTTTTTGCACGCAGCAACAGCAAACATATTTTCATCACAACAGATAAATTTATCAAAACCGTTTTGTTTTGCGCTTTGAGTTTTTGCAGCAGGAACAAATTCACAAACCACATTATCATTTGCACATTTTGCAATATTATTAACAGTCGCCCCAGCCACAATATTTAAATCTAAAAGAAAATCCGCCGCTATTGCCTTCAGGATTTCTCCGTATTCTCTTTTGACATAGTCGGCGGTAAATTGGTTTTGCGCAACAAGGTTTAAACACTTTTGACACACTTCCATTTTAAGAGGGGCAATCCATGTTGCAAACGCGCTTGAATCTATTTTGGCCGCAAAAGCCCCCATGATTGATTCGACGTTTGGGTTCTTCAATGTTGCTGTTACTTGCATGTCGTTTGCTCCTTTTCCTTCCAAAAGAGTTTACGCCTTTTTGTGGTTAAAGAACCACACCCACATAAACAGTAAATTTACATTTATTATTTATGCGTGCCCTACTCTTTTCTCTCGCTTTAGTGATTGATAAAAATCAATCGTTTGGATATGCGATTAATGTATAAAATTAATTTCTGTTTGCAACTAAATGTTAAGTTAAAATCTACGATTTATTTTTTGACAACGATTCGTTTTTTTCTTGGTTTTTCGCACTTTGTATATACACTGTATATACATTTAAAAAATCAATTTAAGACATAACCGCCATCTTGTTTTCGTATTAAACCTTGTAATTCCAAGACCACTAAATCAGCTTTGATTTCCGGAACTGGTTTTTTGACAAGATTTGCCAATACAGATTCCGAGACAGGAATCATTCCTAATTTATCGAGAATATCATTTTGCGGTCTCACAATTTTTTTATCTGTCTTGACATTTTCATCATCAAAAAAATCTTTTGAAGACATACACAATGTTGCTTCGCCACTTTTTATCAAAGAATTAGGTCCTTCGCTTCGAGAATCGCTTGGGTGTCCAGGCACCGCAAATACGCGCTTTTTATATTTCAAAGCGAATCGGGCAGTGGTCATACTTCCTGATTTTGCATCTGCTTCACCGATGATTAAAAAATCAGCAAGTCCTGCAACCCAATGATTTCTTTGAATAAAATTCTGTGCATTTGGTTTCATTCCCACAGGCATTTCACTGATTACAACGCCTCGTTCCAAGATTTCATAATATAACGATTCGTTTTCGAGTGGCCAAATATAATCAACGCCCCCAGCCAACACCGCAATAGTTTGTGCACAACCAGCCGCCTTTAGTGCCCCAACATGCGCCGCAGTATCTGTTCCCATCGCCATACCAGAAACCACAGAAAAATTATGCGCCGCAAATGTTTCAGCCAAATCAGCAATAAAATTCATTCCAGCCGCCGTAGAATGTCGCGTTCCAACCACAGCCACACTTGATTTAAGCAAAGTATCTGTGTTACCACGCGCAGAGATTATTATTGGATGATTTTTAATTGCCTTTAATTGTTTTGGATATCTCGAATCGGAATCACAAATATATTCTATGTTTAAACTATATGCTAAATCTATTTCGCGTTTCACAGAATCGATAAAATCTTGCACAGGCGCCAATGCATCTATAATCGCATCATCATCGCCATATTGTTCCACCAGCGCATTATATTTCGCCGGACCAATTCCAGAGGTTCGCAATATCAAAAGTTTTTTTAATAACGCATTCATAACAAAAAAGATTGTAGAACAAAACTACAACCTTTTTTAAGTAAAAAATGCACAAAACAATTATTCTTCTATCCACATATAAACATAATCGCTTGGCAAATCTTTGGTATGCAAACCAGGAGTAGAAGGGTCAACCAATCTAATAGCATCAATTCTTGGGTCGTCTTCTTCTTTCAGTGCATTGATAATATTATTAACTTCTTCTTTATTATAATAATTATCCAAATCTACATTTATCGTAGTGCCACTTGCTGTTTGAGGTTTTGTCACACTGCTGTAAGAATGAGCAGGTGTTATCACAGGAAATCTTGATGCGGTTCCAGATGCAGTTGTGCTAACTGTGCCACTGCCCACTTTTGGCATTGCACGCACAGTTCCTATACGAGAACCAGACGCAGTTCTGCCTGTATTAGTTGCAGCAGCCTTGGAAACATTTGCTGTCTTAGCCGGTGTAATTTTCGTCCCCGTTGCCGAAGAAGCAGTTGTTCCAGAACCACTGCCCAAAACACGAACAGATGGCGCCGCAAAAGAAACAGTTGGAACCAACAACAAAGCCAAAACCAAATACTTTTTCATATTCTACTTCCTTTTTAATTAGCAAATTCATCCAACAAAGGTTTGTATGTAGCATAATCTACATTACCAATAGCTTCCGTAGAACCAGATTCTTTGATAACCTTCAAAGCACTGACGATTCTATTATATTCCGTAATATTTTTTTCTTTGTAAACCAACAATTGAGATCTGTATAATTGAGCACCTTCCAGGGCTTTCTGTCCTTGGACTTTACCACCGATAGCCTTGTTTCCAAACGCTTCCATCACACCAACGCCAAGTCCTGCGCCACCGACAGTACTTGCAACGATACCGCCGATTCGCGCGCCTTTCTTAGCATCCAAGATACGTTTTTCCATATCTTTTTCGTTTACCCAAGAACCACATTCGATATTTTCGCCCCACATAAAATATTTCGCAGGAATATCAGAAACAGAAACCCGCGATTCGTCATCAGATTTCAATTCCACACGCACGAAACAAACATTGTTCTTTGGATTGTTAACATCTTCCATCATGGCTGCATAATTAGAAGTATCACTATTACGCGAAGCCCACACGAAAGTATTTCCAATACCAATATTATTATTTATACAGGCATTGCGTTCTTCTTCGCGTCTATCAACTTCTTCCACAGGAGGAGTTGGTTGAACAGGTTCCGTATAAGGTATTTGATTTGTTGGCACATTATTTGCCACAGGCGCCCCCATACCATTTAATTGGTTAATAGATGCGGTTGCACGTGGCGCAGACATAACAGTCTTTCCTGCCATCGTAGCACGTCCATTCTGTGCAGCCTGGGCACCACAAACCAACAAAGATAACACTGCTATTGAAATAAAATGCTTCATTTATATTCCCTCTTTATATGCAATCATTATATCATAATCTGCGAATAAATACAAATATAAAATATTATTTTTTCCACTTCCACTCTATGATAGATTCTTGACCTTTGAAAAGTCTCAAAAAGTTTTCTCTGTGTCGAACAACGCAAAGTGCAGATATAGCCAAAAATGCCATCCCTATACCAAAACTCATGCAAAAACCGAGCACCGGCATCAAACAGAATACGATTAGCGCGCCTGCCGAAGATATACCAGTTCCCAAAGCAACGATTAACCATTCTATTCCGCACACAACAAAAAGAATCGGATTCACAGCAAGCAACACACCAAAAAGACAAGACACACCTTTGCCCCCACGGAAACGCAACCAAACTGGGAAACAATGCCCAATGATTGCCATAAAACCACACCACACAGCAAACGATTCGCCACCGACATACCTGCCAATCAGCACTGCAACAACAGCCTTGGCCATATCGAGCAACCACACAAATCCCGCCAATCGCAGCCCCCCGACCCGCATAACATTCGTAGCCCCGATATTACCCGAACCGACTTTCCTTATATCGCCTTTGTTGAACAATTTTGCGACCAACAACCCGAACGGAATTGCACCTAAAAAATAAGAAGTAATTAAAGAAATTAAATAAGACATGTCATTTTCCCTTGATTTTATTAATCTTTCTTATAAAATAACATAAAACCCAACAAAAATAAAAGGAAAATAAAGTGGCAAATCATAAATCTTGTAAAAAAAGAATTTTAGTAACTGAAAAGAAGAACGCAATTAATACTGCGCGCCGCAGTGCTGTTAAAACAGCAACTAAAAAAGCATTAACAGCTATCGCATCTGGCGACAAAGCCGCAGCAGTTGCTGCAACACGCGCCGCAGAAAGCAAAATCATGAAAGCAGCAGGTAAAACAATGCCAAAGAAAACTGCTTCCCGCAAAGTAGCGCGTCTTGCAAAAAAAGTTGCTAAGATTGTTTAGTTATAAAAAATAACCATTTAAAAAACCGTTCAATCGAACGGTTTTTTTATTAGCCCAGCATGGGGGAGTTCGCGTAGCAGGAAGGAGGGTTAACGACTCGAAGAGTCGTGCCTGCACCACGAAGTTTTAACGAAGGGATGCTTGCACCACGAAGTCTTGACGAAGTGGTGTAGACACAAACAAGTTTGTGTTGCCCCCCGCCACTCTGTGGCCCTCCCCTCTGGTGGAGGGGAATCATAGTCCGCGACAAGCAAGTGAATATACCGATTCATAAATAAATTAGAATGATAAAGGTTCAATAAAAACCGGCAACGCAGTGTACAAATGTTACATAAGTTGCCGGGTTTTGTTGAAGATTTATTATTATAATTTATTTAGTTCAGAGGGGCACCCCAATGCTGTTGTATATTTTTTTCTGCATCCAGCGGGCTGACCAAAACTTGTGGTGTCAAGATAACAACCAATACTTCACGAGTTGCTCCGGTTTCGCGAGAACCAGATAATGCCATAAAGTCAGCATCGCCAAGTCCATATCTGGTATCATCGTTCTTTTGTTTTTCAAACCCAGAAACCACCAACATTTGTCCTGATTCCATTATTACTTCTTGCATGAAAGAACGTTCTTCAACCTCTGGCAGTTGCAATGTGAATGTCCCGATAGTTTGCGTTGACATCTTTAACAATTCACGAACAGACATTTTGAACAACAACAATATCTTGCCGTTTTCCAAAACATTAGGCAACAATTGCATCGAAAATCCTGTTTCCAAATCAGCCTGGTCAACAGTACTCGATTCAACAGTTGTAAAATTACGCGATTCGAAACGTTTAATGTAACCTGTGGTTTTTGTATTAGTCACGGGTGCGACACGATTATTACGCGTTGTAACACCCACATTTGTAACCAAAGACACTTTGCCCTGCTTTGCCAGAGCCTCTATCAAAGCGTTTGTTCCAGCGATTCGCGCCATCGAACCATTATTGATTTGATCGTTAGTATAAGCGCCAGAAACTACGTTGCCAGTTGCATCCAAATGCGTTGCACCAGTCAAAGCAGAAACTGCATTTGACAACACAGCAACATTCATCGAACTCGATTCGGTCAAAGATAAATTATTCTTTGGATTTGCAACGATATTTAAGCCTGAGGCAGAATTAATTGCTGCCGCTAAATTCAACCCAAACGCAGAATTATTCGTTAAAGACACTTGCAATACTTTGACATCAATCGTCACTAATTGTGACAACCGTTTATTTTGTTTTGCAATATATTCACCGACACGATTCAAAACAGACGGAGACGCAGTTACCGTAATTGTCCCTAAACTGCGTGATACTGTGAATTGTGCATTCTTAGAATTATTTATAATAGAATTAATAGTAGATTCTACTTCGTCCCATTCTTTTAAAGTAGATTCCAAAGAAACCTGGTTACCACTATCTGTTTGGACCGAAGACTGATAAGATACATCTGTTCCCAACGCATACAATGTATATGTTCTTGTTTCTGTTTCATAAAATACGATAGAGTCTTTGTCATAGTACCAAAGCAAATCTAAATCTGTCGCGATTTGCGAAAGCAAGCCAGACAATTTACCTGTATACGCAACATCCACAGTCTTTCTTAACTTTTCAGCATCAACCTGGCTATCTATTTTTACGGGAATACCTGTGATGGAATTTATGTCATTAGCCAAAACCTGGAGAGTTACAGGCTCGTTCAACAACATAGTCACCCCTGTATCTGTTTCAAATTTAGCAGGCAATGAATTTTTATGTTCCTGTAATGTAGATTTGTTACCCAACCATACACCTTCGCTCATAGTGACGGTGTCACCGCTTGCCACCTTGGCACGAGGATTTTTTGCCATTTCAAACGCTTCATAAGCATTAACAAAATCTCGATCCACCTCTGCGGATACCTTAGCCGATTCGTGTAATGTACATCCAGCAAGTACAAAACTAAACAAACAACTAAATAAACAGATATTTAAAGAAATTTTCATCTTTGTCCCCCGTCCCTATTTTGTTAAGGCTTTATTCTTCCGAAGTCGAAACCACAATCACCCTATTACCCTTATAAAATTTTGCATAAGGAATTGGTGTTGCACGTTCAAAATTACGAACCAAAGCCGATGCAACATCTACAAAGCGCCCTTTGAATACCGCACTCGCTTCTATTGGATATTCGCGCGCAGTTGTCCAAACCAAATCCCATCCTTCTTTGTCACACCAAGATTGCAAAACTTGACGCAGGGTTTGTCCACTCGCCACGACCCATGAACGAACCTGATCTTGTGCAGGCTCTGTGCTTTCTTCATCAACATACTCATTCACAGAAACATCTCTGTCATTAACGCCCATTGTTTTATTGCAAGTTTTTTCAGGCGCAAAACCAGCACGTTGTGCAAACATAGCATACGAATCCGCCTGTTTATTACAAGTTTTACGCGAACTGCGGGACATAGCCAACACAGAACCACCATCGTCTTCCATCATTTCGCGGCGCATCAATGGCATTTCTGCATTATTAGCACATTCGTAGTCAAAACCAGCAGGAATCATTATACCATTATGAATATTTGGGCCACCTGTCCAACCAGTACCGATTGTGTTAATATTATTTTCAATAACCAAACCCGCACCAACATGAGATACAATCTTATTTTGTTCAACGCATCCAGGTTCACCACATGCGATTTCAACATCAGCCTCTGAACCAGGCATCGGCCACACTGGCGCCCCCTGATAAACAGTGTCTTCGTAATACACTGGCTCTGGCTCATAAAAAGTTTGAACTCTTTCGCCACGATTTACATCTTCTTCTACTTCTTCGACTGTATCGCCAAAGACTTCTGAAGTGACAATCTGTTGCGTTCTATTCGCAGCAAATGCAAAACCTGTGACCCCTGCCACAGCGATAAAAACACAAATTTTGTGGAACATCTTTTTTCCTTTCTTTTCCATTATCATTTATAATTATATCAATTTGACCGAATCTGTGCAAGACTTAAAAACATAAAAATTACAAAAAAATATATGCGAGAAAAAATCGCACGAATCGATAAAACATGTTATACTAAGCCAAGTAAAGACAAAAAATTAAGGTTTTCAACATGGAAGATATGATTATTTTAATTGTGCTTATGGTTTGTGCACTTGGTTCAATCGCAGGTTTACTCTTAACGATAAGCACCAACAGGAACGTTCGCGAAATGGCAAAAACTTTGACATTTCAGTATAATTTAATTGTTAAAATGCAAAATTTACTCAAAAATAAAATGTCCGTTAACGATACTACTGACAAGGCTGAAATTATCTATCAAGATTTATTACAAGACCTGATTCCTATTATGGCTGCCATTGATATCATGCCACGAACAACTTCTGAACACCCTCTTTGGCGGGCACTTGGTGGAATTATGGACGAATATGCAAAGAATCCTTTTGTTTTAGAAAAATTGCGTCGTGCGATAAAACTTGATACAAACATTTCACACAATGTCAGTCATTATTTGAATCGTGCCAATATGTTTTTACAGCACATGTCTTCAACTGATACTGACGGAATTTTATCGACAACATTTACAGACGGTCTTTTGGGACAATCTCTAACATTTTTTGCCCAAGCACAAGCACTAGCATCAACCGATAAATGAAAAAAACATTAAACGAAAAACTTATTCGCAAAATTTCATCCTTGCGCAAAGAGCCAGAATGGTTATTAGACTGGCGGCTGTCAGCTTTTGAAAAATGGCAAAAGATGAAAGAACCGCACTGGGCTGAAATAGACTATGCGCCCATAGATTATGATTCTTTGAATTATTACAACGAAAAACAAAAAATTGATAATTCGAAATTAAAAGAAACTTATGACAAAATGGGTCTCCCAGAAGCAGAGCAACGCGCACTGCTTGGTATGGCGACAGACACCGTGATTGACAGTAAATCTGTTCATACATCTTATACCGAAGAATTACAAAAACTCGGTATAATATTTTTACCCCTTTCAGAAGCAGTAGAAAAACACCCTGATTTAGTTCGACAATATCTCGGCACTGTCGTTCCATATGACGATAATTTTTTTGCAGCACTGAACGCCGCGGTATTTTCAGACGGAACATTTGTTTATATTCCACGTGGCGTAAAATGTCCTATAGATTTGGCGAGTTATTTTAGAATCGAAACTGCAAAAATAGGACAATTTGAAAGAACTCTTATCATAGCCGAAGAAGAATCTTCGCTTTCTTATATGGAAGGTTGCAGCGCTCCTCGCCGACCAAATCACCAGTTACACAGTGGCGTTGTGGAAATCATTGTCAAAGACAACGCTTATGTAAAATATTCCACAGTTCAAAATTGGTATGCGGGAGATTCTGCCGTATACGGCGATTTTAAACACGACGCAAACGGCATATTAAATTTTGTGACTAAACGCGGAAAATGTTATAAAAATGCAGGACTTGATTGGACACAAATTGAAATAGGTTCGAGTATGACTTGGAAGTATCCGTCTACTATTTTATACGGCGACAAATCTCACAGTGATTTTTATTCTCTGTCTATTACACGAGGCATTCAACAAGCAGATACAGGAACAAAAATGATTCATATTGGAAATGATACAAAATCAAATATCGTTTCATACGGCATCGCCACAGATTATTCGCATCAAACATTTCGCAGTCTTGTATCTTTTGCTGGCAAAGACGGCATAAACGCTTGCAAATGCGACAGCCGAATCCTTGGCGACAATGCCACTGCAAATACTATTCCAACCATTGTTCATTCCAATGGTCTTAATCAACAATCTCACGAAGCAACAACTGGTGCAATTGATAAAAACACCCTGCTCTATCTCATGCAAAGTGGGTTGGAAGAAGATGAAGCCGTTGCGCTTGTTGTTGGCGCAAACGCATCACCAATAATTTCTAGATTACCTATGGAGTTTTTGGTAGAATCAAAACAGTTAATTCAAATGGCTTTAAAAAAAGAATAAAAACATGTTAGAAATAAAAAATCTTTGTGTATCTATGGATAAAAAACCATTGTTAAAAGATATCAATCTGGTCATCAAAGACGGCGCAAGACATCGCCTTGCTGGTCGTAACGGTTCTGGAAAATCAACTTTGGTAAACACGATTGCAGGAGATTCTTCTTATACCATAGATTCAGGAAAAATAATTTTTGATGGCATTGATATAACCAAAGAAAACGCCACCACTCGTTCATTACAAGGTATATTTTTAAGCGCTCAAAATGTTCCAGAAATTCCAGGATTAACAATTTTAAGTTTTTTAAAACATTCTATGATTGCTCATAAACATTTTGATTCAGGCAAAGATTTATCTATGGGCGAATTTTTGGAAAAGTTAGAGGCTGTGCGCACAGAATTAGATATCCCCAAAGATTGGCTTAACCGCTGTGTGAATGTCGGTTTTTCAGGTGGCGAACGCAAAAGAATTATGCTGTTGCGATTACTGTTAACGCAACCAAAGTTTGCTATTCTTGATGAACCAGATTCTGGCGCAGACAAAAATGTTCAAAAACAAATTATCGACACGATAAACAAAATGCCAGATACCACATTTTTATTTATATCACACCAAGATAGTTTTTCTTCGGCGATTAACATAACACAAACTACTACTTTATTTGATGGCAAAATTGTGATAAACTAAGACTGATATAAGAAATATAACCAAAAGGACACCTTATGCAAAAAACAAAAAGACAAGAAAAACAAAATCAATTGAAAACTTGGGTTTTAAGTAAACCATTAATGTTTTCCGTTATGTTTCTAGGACTTGGGTTAATACTAAGTTTAATATTTTCTGCGGTACAAACTGTATTAAACCTGGACTCTATGTTAATAATGTACATGTGCCTTGTCTTTACTTTTGTATTTTCTGTTTGGTATCTGATAAAGAAATTACCACATGATGATATACATCAAAATGATTTTGTTGCTATAACGAATGCCGCGTCTTTAATTGGGATTCTTTCATCGTTTATTGCTATTCTTGGCCTAGGTTCAAATGGCAACGCATTAAAGATGAAAATAATGATGGCATATTTAATGCACCCGACTATTTTCTTTATACTATTCACATTATTATTAATTTTATCTGCATATCTGTTGGGTGTTTCTATTGCTGGTATTTATGCAAAATACAAACGCTGCAAAACACTCGGTATATCAACATGGAAGACAATTTTATCTATGCCGTTCGGATTCTTTTTGTTATGGACGCCAGGCTATTTATTCAAAGGAACAACATCTGTCAAACCAAATTTACAAATCAAATGCAAATGGTTTAGTAAATTAAATGATTGGGTCTTGGCGAATTTTAATAATACATTGGTAGCATTTTTGTTTTTATTGTTCTGTAAATGCTTTATCACAGGCATCCCAACAGTTATATGGTCTGGAACATTATTGTTACTGTTTGCTTTGTGGTATACAAAACGCAAGGCAGATTTCTTCAAAGACATTCGTCATGGATATGCGTTGACTGCCATAGGGATAAATTTGGCGTTAATACTTGCTATTCTTACACAAACACGTCTTTTTTAACTGAAAGGTAAACTGTATGAATAATTTAGTTTTCTTCATAGCATTAATATTTCTTTTATGGATAGGTCGATCTATATTTATACCGATATTATTTGCGACATTTTTATGGTATTTATTAAACGCTATATCGGCTTATTACAGAAAAATAATGCCATGTTATAAAGCGAACTTTAATTCTTGTAAATTGCCTTCGAAAATATTTACTTTTATATCAAATATATTATCCGTAGCAACTGTTGGTGGCATTATATATTTGTTTGCAACACAAATAAAACCTATGTTGGCAGAACTTTATAATGCAACACCTATATTACAAGAAAAATTATTTATATTCAGTCAATTCATCTCGAACAAATTCGGTGTTGACATAGACATAAACTTAATTCCAAACCTGCCACAAATCGCGGGCTACATAGGCACATCTTTGGCAGGAATAGCAACATCAACCGGCATGGTTTTGATATATTTGATATTCATGTTTGTTGAACAAAGTTCTTTCAATAAAAAAATAGATGCTATGCCTTTGTCTAGAATCAAGGCAAAAAAATTGCGTTATATATTGAACAGCATTGATGAAAATATGAAAAAATATTTATTTACCAAAACAGCTATATCTGCTGCTACTGGTTTATGTGCATATATATCATTAAAAATCATCGGGCTTGAATACGCGACAGTATGGGCGTTTATAATCTTTATATTGAATTATATTCCAACAATTGGTTCAATACTTGCCTGTGCTTTACCAATTGCCTATGCTTTGATAAGTGGCGATTCTTGGCACCTAGCGTTATTCACTGCGATTTCATTAATCGTCATAGAAATCGTTTTTGGCAACATCATAGACCCAAAATTAACTGGAAAAACATTGAATATCTCTACATTAGCAATCTTAATAAACTTGGTATTTTGGGGAATGATTTGGGGACCCGCCGGGATGTTCTTCAGTGTTCCTATTTTGGCAGGAATCTATATCACTACGGCACAGTTTGAATCTACGCGTTGGATTGCAACATTGCTGTCCACAGATGGAAAAATACCAGACGAAACACCGAATGATTAAAGTCTTTTTAACAAAGCGATTGCGTTTTCAAGGATTATTTTAGCTGACACAGAATCCAGTTCTTGTTTAATTTTTGTGATGCTTTTGCGCCCTATTTCTTCTTGGGCTGCGGCACTTGTTAAATTTTCTTCAACAAAAATTATAGGCAAATCTGTTTGTTTAGATAACAAATCAGCAAATTCACGAACCAATTTTGTAGTATCACTATCACTGCCATCAGCGTGAAGTGGCAAACCAATAACCAACCCAACAGGCCTATCTTCTGCAATAATTGTTAAAACATTCTTAATCAATTCATCCTGACTTTTAACATTTAATTGGGGTCTAGTGAACACAAATCCGCGATTTTCATCTGCGACAGCCACACCACATCTGCGCAACCCCCAATCTAAACCAATTATGCGTCCAATTCGCGGAAAATCCTTGCAATCACATAAAATCATTGTACAGTCCTTTTACATTGAAAGTATATACGACAAATAATATTTTACAAGTTTAAAAAAAGGCACAGACATGAAATATAAAATCACAGGTCAAATATCAATCACTGCATGTAATACATGTATGATACCAGTAGATTTGGCTCGCACATCAGAATATGTAGAATATCAAATAGAAATGTATCGCACAGACAAATATCCATGGGAAATCGGCGCGCTAAACAAGTATAATGGAAAATTTTCATATTCTGTGGGCGAACAAGTTGGTATTATCGGTCTTATTGTCTCAGACCCCAGGTATACAAACAGTCCAACATTCAAAAACATGATAGACGATAAATTTTTACAAAACTATATTAACAACCAGCGCAGACAACCAAGATAAATGTTTGTTTTGCACAGAAAAAACCTTGAATTTAAGCAAAATCATTGTATAATTTTCATGCTTTGAAACAATAGGACAAGAAAATGGCATTTAGCAAGCAACAATTACATAAATTTGCAGATTTAGTAAAAATCGATATTCCTGATGAAAAATTGGAAAAAATGAACATAGACAGCGTTGTCGAATGGTTGGATAAATTACAAAAGATTGATACAACTGGTGTAAAACCTATGTTATCCCCTGCGGAACATAAATTGCCGTTGCGCGAAGATATTGTAACCGAACCGAATATGCGCGATAAAATATTGGCTAATGACCCAGACACTGCTGGCGTATCTCGTGGTTATTTTGCAGTACCAAAGGTTATGGACGGGGATTAACAATGATAAAGAAAAGAACGACCAAGCACATATACAGATTATGGTCTTTGGATTTAAATGTCCAAGGGCATCCATCTTGGATACATCGTTCTGGCTATTTTTATGACGGCCGTTCCAACAACAAAATACGCATTACCAAGAAAACGCTTTCACAATTAAAAGATGCCAAAGTTTGCAACTGTTTAATAAATATGCATATTGAAACGGAACAATATAATTTTACTGGTGCAGGAATTCCTATGATAAAGAAAGCACACATATTTTGTGATGATATCAAATTCCATTGCACAAAAAAACCAGAACAACATCACAGTATTTGGGACTGTATCGACAACATGCGCAAAGGGAAATGCCCCTATAAAATCGCGCACAAATTGTATCCCAACAAATATAAAACGAGATAAGGAATTATAAACACATGGCTATATGCGGTTTAACATTTGACGAAGCAAACATAAAAATCAAATATCTTGGTATGCCTGAACATATCACAAATATTTTATTATCAAATGGGATTGATACCGTACATGATTTGTCTGCAATCTTTGATTCCGACAAATTAAAAAAATTATGTGAAAAGAACAATATCAATTTCGACGAATTTGAACGAAACTTTTTTGATTGTTTGCACGAATATTCTTGGCGTGAAACTAATGTCCTTTTAACATCACCACGTAATTATGATTATAGTGGCGATTATAGGACACGCAAATCCCCACAAGAAATACAAGATTATTTAAACACAATTAAAAATATTAATTCCAAAGAAACAACACGTTGTGGTTTTAGTGTATCTTATAATTTGGAAGAAATACAAATAAGTTTATGGAATACCCCAAAAATATCACAACTTAGAAAACTTGCTGATGGTGCAAAAAAGGATCAATTAATAATAAAAATTAACCCAGATTATCACGGCTCAGAACACAAGGAACATATGTCATGTCCCATCCAATCTCTTTCTCCATCTGCCACTTATGGTTTTGGTAATCCCATATGTTGCAACTACAGCTGTACACAATGTGTTCGTAACGGCGAATGCCATAATCCTTTGATTAGAAAATATATTGGTGAATTTTTATTTCCAAAGAACCACCAAGATGAATCGAAAAAATATATACTAACAAAAAGGCAATTAAATATGCCTGTAAAAAAATTAGGGGTCTCTAAATATATAGTAGACTGCTTACAAGAATACTATAACATACAAATATTAAGTGATGTTATGGAATTTATAAAAGCCAGAGGAACAACAGCGTTACCGTATCAGTTAATCCAAAAACTTGAACACACAAACAAAAAATAGGAACGAAAATGATAAACCTGACTATAAAACAAGCACTAGAAAAATTAAAATCTCGCGAAATCAGTGCGACTGAATTAACACGCGCATATTTGGCACGTATTGAAAAATATGGCAAACAATTAAATTGCTATATTACAAATACACCAGAACGTGCTTTGGAAGATGCTGCTAAATCAGATGAAAGATACGCCAACGGGAACACATTGGCATTAGATGGTATGCCTATTGCAATGAAAGATTTGTTTGCAACGCGTGGCATTCGTACAACTGCGGCATCACATATGCTTGAAAATTTCGTTCCACAATATGAATCAACTATTTCTCAAAAATTCATTGATGCAGGAACAGTATTATTGGGCAAATCAAATTTGGACGAATTCGCAATGGGAACATTTTCAAAAACTTCCTATTTTGGTGCCCCTGTTAGTCCATGGCAAATCGAAAAAAGATTAACCGCAGGTGGTTCTTCTGGTGGTTCAACCAGTGCCGTTGCATCTGGCTTGGCAATAGCAGCCACAGGAACAGATACAGGTGGTTCTATCCGTTTTCCATGTTCAATCACAGGTTTGGTTGGTTTAAAACCTACATACGGTTTATGTTCTCGTTGGGGATGCGTTGCATTTGCGTCAAGTTTGGACACTCCGGGTCCAATTACCAGAACGGTTGAAGATGCCGCATTGTTGCTGTCTGTAATGGCGGGTCACGACGACAAAGATTCAACCAGCAGCCCAAATGCTAAATTTGAAAGTGATGGCAATTTGCAACCTGTATTGGG
>JAGCOU010000040.1 GCA_017642565.1 Alphaproteobacteria bacterium | reverse complement strand
CATTAGAAGAAACATGGGGCGTAAGCGCTGCTGCTGCTGTTGCAGTTGCTGCTGGTCCTGCTGCTGGTGCTGCTGCTCAAGAAAAAACAGAATTTGATGTTGTGTTGGCTGATGCTGGCGCAAACAAATTGGCTGTTATCAAAGCTGTTAAAGACATCACAGGTTTGGGTTTAGGCGAAGCAAAAGCTTTGGTTGAATCTGCACCTAAGGCTGTTAAAGAAGCAGTTGCAAAAGATGAAGCTGAAAAAATGAAAGCGACATTAGAAGCAGCTGGTGCAAAAGTAGAAATGAAATAATTTTTACTTTACGGAATCAACGATTCCAAAAATAAAAATTGCATTTTGTGCAATTTTCGCCGCCCGCCAAGATGAAAAATTCTATGGCGGGCACACAGGCGTAAAAAGGTGATACACTTTTTTCGTTTGCAAAATAAAAAATACAGAAGAATAAAAGGATTCAGAAAATGGCAGTCATCCAGAAACTTAGAAAATCTTTTGGTAAAAGTTTTTTGCAAACTCCGCTTCCTGATTTGGTTGAAATTCAGTATAACTCTTACAGAGACTTTTTACAGGCAGATGTTGCCCCAGAAAACAGAAAAAATATGGGGTTGCAGAATGTTTTCAAATCTATGTTCCCAATCAAAGACTATGCGGGAATTGCAGATTTGGAATTTATTGAATATACATTGGACAAGCCTGTATATAACGTCCAAGAATGCATGCTGCGTAATTTGACATATTCCAGCAAACTGAAATTGAAGCTGAGATTGATTTTGTGGGATATCGCGGAAGATGGTAAAAAATCTTTGCGTGATATCAAAGAACAAGAAATATTTATGGGCGATGTTCCGCTGATGACAGAACGCGGCAGTTTTATCGCTGCGGGTGTGGAACGTGTGGTTGTGTCTCAAATGCACCGTGCCCAAGGTGTTGTTTTTGGAACAACAAAAGAAGCAAAAGTTGCTGGAAACCCAGAAACATATACTGGTCGCATTATTCCAGAACACGGTTCATGGATTGATTTTGAAGAATCCAAAGGAATTATTTATGTTCGTATTGACCGCAGACGCAAAATACCTGCAACAGTTTTGTTGCGTTGCTTGCCTTGTGCGGCAGACGAAAAGAAATTTGCTGCTGACCCATACAAAGCAAACATTGTTGGAATGACTCCAGAAGAAATTCTTGGTGCGTTTTATAAAAAGATTTCATTAACATTTGATGGAAAATTGTGGGTTGGTGATACAAATGTTTTCGAAGGTCTTGAAAAATATCGTTTGAATTACGATTTGATTAACCCAAAAGACAAAAAAGTTTTGGCTGCTAAGGGCGATCGTTTAAATTCTAAACGTTTGGCTAAGATTATGTCGGCATCAAAACAATTTGGTATGGATCGCGATGCTTTGATTGGCGAATATTTGTTCAGCGCTGTCAAAAATGGCGAAGAAGTTTTGTTTGACGAAGGCACAGAAATCACAGAAGAAGTATTGAACGAATTGGAAAAATTGGGTGTAAAAAACATCTCTATCATCGCAATCGACAATACGACAGTTTCTGCTCATATGCGTAATACTTTGGACGCAGACAGAACATCTTCTCGTGAAGAAGCATTAATTGCTATCTATGATTTAATTCGTCCAGGCGAAGGTGAACGTGCAACTTTGCCTGAAGCGATTAAATTGTTCTTGCGCCAAGGTTTTGACCCAGCATATTATGACTTGTCTGCTGTGGGTCGTTTCAAAATGAATAAACGTTTGAAAATTGATTCTGGTAAAAAACCAGAAGACGAACGCACATTGACCAAGGCTGACTTTTTGGCAGTATTAAAAACTTTGACAAATATAATCGATCACAAAGATGTAATTGATGATATTGATAATCTGTCTAACCGTCGTGTTCGTGCCGTTGGTGAATTGTTTGAACAAACTTTCCGCAATGGTATGTTGCGTATTGAAAGATTGGTTCGTGAAAGTTTGACTTCACCAAATATTGCAACGATGCAACCGCAAGATGTTATCAATGCAAAGCCTTTGATGTCATTGGTTTCTGAATTTTTGGGAACATCTCAGTTATCTCAATTTATGGATTCTTATAATCCATTGGCAGAAGTGGAACACAAACGTCTTATCTCTGCTTTGGGACCAGGGGGATTAAATCGTGAACGTGCTGGCATTGATGTTCGTGACGTGCATCCAACACATTATGGAAGATTGTGTCCAATTCACACACCTGAAGGTGCAAACATCGGTTTGATTTCTCACTTGTCTGCGTATGCTCGTGTGAATCCTTATGGCTTTATTGAAACGCCTTACTATGTTGTAAAAAACAGCAAAATCACAGAAGAAATGGTGTATTTGACTGCTGATGAAGAATTGGGACACAAAATTGCCCAAGGAAATACACCTACGACACATTCTGGTGTTTTGGCAGAAGACATGGTTACGGCGCGTGTAGATGGCGAATTTACAATGGTTCCAAAAGATGAAATCGATTTAATCGACGTGGCACCTCGTCAAGTTGTGTCTATTGCCACAGGTTTAATACCTTTCGTTGCGAACGACGACGCGAACCGTGCTTTGATGGGTTCAAACATGCAACGTCAGGGTGTTCCATTAATGCGTGTCGAAGCACCACTTGTTGGAACAGGTATTGAACGCGAAGTTGCGCGTGATTCTAGAACTGGTAAGGTTGCAAAACACAGCGGTATAGTTGAATCTGTTGATGCTAATCGTATTGTGGTTAAATGTATGAATTCGCGTAATGTTGTGACAGGTGTAGATATTTATAATCTTGAAAAATTTGGTCGTTCTAATGGTGAAACATTGGTTCATCAAAAACCGCTTGTTCATGTAGGCGATAGAATTTCTGCTGGCGATATTATCGCAGATGGTTCATCTATGAATTACGGTGAATTGGCTTTGGGACGCAATGTTTTGGTTGCGTTTGTGCCATGGCGTGGATACAACTACGAAGACGCTATCGTGATATCTGAACGCATTTCTCGCGATGATGTTTACACATCTATCAAGATTGTAGAAAAAGAAATTAAATTGCGTGATACTCAGCTAGGTCCAGAAAGCTTTACACGTGATATTCCAAATGTCGGTGAAGAAGCATTAAAGAATTTGGATGAATCTGGCATTATCTATGTTGGCGCACGCGTGAAACAGGGTGATATTTTGGTTGGTCGTGTTTCTCCTAAATCTGAAACATTATTGACCCCAGAAGAAGCGTTGTTGCGTAATATCTTTGGTGAAAAGGCTTTGAATGTTAAAGACACTTCATTAAAGGTTGGACCAAACGAAGAAGGAACGGTCATTGGTGTTAATGTTTTGACTCGTCATGGTGTTAAAAAAGACGATAGAACACAAATGATTGAACTGCAAAAAATCGAAACTATCAACAAACAACGCGATGAAGAAACCGCTATTGTTGAAAAAGGTTTTGCAGATCAAATCTTCCAATTGGCTGAAAACGCCACGATTTCTGCTGGTTCAGGTAGTTTAAAACCTTTTGTTGGTAAAAAATTAACAGCTGAAGTTTTCGAAGGTATTCGTGCAGCAGATATGAAAAAATTGGTTGTTTCGAATAAAGAAATCCAGGCAAAAATTGATGAATTGCGTGAACAACACATTTTGAAATTGAAAGATTTGAACGAACGCGCAGATGCAGAAATTGCAAAAGCAACGGAAAGCACCGCTTTGGGCGCAGGCGTTTTAAAAGAAGTCAAAGTGTATATCGCACACAAAATGAAATTACAGCCTGGTGATAAAATGGCAGGTCGTCACGGAAACAAAGGTATCGTATCCCGCGTAGTTCCTATTGAAGATATGCCACATATGGAAGATGGAACACCTGTTGATATCGTATTGAATCCACTTGGTGTGCCGAGCCGTATGAATATCGGGCAGATATTTGAAACTCACCTTGGAATGGCGGCACGTAGTTTGGGTAAACAAATCGGCGAAGTTTTGGACGAAGTGAAACAAAAACGCGCAGTAACAGACGATTTGCGTAATGTAATGGGCAAAATCTACGGCAAAGAAGTGGCTGAAAAATTAGAAAAAATGACAGACACAGATGTTCGTGCCCAGGCTGCTTTGTTGCGTAACGGCGTTCCAATGGCAACCCCAACATTTGATGGTGCAACACCAGAAGAAATCAAAGCAATGTTGAAATTGGCTAAATTACCAGAATCTGGACAATTCACATTGTATGATGGTGTAACTGGTGAAAAATTTGCTCGTCCTGTAACGGTTGGTGTTATGTACATGATGAAATTGCATCACTTGGTTGATGAAAAGATTCATGCACGTTCAACTGGTAATTACTCTTTGGTCACACAGCAACCTTTGTCTGGTAAGGCACACATGGGTGGTCAGCGACTTGGAGAAATGGAAGTTTGGGCATTGGAAGCACACGGTGCAGCGCACCTTTTGCGCGAAATGTTAACAGTTAAATCTGACGATATCGTTGGAAGAAATAAAATGTACGAAGCAATTATTTCCGGAAACAACGATATCCAGATGGGAACCCCAGAAGCGTTCAATGTTTTGGTGCGCGAACTGAGGGGATTGGGTTTAGCATTGAACCCAAAGAAAATGGATTAGTGGCCCGGCCATCAGGCGATTGAAAAATCGCCTGCGGGCCACAGGCACTTTTAGTGACTTAAAAGGAGCAAAAACACATGACAAATATGTTGCAAAAGATATTTGGACAAATAGAAACCAAGGAACAATTTGATGCTT
>JAGCOU010000039.1 GCA_017642565.1 Alphaproteobacteria bacterium | reverse complement strand
TATTAATCTTTCGTATGGATCATCAGGACGAACCGATTCGCGTGGTTTAACCTTCAACAGTTTCTTGCCGCGTTCCAAATGATAGTTTTCAAAATTAGTTTCCCTGACCCCGCCACCACGTATATTAAGCGCGACCCCGCCAGTTATATCACGTTCATCATATTGAACATTTGGTCCTGCTATGGCAGAAAAACGATGATTCCCAGGCAGTGTAGCATACACCACAGGTATTCCATGCACTGGGTCAAAGGGTCTTTCGTAAATGTTCGCCACAGTATGAATTAAATCAACAAGGTATTGTTTTGATAATATTTCACTGTTATAGGAAACCCATGGAACTTTGCCCCCGTTAAGACGCATCCAAACTTCACCAGCGTGATTTATCGCGATTTCTTCAATGAAGGAAGGCGAATAAAATTCTTCGAGTGGTTTCAATAAAGATTCAAGAACTACATTTGTCATTATTTACAATTTTATCATAAATCGAGTCTTGAATCAAAAAATTTTATTTGCTAGAATGAAAAAGAACCAAAGAGAAAAAGAAATGAAAAAATCTATATTTTACCTTTTGTGTGCCGGGTTATTGATAACTGGGTGCGCTTCTGACAATGGCGGATTTTACGGCGAAGACGGGGGTGAGGTTTATACCGAAAGAACCGCAGAATACATAACTGATGAAAACGAATATGCCGAAATCGATTCGTATCAGCCACGAACAATGGAAGAACGCGAAGCGGCTGCCAAGAAATGGAATACTGCGCGCAAAGAAACCAGATGGCAAGAATACAAAGGCACAATGATTCGTGTAGAAATTTTATTGGGTGACACAGATGTTCGTGAAATGCGCTTGCGTTTAATGCAAAATGCAGACGGAACAGATGTTGATGCAGATATTAAAACTGTGTTGGCGCGTGTTGCAGATTATGAAATGAAACGTGTGTGTGGGCGTAATGCTGAAAGCGTGGTGATTGTTTATGATCAGCCTTCGTTTGATGTGATGCGTCCAACATCTTTCTTTGATTATCGTGTCGAATCCGAAGGTGTGACAATGCGCGAATATGGATTTAGATGCGTTTACAATAAAAAATAACTAAACTCAAAACAACAAAAGGAGAACAAAATGAAAAAACTTATGGGTGTAATGGCAATGTGTGGCGCAGTTATGGTTGCTGGTTGCGACAGCGGTGCAAAAAATGGTAACACAGTTGTTATCGATTTTGCTGGCTTTATGGGCAGTGAACAATTCGCAGGTGGAACCGCTTCTAATTATCCATTAAAATTGGGCAGCGGCACATTTATCCCAGGTTTCGAAGATCAATTGATTGGTGCCAAGGTTGGTGAAACTCGCGAAGTAAAAATTACTTTCCCAGAAGATTACCAAGCAACAAGTTTGGCTGGCAAAGAAGCAGTGTTCAAAGTAACAATCAAAGAAATCAAAAAATAAAGAACATTGATAAAATTAAAAACCGCCATTTCGGCGGTTTTTTCAATGTTTACTATTGTGAACTTTTTTTAAATGTGTTGTGCGGTCTAAAACAACAAGATTCCATAGTTGGTTGTTCAACGCATTATTGTCTATGTGATGAATATCTGTTCCATTGCTTATATAATCTTTCCCACAATATTTTTTATAAAACGCTTTAAAAACTATCTGATGTACGGGTTCACCTGTCTTTTTTAATATCAAATTTTGTGCGTCAGCAGTTAAGTAAGTAGCCATCATTTTGCTGTAATTTATGCCTTTTTTATCCATTTTGTGTTTTTTCCATTGATAATCGGAAATTATAACGCCTGATGGTAACACTCTAACTTTGACTTTGTTTGACACATATTCGGCACATTGTTCTGGAGAATAATTTTTAATTACATTTTTTCTTAGTTCTTTCATAGAGGGTCGGATTATTTTGAGACCTTTTTTTGTGTCTTTGACGTTCACTATTTGATAACAGACTTCTTGCTTTTCTGGTATTTTCTCTTTCATTTTAAATTGCCTTGATAAATATTTTAGCTTTGTTTGCGGCGTCTATCACAGCCTTTTTATCAATTACAAAGCAAGTTTTTGCGTTAACAATAATTCCATGCAATTTTGCAGCGGCAACTGCGCGAACAGTATCAACACCAATCGCAGGAATATCTATGCGTAAATCTTGGCCAGGCTTAGTCATCTTGGCAAATACGCCGCCATTTCTTTTTTTGCCTTTGCGCATTTCAACAACGCGTTCCAACATACGCGCAGTACCTTCGGCGGCTTCGACAGCAATAACCTGTTTATCAACAACCACTGATGCACCAATATCTTCTGTGCCAATAGTATGAGACACACTTATTGCGCGTTCAATATCGCGCAAATCAGCCCGCGCAGGTTTAATTTTTGTTTGAATACCAGGTTTTTCAAAAGTCAATTCTGGTGCCAAATCTTGCGCAGCAACAATTTCATATCCGCGTTTTTCCAACGCTTTGTTAAATGCGACAGCCATAGAATCATATCCTTTTTGATGTTTTAAAACGCTTAATAACACAGACAAAGACCAAAAATCAGGTCGAATATCGCCCAAATTTACATGCCCCAACGCACCCACAAACACGAGTTTAGAAATACCGCGTTTTTTGCATTCGCGTGCTGCTGTGCCGCCTGCGCCCAAGCGAATAACCAAATCAGGATTTAATTTTGAATCGTAAAAGTTTTTAAGCCCGATAACAAAAACATCCCAACCGCGTTTGCGTAATGCATCACGCGTCAGCAAAGGCAGTGACAACGCACCACAAAACAAAGCAACTTTTTTATCTGTATTTTTTTTCATGATTATATAATAGTTTCAAAACAAATTGGAATCAAGACAGAATTTATGTTAAGATAGAAATATGATAACACAAAAATGTCCTTTTTTTAACCTGTGTGGTGGCTGTAAGTATGATTGTTATGACGCGAAATATCGCGAATCTAAATTGACTGAATTGCCAGATTTAAATTTTACACAACCACCAATCTGGGGCAGGGCTGGCACGCGCAGACGCGCTGATTTTGCTTTTGTAGATGGGCATTTTGGTTTTTATAAAAAACAGAGCAAAGATATCGTTGATATTAACAATTGTCCTAATTTATGTGATGAAATAAATGCGGTGTTACCATATATTGCAAAATTGCCATGGACGGGCAGTGGCAGTGTGCTAATAACAAAATGCGAAAATGGAATAGATGTGACGATAAGTGCTGATGTGCCTTATGCCTGCGCTGTTTTCAAAGAAAGTGTTGAAAAATTACCGCTACAAATTATTCGTTTTGTTTGGAACGATAAAACACTAAGACAATATGTTGAACCAGAAATAAGATTTGATGATAAAACAGTAAAATATCCGCCACGCGCGTTTTTGCAGCCGACAATAGAAACAGAACAAATCTTGCGTGATTTAGTTGTGAAATATACAAACGGCGCCAAGAAAGTTGCTGATTTATTTTGTGGATTGGGCAATTTTACTTATTCTACAAAAGCAACAGGCTTTGATATATTTGGTAATGGCATAGGGCGAGATTTGTTTAAAAAGCCTTTGACGGTGCAGAATCTTAATCAATATGATGTTGTTATAATGGATCCCCCGCGCAGTGGCGCTGAGAAACAGTCAAAAGAATTGGCAAAATCTAATGTGAAACGCGTGATTTATGTATCATGCAATCCAAACACTTTTGTTCGTGACCAAGAAATTCTAGGGCGGGGCGGATATAAAATGACTGTTGCAATTCCTGTGGATCAATTTGTCGGTTCTGCCCATTGGGAAATATTCGCTGTATTCGATAAATAATTTTTATTTATAAATAAAAAAAACACCGCCGTTGCCGGCGGTATTTTCCGGATGCCCTGAAAGGAAGGAAAGGAGAAAAAGAAATGGGCATCCTAAACTGTCGTTTGAGCCCAAAGTCCAGAGGAGAGAGAATGTAGGAGGGAGTCTGAAAACTCTGGGCTCGATATAGTCAAGTGATTTTCACCCCTTGACGAATCGAAATATAATACACAAAAAAGCATTTGTCAAGACTTTTGTCAAAAAATTTTTTTTGTATATTTTTTGCGTTTTTCTACCTAGGAATACAAACTGTTCAACAAAATGCAAAAAATGCCGTATTATCAAAGTGTTGAATTGGAAGATAACCTAAGGGAGAAAAAGATAATGACACACGAAGATGTATGGCATGCAATAGAAAAATTTGCCACAGAACATAATATGTCTTGTTCCGGACTCGCAAAATGTAGTGGTTTAGATCCAACAACTTTTAATAAAAGCAAACGTTGGTCCAAAGAAGGTCAACCGAGATGGCCTTCAACGAACAGTATTTCCAAAATACTTGCGTCCACAGGGGCTTCGATTGAAGATTTTACTAAGTTTATCTCGTCTCATGAAAATACTTTATAAATAGTCTAATAATATGTTGCACTATGTCTGTTTTTCAGGTATTCTGCAAATATGTTAGAAAATATAAAGATTTATTCGTCCGACAAGTATTGGCAGCAGATTTTTGCTGATTTGGGTGCTACCGTTGTTGATAATCAAAATGAGGCAGATGTATTTTTTGATGATATCGATACCGGTGCACCTGTTTCTATTGCAGATTTGAAAAAAATTATTTTTGATTGTCTTGACCACCAAGACATTATAACAGATATATTTGGTCAATATATCATTTTGCCAGGCCTGCAACGAAAAATTCTCGTGGTGTTGTATAAATATCCAAATATATCTATGCGCGAATTAAAAGAAAGACTTGGTTTTCTGCCTGATATAACAACTCACACAGTTGAAAATGCTGTTTATCAGTTGCGCAAAAAATACGGACATGATTTCATTCAAAACGAAAACGGAAAATACAGAATTGGACGCTTATAAATTATTATCTTTTGATAAAATCTCAAGCACGCAAGATTTAGCGCATGATTTAATCGCACGTGGCGAAGCAACAAATAAAACTGTGATTATGGCATTGGCGCAAAGCGCAGGACGCGGACGATACAGACGGACTTGGGTTTCGCACCACGGAAATTTATATGTATCTTTTATCTATAGAATCGGTGAACGCGACCCAAAACTTTCTTATGCTGTGGCGGTTGCTATTGCAGAAACTTTGATTTCGTTTGGAATAACGCCGCAAATAAAATGGCCTAATGATGTTTTAATAGACGGCAAAAAAATCAGTGGCGTGCTAATTGAATATTCTCAAAATTTTGTAATTGTTGGCATAGGGATAAATATAAAAACTTGTCCAACTGTCAAAGAATATAAAACTACCAAGATAAATAATTACAAAGATGTTGATATCCAAGATGTCTTAAATGTGTTGATGAAAAAAATAGATAAATGGCGTGGTGCAAATTTTTCTATTGTTCGGGAACGTTGGATGAATCTTGCTGCGGGACTTAATAAAACAATTCAATATCATGGCAAAGAGGCAGAATTGATGGGGCTTAACGAAGACGGCGCATTGGTTTTACGCGAAGGTTCAAGGTATATTTTAACATACGGAGACGAAATCAGTATTTAAAAGCGCTTGACTTTGATGTCAATTTGTGATAATATATGTCACATCAAGAGTAAGAATTCTATCCGCCACAAAGGGCGGTTTTTTTATTCTTGTTTTTATTTCCGCACGCATTTGTCGTGCGTTTTTTTTATTTAACACAACACAGGTAAAAATCATGCAACTAAGTTTAATAAAAAATCCAGACGAGACACAAGTTCTTGCGTATAATCTAGCGCGAATTGTGTTCGCTGAAACCAAAGGCATATCTTTAAAGGCTGTTGAAGCAATGACATCAATGATTTACAATATTCATATCAAATATGAAAAATCTTTTGAAGATATTGCGACAGATAAAAATATTTTTGACGCGTTAAATGAAAAATCTCCGCAACATAAATTTTTATCTGTGGACGCCAATGATAAAAAATTTCAAATGTGTTTACGAATTGTAAAAACTATGTTGCATGGTAATTTGAGCGACAGTGTTTTTGGTGCAACTAGATTTCATCACACAGATGTTTTGCCACAATGGGCAATCGCGCGCGGGTACATTTTTGAGTGTGAAGATATACTTTACTATTTATAAACAGCAAAAGGAAAATCATGAATAGAATAATCAAAGGCGGTTATTTACAAAATCGTAAAACTTATGTAGTGTCCAGCGTTGGTATTATATCTGCCATAGGTGCTTATCTCATAGGTGACGCAGATATATTTACAATGTTACAAACTATATTTACATTGGGCGGAATTTATTTTCTTAAACAAGAATCTTCAACCAAAGGAAAATCTAATGGAACAAATTCCAGAAAAATTTCTAGATGACAAAGGTGAATTAAACACTTCTGCATTAGTTAAATCATATTGTGAGCTCGAAAAAAAGATGAGCAATATGGTGACACTGCCAAATGATGACAGCGATGATGCAACAAAACAAAAATTTAATCGTGCAATTGGAGTGCCAGATAACGCTTCTGATTATCCAATTAATCCTTTGCTCGAAGACGAATCGGTTCGTGAAAAATTTCATGAAATTGGTTTGACTTCAAAACAAGTTGAACAAATTTATGCAATCGCTGAAGAATTTTTACAACCAACATTAAAAAATTTATTTCAACTTCAAAAGCAAACAAGCGCAATAAATGAATTGAAAAATTTTTTTGGTGATGATGAAAAAATGAACGAGGCTTTGCGTGAAATAAATGCGTTTGGTGAAAGATTTTTACCAAAGGATGCGTTTGAAGAGTTGTGCTCTACACCCCAGGGAATACAAGGCATGTACAGAATGATGCAATCTCTTGAACCGGATGTTTTAACAAATAAAAACACAACAGAAAATTTAACTGATGATGTTTTGCGAAACATGATGCGCGATCCAAAATATTGGCGCGACCATGATGAAGAGTATGTTAGAAAAATTGAAAATGGTTTTAAAAAATTATATTCATAAATTCATTTTATTCTTTACTATTTGTTTTGTTTCATATAAAATATAAAACAAGAACAAAAAAAATTTTGTTCTATCCGAAAACATAGAAAGGAGAGAATTATGTTATTTGGTTCTAAGAAAAAATGTGCTTGCACAAAAACAGCTGCTAAACCAGCTGCAAAAAAACCAGCTGTAAAAAAAGTTGCTGCAAAAAAACCAGCTGCAAAAAAAGTTGCTGCAAAAAAACCAGTTGCTAAAAAAGCACCTGCAAAAAAAGTTGCTGCAAAAAAACCAGTTGCTAAAAAAGTAGTTGCAAAAAAACCAGCTGCTAAGAAAGCACCTGCAAAAAAAGTTGCTGCAAAAAAACCAGTTGCTAAAAAAGCACCTGCAAAAAAACCAGCTGCTAAAAAAGTAGTAAAGAAAAAATAATAAATAATTAATCAATTATTTGTCCCCAGAATCTTAGATTTTGGGGATTTTTTTATGATAAATTTTTCAGTTAGATTATTAAAAGTCTAACTGAATTTTTTATTGGATAATCCATTTTTGTGGACCCGAATGTAACATTTTGTTTTTATGGCGCATTTACTTGCATAACCATTAATCAAAATTTTCATGCCGCAAGGCTTAGTTAACTTAAACAAAAAGGATTTCTTATGTCTATGTCAGTAGACCAAGTGTTTATAAAACAATTTGAAGCAGATGTTCATTTGGCATATCAACAAATGGGCACAAAATTGCGTTCTACAATTCGCAGCAAATCTGGAGTTGTTGGCGCTTCTACAACCTTTCAAAAAGTTGGCAAAGGTATTGCCAGCACAAAATCTCGTCATGGGATTGTCCCTGTGATGAATTTAAATCACACGCCAGTAGAATGCACTTTGCAAGATTACTATGCAGGTGATTGGGTAGACGCATTGGATGAATTGAAAACTAATGTAGATGAACGTCGTGTTGTTGCTTCTGCTGGGGCTTATGCTTTGGGACGCAAAACAGATGAATTGATTATTGCAGCAATGAACAATGCAACTCAATATGTCGGTGATTACAGCACAGGTTTAACCAAGGCTCTTATTATGTCTGCTTTGGAAAAATTGAATGAAAACGATGTGCCAGATGATGGTCGCAGATTCGCTGTTGTTGGCGTTCATCAATGGAACGAATTGTTAAAAATTTCTGAATTTGTTTCTGCTGATTATGTTGGTAATGCTACACCTTTGGTAGATGGTTGCGAATCTAGAAAATGGTTGGGTGTTAATTGGATTTTGTGTAATGCACTTCCTTTGGCAAGCGGAGATGACCGTGATTGTTTTATGTATCATGCATCTAGTATTGGTCATGCTTGTGGTCAAGAAGTAAAAACAGATATCACATGGCACGGCGAACGTGCTGCACACTTTATCAGCAATAGCATGTCTCAGGGTGCTGTTTTGATTGATAACGAAGGCATTGTTCGTATCAAGTGCGATGATGATGCGGCTTAACATATAACCAAAAGGGAACAAAATGGCTTTTCAGAATAAAAACTTGTCTGTGATTGCGTATGCAAACGGCTTTACTTTGTGGCACTATAAAGAAAGCGCTACATTAGCGACTATAACTGCTTCTGGTTATTTTTCCAGTGTAAAAACTTTGATGAATACAGGTGATATCATTTTGATTAATGGTTCCAACGGGGCAACAATCAAAGCAATTACTATATCAGAAGGCGTAGTTACTGTTGGTGCGTTATCATAAACGTGTTTTCTTTTTATATAACGGGTCGCATCTGGCGGCCCGTTTTTCAATCAATAGGTATAAGATATGTTTACAAAAATAGATTTATGTTCAATGGCTTTGTTAAAACTAGGTGAAAAACCAATCCAATCTTGGCGTGAAGATTCTGCATCTGCGCAGTTGTCGCGGACTTTGTTTGAGCCTGTGACAGATACTTTGCTGGCAACTTTTCCGTGGCGTTTTGCAACACAAAGTATAGTTTTAACTAAAAATACAGATGGAGATTTTTTAATACCTGCGAATGTGTTGCGCGTATTAAAATGTGAAGGTCAAATCACAGGCAATACAATAAACACATCTGGGGATAGTTTAGAAATATCAGCAATTGTGAAAACTGAACCGGAAGATTTCCCGGGATATTTTGCAACACTTGTTGCGACAAAATTGGCAGTAGAATTTTGCATTCCTTTGATAGGTGATGCGAATGTTTTTAAGATGATGACTGCTTTGTACGAATCAGAATTTCAATCTGCAAAATTCATAGACAGTACATCTTCAAACCAATCAAATATAAACGATTTTTCTTTGATAAGTTCGAGATTTTAACCAAAAGGACTGCATAATGGGAAATTTTCTTAAAACACAAAATGTTTTTTCTAGTGGTGAAGTTGCACCAGAATTTTATGCGATAAATACTGTTCATGGTGTGGCAAAACTTGAAAATATGGACGTCCTAGAATCAGGAGGCTTGCGCCGCAGACCAGGATTAAAGAAAATAAAAAACATCGCAAACAATGCGATATTAGTACCTTTTGTAATCAACGAATCAGAAAAATATTTGCTGGTTTTTTATGAAAGATTGCTGGATGTTTATTACAATGACAGTAAAATAGCAACTGTCGTTACTCCGTGGCACAGTAGTGATTTAAGTAAATTGCAGTATGTCCAAAGATTTAACACTATGTTTTTTGTGCATCCTGATTATGCGCCACAAATATTAACCAAGACATCTACAGGGTTTTCTTTGACCGTATTTCGTTTTTATATGAATTCAAATACGACTTTGAATATGCCGTTTACTCGTTATGACGATACTCAAGATATTTCCATTACTATCGGCATTAGTAACATAGATAATAATCATGCAACCTTTACTGCGAGCGCAGATTTATGGGACAACACATGGTTAAATATAAGATTACTGGTTAATAACAAACAATGGATTATAGAATCTGTGCAAAGCGCGCGCGTTGCTACGGTTTATACAAACGGCGATTTTTCAATACCGGTTACCCCGATAACAGACTGGTTTGAAGCGACTTTTAACACAAGACGCGGATGGCCGATGACTATTGCTTTCCATCAAAATAGACTTGTTTTTGGTGGGACACCGTCCGCTCCAAATAATATTTGGATGTCCAAAGTCGGTGAATATAACAATTTTGATACGGGTACAGGACTAGATGATGAAGCAATATATACGGTTTTATTATCTTCTCAACATAATCAAATATGTAATCTGGTAAGTTGTGATGCGTTACAAATATTAACTTCTACTGGTGAATGGGCGATATCAAACACACCTTTGACACCGTCAAATGTTAATATCAAAAAGCATACATCCATAGGCAGTATTGTTAATAGATATCTGCCCCCACAACAAATTGAAGGCAGCACAGTATTTGTTGCTCAGTCAGGTAAAGATATCCGCGAATTAGATTTAGATGCGCTTAACAATAAATATAATGCAACTGATTTATGTGTTTATTCAAAACATTTATTAAATCAGCCTGTGAGTATTGCTTACAATCTTGCGCAACATAAATTGTTTATGGTTATGCAAGATGGTTCAATGGCAGTATTTCATAACTATGCAAATACAGATATTGCTGCCTGGGGACAATATAAAACAGATGGGCAATTCAAATACATAACAGTCGTTGGAGACGAAACCTATGTTATCGTCAAAAGACAAAACACACAGTATCTTGAAAAGTTTGATAATACAAAATTGAACGACGCAGATTCATACGGTTTTGCTTATAAAGTATCAGCCTTTCCAATGATAGTAAATGGCCACAGCCCTAAGAAAATTAGAACAAGAAAAGTTTCTGTGCGAGTAATGAAAACAAAAACTTTGTTTATAAATAATTATCGTGCGGAAATACCAAATTGGGCATACGAAGAAAACAGTTCTGGTTATACTGGTGATTTATCAATGAATTTATTGGGAACCCAACAGGAAACACTAGAGCCTTTGTGGACTTTGTCAAGCAGCGAACAACTACCAGCGACAATATTGTCTGTATCAATAGATGGTTGGTATTTAATATAAAATAATAAGGAGGTTATTATGGGACAACTAGTATCAGATGTGACAAAAGTTTTAGAATATAATAATGCTAAGAAAACTGATGCAAATGAACGACAGAAAATTTTATCTCAAATCGCAACAGATGAAGCAGAAAAAACAAATTTGATAAAAAAAGCACTAGCAACACAACGAGCAAAATTTGGAGGGAACGGAAATTCGGGTAACAGTTTTTCCGAGAATGCGGTCTTAAATCGTTTGCGCGAAGAAGCATCGCAACCGTATGATAAAAAAAAGCAAGACAATTTGGAAAAAATCAAAAAAATAAAAACAAAAAAACCAAACTTAATAAAAACTTGGTTGTCTAGAATTGATAAAATAGCGGGCTAGGGGGGTGTCATGTATAAAATTTCATACACAGGAGACGGAAGCAATACAGAGTTTGTGTTTTCTTTTCCGTTTTTTCAAAATGCAGATATCAAAGTGGCAATAGACAATGTCTTGCTGGACGATACACAATATGATGTAAACCCTAATTCAAATTTTAATGGTGGTTCTGTTGTGTTTGCTTCGGCGCCTTTGTCTGGTAAACATATTGATATTTTCCGCAAGGTATCACTGGATAGAATTATTGATTATCAGCCAACACAGAAAATAGATCCCGAAGATTTAAATTCTGATTTTAATTTTCTACTAGCGGCATTCCAAGATTTGCACGATATAGATATAGATTTGTCTTCTTGGGAAAATATTCACGATAATGTGTTAACGCAAATAAATTATGCGTTGCAAACCATAGAAGACAAGCTTTCTGGGGGTGCAGTCTTAGGACTTTATAATAATTTGCTTAATGTGCTGGATAATGCTTTGCCATCTTTGATAAATGATTATGGCTATGTCACAGAATCTGCGAACAATGAAAACAATGACGATTACGGAAGCCTTTGATTTTTTGGAAGATTGGAATAAAATTCTCGGTTTTACAACACCTGCTCACCATAAACAGATAATGCAATTTTTGGTAGATGTTTTAAATAACGAGCCTCATCGGGGTTTGTTAACTGCGTTTCGACATTCTGGAAAATCGACAGTAGTCGGTGTATTTGCTGCGTGCGTTTTGTATTATAAACCAAATACAAGAATATTGATATTGTCTGCCGAATCTGGCTTGGCTTCACGAATGGTGTCTCATATAAAAAATATCCTAGAAAACCATCCTTTGTGCGATGAGATTTTGCCAGATGTAAAAAAAGAATGGGGAACCCATAAAATCACTATTAAACGACCCATTGGGATTCGAGAGCCATCTGTTATATGTCAGGGTATTACTGGTAATATTACAGGTATGAGATCTGATTTAATAATCTGTGACGATGTTGAGGTGCCTAATACATGTAATACACAACAAAAACGAATCAATTTACGAGAAAGATTGCGTGAACTCGATTTTATTTTGTCGCCCCAAGGCTCTATGATTTATATCGGGACACCACATACACACGATACAATATATAAAATCGACTAGGCCACAGAAGACATAAACGTGCGCAGTTTTGCCAGCATAGCCTTTCCTTGTTCGCCGAACATAGGTAAATATGTTTCATATTCTGGCATGTCCGCCTGGATTTGAGCACGATGACGTTCTGTCAAAGTGTCAGACAATAATCCTTTGGCGGAATACCAAATCTGGTAAGCCGTATCTGTTTGGATAACTGTTTTCCATTGTTCCAGCATATCTGGATGAGAAACAAGCGCAGCCTTGATATCTTTGGTCCAATCTGTGCCGAACTTTTGAACAAAAGGCAGTTTTTTGATTTCTTCCAAATTTTCAGGCGAAGGTTCAAATTTATCAAGCGCTTCTTTAAGTTCCGCGATTTCTTCTTGGCTTAACGAGAAAGTAATTTCTTGACCAGACATCAAGCCCCCGTATGGCAATAAATCTTTGTCTATGGTATCCATAGGGGTTTTGCCGCTGCGCAAGTTATCAATATGAGCAATGAGTTTTTTGCCAGTTGGCAGATTTTCAAGTTCGTGGATGATTTGATCGTTGGTGGCTTCTTCAAGAAAGATTTTGTTAACAGCAGCCCACCCGCCTTCGATAACATGTTCTTGGCGATAAAGATTAAGCAATCTTTGTGCAATTATGTGTGCTTGTTGTGGCATTAGTTCTCTCTCCGTTAGTTATTGATTATTGCATAACAATCATAACAACCTTATGCATAGTTTTGCCGATAACTTTTTCTTCCGGGTTTGATATATGTCCGTAGATTTTGCCGTGATTATCTTGGCGGACAAGAACGATTTGTGCAGAGCTCGTAGTGTCTGTTTTCATTTTTGAAAAATCTTCATCAATGCATACAGCCAAATCGCCAGCCTTAGGTTCTAGATTTGCGTCAGCAAAAACATAAGATGATTCTGGAATAAAGCCAGACACGCGTTTTGAATTAGGTATCACAGCATAAATTCCGCTGAGCCCTTCCATCATAGTCGGTGCCACAATCATTGTTTCATCAGATTTCTTGAATTTGATGCCTTTGCCGTCTGGCGTACCAAACACAGGAACCAATTTTTTTCGAGCATTATCATACAATTGTGCGCCATATAAACCACCATGAATATCCAAACCAGATACAGGATTTCCAGGTTCCAAAACAGATTTAACGCGTTCTGTAACCTTGTTAATTTGTTTTGTTAATTCGCCAGAATTATATAATTGAGCGATTTCGTTGAATAATTGTTGTACAGTATAACCAAAAGCTTTTGCCAAGACTTCGATTTCGTCTTCGTAGACTTCGCGTTGACCGACTTCGATTTTATGATATACAGACAAAGTCATATTAGCCGCTTTGGCAGCATCAGCAATAGTTTTTTCGGAACGTTGACGAATCTTGCGTAAACCAGAACCAAAAACCTTTAAACCGCTATTTTCGTTATCGTTTAAACGACGTTTAATTTCGTTTTGCCAATTCTTTGCCACAGCGTCAGATTCATGAATAAATATGTCAGAAAGTTTGCAACCTAGTATAGTGCATACATTCAACAATTGTTTTTGATTAAGACGTCTAACACCTTTTTCTATCTTAGAAACCGCGGACAAAGACAAATTAGCGCGCCGCGCTAGTTCTGTCATTTTCATGCCTTTGGAAGCGCGAATGTTGCGGATGTTATTAGGAAAAATTATTTCTTCTTGTGCCATAATCAAACTCCTTAGAATCTGTTGTTGACAAAATAGTAGTCAATTTTTAAGACTTTGGCAAGGAAAAATTAAATAATATCGTCAGGTATATCATTAACATCAACTACGGTAGTTGAATCGTCAGTTGGTTGTTGAGAAAAATGTGAATTAAAATCTTGGTCTTGCACTTGCTGGTATTGATGCAAATTGTCGAACAGGGAATATTCGCCAAAGAAACTCAAGTGCACAGTTTCTGGTTTTCCATGACGGTTCTTGGCGATGATAACATCTGCTTTGTTTCTGGAAGAATCCATGCGCTTTTGCCAGTTTTGCATAGCGTTTTCTGATGTAAGTCCAGATAAACGTTTGTCTGGGGAATGACCTTCTAGATAATATTCTTCACGGTAAGTGAACATGACGATATCCGCATCTTGTTCAATAGAACCAGATTCACGCAAATCGGACAAGATTGGTCTTTTGTCGTCACGATCTTCAACCTTACGAGACAACTGAGACAATACAATGACAGGAACATCTAACTCTTTGGCCAAAATCTTTAATCCACGGGTGATTTCAGATAATTCTTGGACACGATTATCTGTGCGTTTGCCACCGGGAACAGTCATCAACTGTAAATAGTCTATGACGATAAGCGCGATACCGCCAAACTTGCGAGCAATACGGCGTGCGCGTGTCTTTACGCCAGGAACAGACATTTCAGCAGTGTCATCAATTACAATAGGAACCTTGGACAGAGCGTCTGTATATTGAGCCATTTTCATAAAATCTTCGTCTGTTAAATTGCTGCCTTCTCGCATACGAGACGATGGAATTTTAGATTGTGAAGATAATATACGAGCAGCCAACTGGTCAGAGGACATTTCCAAACTGAAGAAAGCCACTGCACCTTTGTATTGTTTATTAGCGCGCCCATTTAATATCGCATTTGCAGCATTAAAAGCAACATTCAAAGCCAGCGTTGTCTTACCCATAGCAGGGCGGCCAGCGATAATTATTAAATCGGAATGATGTAACCCACTGATAGATTTATCCAAATCATCAAGACCCGTAGTCAAACCAGATAACTTTCCATCTGCTTTGTAAGCGATTTCTGCTTCTTGCATAGCGCTTTTTAATGCATCTGCCAGTGTGACAACACTGCGTTCAGTTTGTCCTGTGTCTGCAAGATTAAACAATTTCTGTTCGGCAGATTCAATTTGAGTATTAACAGGTTTGTCTAAATCTTCGGTATATGCATCATCAATTATACTTTGACCAAGATTTATTAAATCACGACGGCGCGCATTGTCAAAAACTATGCGACCATAATGTTCAACATTCACGACAGTCGCGCCAGCAGAGGTTAATTTATACAGGTACTCAACACCGCCAACACTTTCCAAAATACCCTGTTGTTCCAGATATGTTTTTGCAGTGATGATATCAAAAGGTATGCCGATAGCATATTGACGTTGTGCCAGTTTATATATCTCTTGGTGTGCTATGTGAGAAAAATGTTCTGGCAACAGAAAATCAGATACAGATTCTAATGCGCGGTTATTCATTAGAACCGCGGCAAGAACTGCTTGTTCTGCTTCTAGATTAACAGGTAAAGATTTAGGGGTAAAGTCCATGTCTTTTAGATTAAACGAAAATTTTGATAATTCAACACCTTTTTTAAGTGGATATAAACAATTAAAGATACCAATCATGGATAGTGCCGGAAATCCGGCTTGGCCAGAGCTTTTTCCGCTTAAAAAAATTCATGAATTAGAAACTATCGTTGGGGCGCGCCATTTTTCTGCTCAAATGATGCTTGAATATATCGCTGAAGAACGTGTGCATCTTGATCCTGGCGCCATTAATTTTTATGAAGACGAATTTGATAATCGACTTTGTAAAATTGGGTCTCATTGTATTTCAGGGGTATGTTTTTATTGGGACCCTTCGTTTGGCAAAAACAGTTCAGATGGCAGTGTATGTGCTTTGGTTTATCGAGATGATAAAAATCGAGATGTTTTTGTGCATGATGTTCTTTACATATCTGTGCCAGACGATGATTTATACCCTTTGGCGAATCAGTGCGAAACAGTTCTTAATTTTATGCGACAACATTTGCTGGTAAGAATTGGTATAGAAATAAACGGTCTTGGTAACGCATTGCCAGAAATAATAAGAACCAAAGCACAACAGCAACAGATGTCAATAAACATAATTCAAATATCAAATCATATAAACAAGGAAACAAGAATTTTAAACGCCATAGAACCAATATTAACAACGAATCATCTCTATATGCATGAAAAGGTTAAAAAGACGATGTTGTTATCAGAGATGCTGGCTTGGACACCAATTGGTTCTGTGGAACACGATGATGGACTAGACGCATTGGCGGGGGCTTTGACAATGAACCCATTGCCGACAAGACCTGCGAATCAACGTTCTAGTTTTATCAAAGCAAAAACAGAATTTAATCTGTAATAAAAAACAAAAGGAAAATAAATGCAAAAAAATCTTATGCAATTATATAAACGTGCGCTGGACGAACGCGAAATATGGTTAACCAGATGGAAATCTGCTATGCGTTACACTATTCCTACAGATGACGCAGAATCTGCGACATTATTTGACGCGACTGCTGCAGATGCCGTAGATAATTTGGCGGCATCCATGTATTCTTTGTTAACGCCACCAGAATCTCTTTGGATAAACTTAGTTCGTGAGAGTGATGAATCGCCAAACGCGGAAATAGCAACATCAGTATTGCGCGCGCATTTAAACGATTCTAATTTTTATACCACAATTCACCAGTGTTACATAGATTTGGTTGTTTTGGGAACAGCGTGTTTGTTCATGGCAGAAAATCCTGTCGGGGCATCTTCCGCATTTTCTTTTACATCTATTCCTATGAAAGATATCGCGTTATTACCGGGCGCAATATTTCATACTACATCATTGCCTGCATGTGATTTAATGGAAAAATATCCAAATATCACATTGCCGTCTAATATAAAAGACAAAATCAAAACGAACCCAGAAACACCTATCACACTGGTTCAGTCTTTAATAGGTAAAGATTTTACAGCCTGGATAGATGTAGGTGGCGATTTAGAAAACAACATTGTCGCACGTGGAACATTTGAAACAAATCCGTATATTATCTTTCGTTGGTCTTTGGTAAGTGGCGAACTGTACGGACGCGGCCCAGTATTACGCGCACTGCCAGATATAAAAACCGCCAACAAAGTTGTAGAATTAGTTTTGAAAAATGCAACTATCGCTGTCAGCGGAATATGGCAAGCAGATGATGATGGTGTTATCAATTTATCTAATATCAATTTAACACCTGGCGCAATTATACCCAAAGCCGTAGGCAGTTCGGGTTTGACTCCGTTATCAAGTGGTGCAGATTTTGATGTGTCTCAAATAATCTTGCGAGATTTGCGCGATAGAATAAGACATTCTTTGTTAGCAGACAGGCTTGGACTGTTGTCTGACAAAGAAATGACAGCCACAGAAATCTTGGCGCGCAATTCAGATATGGTGCGAATATTGGGGGCTACTTATGGTCGACTTTTGCATGAATTCATAAGACCTTTGTGCGAGAGAGGCTTGCAAATATTATCGCGGAGAGGCTTAATAGATAAAATATCCTTGCATAGTGATGCGGAACTAAAATATGTTGCGCCTATTGCTCAAATGGCACAAGAAGAAATGTTAATCCAAGGATAATGTTATGACAGATATTGAAAAACAATATGCGCGTACTTTTGCGAGTCCTAGTGGAAAACAAGTTTTGGCTCATTTGCGTCTCTTGACCATAGAGCGCATAGTGGGGCCAAATATAACAGATGATGAATTGCGTTGGTGGGCTGCACAGAACGCTTTGGTTCATCAAATAGAAAATTTTATAAAAAGGGGCAATAATCCAACATAATAAACAATATACAAATACAAATTGCCGTATGTGTTATGGTAAATTATTGTTTTTTTCATGGTTAAACAGCAAAATTTTTTCTCTCTTTTGGATGCGTTGCGTGATAGTTGGTTTTTGATAGTGTTTATTGCGGGCATAATTTATTGGGTTGCTCGCCAGGATTCGTATGTTTCAGAAATCGAACGTCAAGACCAGAGAATAGTATCTCTGGAAAACAGAACAACTATATTAGAATCAGGTATAGGGCAATTACAATTAAAGATAGACGGAATCAAAGAAGATGTAACTTTGATAAAAAGCGCAGTTATAAAAAACTAAATTGCGTTTTTAGCCCAATATATTTTATGTCCGCATACTATGATTACATCAAAACGCGCATCACCCATCCAGTGATTTTGTATTAAATAAGTTTCTGCGGCGCGGCGCAATCTATGGGATTGTGCAGGGGTTATAGCCTCCCATGCCGCAGAAATATCTTTGCGACATTTTACTTCAATAAAAACAATGGTGTTTTTGCGTTTTGCGATAATATCTATTTCTGCGCGATTAGTGTTTTTACCCGTAACATAGCGACTTTTTAATATTTTATACCCATGAAAACGCAAATACATTCTGGCAAGAAATTCAGAATACAAACCAATTTGATATGATGTTTTCTTAGAACGCATAAGGTTTCGCCTGGAAATTTTGACGCGCTTTTTGAACGTTTTCTGCTACATCAGATGCCTCTAGACCTTTGTCAGTCAAAACCAGTTGACCATAAAAAGCCTGCATCATAGGGTCATAGGCATTTTCAGATGAAATCCATTTGTCTTCATCGGAATTTGGTGTGCCGTATTTATCAAGAACACCTTGCCAAAAAGCGAGTAATTTTTTTTCTCGTTGATTGTTGAATTTGTTGTCATCGCCATCAATTCCTTCGAGTGTATTGGCGTCATTAGTATAAACGATTTTCCAAACCAAATTATCTGTGGCATTGCTCGTAAAATATATATCCAAAGTTTCACCAGTAAAAGCACGTTCCAAATGCATTTCTGCGATATAAAGCAATCCACGATTTTGAGCCAACGAATATATGCATTTTTCCAGTTTCTCAGGAATAAATATATTACTCTGTCGGCATTCGTAATCCAGGTTATATTTCCATTCTTTGTTTATAGTATAGATAACACTGTTCTTTTTCCTTGGTGCGTAAAGTCCGCCACCGTCAAAAAATAAATTTTTGATTTCATCATAAGACATACCAAGCATTGCGCCTGCGATATCAAAATGTTTGACATCAACACTGCTAGCGTCCGCATTCAAAGAAACATCTTCCGTGTCAATGCCTGTATCATCTTGGTCGACAATAGCGAATTCATCAAAATCCATATCGTCTGCGAACGAAGAGCAGGGTGCAACTGCCACCAAACCAGCAAACAGTAAAAATACAAGTCTTTTCATCATTTTATCATTTTGTCCCCAATATTAGTTACCGTAAATTTAAACAAACCAACAGGGTTTTTGCCAGATTCCAAATATTTTCTTATATCCAGCCTGTTACCGTATCCGTCATGTTCCCTTATACCAGGTGCAAAACGAGCCTCTAGAAACAATGTTCCTTGTTCAAGAACAGGTTGCGTAGCCATCATATTAGATTCTGCCCAGGTTGACATATAATAACGCACTACATAATATATTTTTTCCGCATTGTCAGAATTATCATATTTTACATTCTCGTCAGAATTTACAGCGATGCCAGCATCATCAACAGTCACCATGCGAAACATTTTTTGTTCAGACATTTTTTGAATTGTTTGTGCTTCGCCTTGTTCCCACTGAGAGAAAGCCTCTGTCGTAGATAACATTTTCAATATAGGTCTATCCAACACATTGGCTTCACCAGGAATAACTTTGAAATATTCAGACACATATTTTTTTATTAATCTGTTGCGCAAATCATTTGCAGATATATCGTTTATGTTTTGTAACACACCCAATCTTTCGGTCGACCAGTCATTCATTTGAAACATATAAGATTTAACAGAAGAACGTTCATTAGCACGATAAATCAAAGCGGTCAAAACCACCATCGCGAACACTGCCCCGATTAACATCAAACCACCAAAAAATGATATCAATTTATTCATTGTAAAGCCCAATTCGGTAAGAGTTAAACTGACTGACATAATAGCCAAAGGTCACAGGATATGCTTCGATGTTGCGTGCAATATCTATGAAAATCAACACATCAAAACTTGGCATCATAGAAGATTTTATAACAGCATATACCTGCCAAGAACTACCGTTTTGAGAAACAGACATAGGTGTTATTAATTGCCCGTCAATGGTCCATGTTTCTTTTGCTTGTTCTACACGCGCACGATAATCAGGCAAGACTTTGGTTTGAAATTCTTCAAACAAAGTTACAGAAGATTTACACGACAACGAACAAGTTAGATTTGATGGTTTAAATTTTTCTGGTTGTTCGCATTCTTCCCTGGTGCATGCCTGCCATCGCATCTCATTGATTTTTTCGTTGCTGGATATAGTGAACCAATCATTAACAAAATCGTTCACCAATTTTTCCTGGATGAATTTATATTGAGAGATGCTTTCTTTGTTTTCTTTGGGATAAGTGATAACAGTCCATTCATCAGTCAAAGGGTCAACTGATAACAAAAATGGAAAATTCTGTTTAAAGTGAATTTGCAATATTATAAAACCGCACGCGGCAATAATTAAAAAGAAAACCAAAGAAATCCAAATAGCAACAGAGCGGGACAAGGCAATCGTTTTGCCCGCTTTGAACGCAGGTAAATTAAAATTGTTTGGATAATCCAATCAATCCCCCCATTTTAATAATTATCACTAGGCTTGGTATACCAATATGCAAGCGCATGGGCTTAACTTTAATTCATTGTTATCATATCCAATGCTGACTGGTTCACTGTCGTATATTTGACCGCAACCAGACATTGATAAACCAGCAATCGCCAATGTGCAAATTACAAGAATTTTTTTCATGCTTTCTCCTTTCTTTGTAAAAATTATAAGAAAAAATAATCTCCCTCGTCAAGACAAAACAACTAGAACTGTGTTGCAAAAGACAACAAGAATCTGCGTTCGTCATCGTATTTATTAACTTTCAGTGGCCAGCCCCACGAGAAATTCATAGGACCCATAGGTGTATTCCAATAAATACCCACACCAACAGAAGTTCGCCAACTTTGGTCTATGATATTATCGCGCCCTTGGTATTGAAACTCGCGTCTTGGTGGTTTGCCTAAGATACCATAGTCAGCAAAAACAAAACCTTTGATTTGATATTCATCAGGAATAAATATTGGGAAATTCAACTGGGTTGAACCATTAGCGCGCCACAAACCACCCAAAGAATAGGTCCTGTAAAACCAGTTTCGTGAACCAACACCTGCAACATCAAAACCACGCAAAGATTCCCCACCAAGGAAGTAACGATAAACACGTGGAATATAATTGTCGCTTTCCAAAGATTGTAAATAACCAAATTCCCACGAAGATTTTAATTGCCATCTGTCATCAAGGAAATTCACCAGTCCTGTAATATCTGCGCTATACCTCATAAAAGTATTTGTGCCACCAAAACCAGTATATGCTGCACCTAAATTACCAACAATACCCGTATGAGTGTTCTGTTGAAAGTTTGTTTTTAAATTATAATAACGCAAATTTGTCCCCAAAGTATAAAGATTTGCTTTTTTCCATCCACCAAGTTGTAAATCATAGTTTTGGTCGAATGAAGCAGATAGGCGCATAGTTTGTGTCCAATGGTCTGTTAATCTCCACCCCAATCTTCCTGCAACCATAAAAGAATCACGGTCGTATCCATAACCACCAAGACTTGAATATTTATATTGAGTATAAGATACATCCACCCCACCAGACAATTCACGATTAAACAAGAAAGGTTCTGTGAAACTGAACAAAGCCTGTCTTTGATACTGTGCAATAGAACCCTTAATTTGTACAATTTGACCGCGTCCCATAAAATTATTTTCAGTAATACCGGCATCAACCATAAAACCATTGATAGTAGACCAACCCAAACCGCCGGACAGTTCGCCTGTTGGTTGTTCTTCAACCTTGACATCCAAATTCATCATATTTGCATCGGCAAGCCGCGTAGGAACCATTTGGACATCTTTGAAATAGCGTGTGTGCATTAAATTTTGACGACCTGTCTCGATAGTTTGTAACGAGAAAGGATCGCCCTCGCGCATAGGTAAATGATGTTCAATTACATTATCAAATGTTCGCACATTGCCGAGTAAATTTATACTGTTGATATAAATACGATTAGTCTTTTTGATTTCAAATTTTATATCCACAGTGCGTGTATCATCATGTTTTTCTGTCACAGGTTCAATATTGATAAAAGCATATCCATGGTCTGCCACAGCCCCACGCAAAGCCTCTATGGTTGCATCAATTTCATCAATATTATAAATATCTTTTTTGGATACAGTTAAAACCTTGTCTAATTCTTTTGACGGCACATCATCAAAAGGATTATCTATGGAAATATCACCAATTCTGTATTGTTCGCCTTCATCAACAGTATATTTTACAGAATAGTATTCACGGTTTTCTGTAAAATTCCCTTTGACATCAGTTATACGAAAATCGAGAAAACCATTTCGCATATAAAATTGATGTAATAATTGTTGATCATATTGAATTCTGTCTTCGTCATAAACATCAAACTGAGTCATGAATCGCCACCAAGCATGTTCCCGCGAAAGCAATTCGCCACGCAAAGTTCGTGAACTAAACTTTTTATTATTTTCAAAATCTATGTCTTCAATATATGTTGGATGTCCTTCTTTAATTTCATAGACAACATTTACACGATTATTGTCTAAATCGATTTTCTTTGGATTGATTTTTGTTCCAAAAAAACCCTTGCGTTGATACAAAGTCAGCATGCGTTGAACATCGCCACCAATAACAGATTTATCATAAGAAGCGCGTTCTTTGGTTTTGATTTCTTTTTTCAAATCATCAGTATCTATTTCATCGTTACCTTCGACTGTGACCATATTTATAATTGGCGCTTCTTCTACTTTGATTCTAAGAACGCTGCCGTCAAGTGAAGCATTCACAGACGAAAAATATCCGCTTGATTGCAATTTTTTTGCAACATCGTTAACTGTTTCAGAATTAACATTGCTTCCAACTTTTACTTCGGACAAAATTCGTATAGATTCATCATCCATGCGCTGATTTCCTGAAACATCAATACGAGACAAAACCGTTGCATGTGCATCAATCGCACAGAATGTGCTTAAAATTAGAACCAAATAAGACTTTAATAATATTTTTTTCATTTGTTCCTTGGTCTAATAAAAGCATTTATAAAATTGCGTTGGCTCATTTTATAATATAATTCACCTATGACCTTGTCGGCCACAGAATCTTTGTTTACAAAAGCAAAAACATTGTCAAAAATCACCATAACATCTTCTTTAGATGCTTGTGCCAATTGAATCGCTTCTTTAATATCAGTCTGCGGTTGCCGATTATTAACTTTTTTTTCTATCATATCAAAAACCCAATCTTTTTATTTCGTTCTTATTGTTCGATTAATATAATATCTCAAATTTACTTTATCTCTGTAATCTTTTGTTGCCTGTTTGGGATTAGTTTTTTTATTCATAAACATAACAATATCATTAATCACAGCAATAACAACGCAATTGTTTTCTTTCGCCAATCGCACGGCTGCATTAATGGCTTCCTCAATAGTTTGTCCAGCAACAGGTTTATAGTTCAATATATTCATCTATCATCTCTTTAATTTAATCCAAATACGCGTGCTATATCGTTCCACATAGTAAATGCAAATAACAGCGCAATTAAAATCCAGCCAAACAATATAGTCACTTCCATTGCCTTGCCACCGAGTTTGCGACGGGTAATTGCTTCTATGATTAATATTAACAGATAGCCACCATCAAGCACTGGCAGAGGCAACAAATTGATTACACCCAAATTCACAGAAAGCAGGGCGATTATGGATAAGAATACAAAGAAACCGGCCTCTAATGCGTGACCAGAAACCTGGGCAATAGTTATGAAAGACCCTAATTGTTTAGAAGAGCGTTCACCGGTGATAATCTGTTTTAACACAATCAACAAAGTCTTGGACTGGTGATAAGTTTCACGCAGACCCCAATACCACGCGTTAAAAAATCCTTTTTTGCGACTTACTGTTTTGCTGCCGTCCGCGATAAGTCCCCATCTTTCAGCAGGAGTCAAAGTAACCCTAACCAAATCTCCGCCACGCGAAATTAAAACATTTGCGTTATGTTTATCAGCGAGTTCTTTTGCGATAATTAATTCACCCCAATTGGCAATACGAGAATTATCAATTTTTACAATTACATCGCCAGCCCTAACGCCCGCATTAAAAGCGACACTTTCGCGAACAACCTGACCAATAACAGGTAATTGAACGGTTCTAGAGCGGAACATAAAATCAGCCGAATAAATTGTCCAAGCCAGCATAAAATTCATAAACACACCAGCGGCAATAATTATAAACTGTTTCCACGCAGGCACCGAAAGATAATGTCCAATCTTTTTAGCCTTTGGCAAAGCAGCATATTTTTTGCGGTCAAACATATCTTCCTGACCGTATATAGAAACATATCCGCCAAGTGGCAAACAGCACAATTTCCACACAGTATTATGTTTATCTTTCCATTTAACAATCGCAGGACCAAAACCAATAGAAAAGGCATTTACACGAACACCTGCCCAACGCGCCGCCAAAAAATGTCCTGCTTCGTGAATAAAAACGACTACTCCCAGAACTATAAGCAAAGCGATAATTGTTAAAATGGTATGCATCATAATATCCTTGCGTTGTTATTTAATAAAAAACCACATGAAAGGCAAGACATAAATCCAGCCATCAAATCTGTCCAGTATTCCACCGTGTCCAGGCAACAAAGTTCCAAAATCTTTTATGCCCAAACATCTTTTGATAAAACTCGCTGTTAAATCACCATATTGAGATAATAACGATATCGTAACCCCAAACAGAACGGCAAACAATGCATCTTCGCCGAACGGTTTATAATGCAAGAAAAACAGGACAGACATCATTGTTCCACAAATGATACCACCGATTTGTCCGGACCAAGTTTTGTGAGCGGATAATCTTTCCCACATTTTATCACCGCCCAGTATTAAACCAAAAAGCCAACCGCCAACATCTGCACCAACTATGATTAACAACAGCCAAAGCATAATCCACGGGCGTGCGCCGACAAAATAAACCGATACCAGCATCAAAAACAGCCAGACTGTGAACGTTATGAAATAAAAAGAATTTTTATTAAAAGTTTCAGAATCTGTTGCGCTTAAACATTTGAACATTTCCGCGATAGCGCCAACCATTATCACAACGCCAGCCCATCTCACGATATGAAGGGCAGGGAAGTTTGTTTCCAATGCGATAATGCCAATCAAAGCGACCAGCAACGCTGCCGCAGATACGAATCTTAACACAGTATTAGATAAATCAGTTATTTTCATTTTTGTTTTCCTGAATAGTTTTTCTTTTTTCCACCACCAAAACGTCTATCGCGTTTTTGGTATTCTTGCAAAACGCGTTGCCATAATTTTTCATCTCTAATTAAATCAGGCCAATGTTCTGGAATAAATAATAATTCTGCATAAGCCAATTTCCAAAGCAAGAAATTAGAAATGCGACATTCATTACTTGTGCGAACCATCAAATCTACTGGTAGTAATTCACCAGTATCAAGATAAGTTTCAAAAGTTTCAAGTGTCACAGGTTTACCGTCTGCAATCGCAGCATTCACAGCACGCACAATTTCATCTTGACCGCCGTAGTTCAAAGCAAACACAACTGTGCCACCAGTATTTTCGGCAGATTTTTCTTCTAATTCATCGCAAAGTTTTGCTAACTTTTTTGGCAGTCTTTCGCGTGAACCGACAACACGATAACGCAAATTCTTTTCAATCGCGTGTTTAATATTTTTTTCTATTTCAGTGATAAATAAATTCATCAAGAAATTAACTTCCTCTTCACTGCGATTCCAGTTTTCCGTAGAAAATAAATAGAAAGTTATAGTAGAAACACCTTGACCAATAAACCAATCGACCATGTTTTCAAAATTAGAAATTCCAGCACGATGTCCCTCTAATGGTGGCAGGCCACGTGCCTCTGCCCATCTGCGATTTCCATCACAAATAAAAGCAATGTGTTGAGGAATTTTGGTTGGTTTTACAAAATCTTTTTTCTTAAAAAATTTGAGCATATCTAAATCCTTAATATATAAAATGTTAAGTTTTATATTGGGTTATTGTTATATAGACATAATGTCCGCTTCTTTTTGTTTAAGCATGGCATCAACTTCGCTGCCACGACCATCAAATACTTTTTGAATATCTTCTTCGTATTTGTGTTGATCGTCTTCGGAAATTTCTTTGTCAGTCACAGCGCGTTTAATTTTGTTCATAGCATCTTGGCGAATATTGCGCATAGAAATTTTTGCTTCTTCTGCGTATTTGCCAGCAACCTTGGTTAATTCGCGTCTGCGTTCTTCGGTGAGTGGTGGCATGTTTAAGCGAATAACCCCACCAGCAGTCATAGGGTTTAAACCCAACCCCGAATCGCGAATCGCTTTTTCGACCAGCGGCGCATTAGTAATATCCCACACAGTCACAGACAAAGTTTGGTTGTCAGGTGTTGATACTGTGGCAACTTGATTTAACGGGATTTCGGAACCGTAAGCAGGCACTTTGACCCCGTCTAACAAATGCACAGAGGCACGCCCAGTGCGCAATCCAGCGAATTCGCTTTGTAAAACTTCAAGTGTTTGTGCGGTCTTTTGTTCCGCTTCTAATTTCAGTGAAGAATAATCCATAAAAAACTCCTTAAAATATAACCTAATGGAAAGGTTAGCAAAATGATTTGACTTTTGGCAAGAAGAAATATAAAATAAGTTTCGCTGTATGGGGTTGTAGCTCAGTTGGTAGAGCACTTGCATGGCATGCAAGGGGTCGTCAGTTCGAGTCTGATCAGCTCCACCACGAAATTTCGTTATTGCGCGCAAAGCGCACAATTAAGAAATTTCAGTGTCGCGCCGTAGCTAATGCGTTCAACGGAAAAGATTATCCAAAGATGATAATTTGTTCGTTGAAATTAAGAACTAGCGCAGGCGGACAGAGAAAGCACAGAACCAAGTGCAAAAGTTTATGGCGGGTGTAGCTCAGTTGGTTAGAGCGTCGGTTTGTGGTACCGAATGTCGCCAGTTCGAATCTGGTCACCCGCCCCATAAATTAAAATACCGCCCGAAGTGGCGGTATTTTAATTTATTCGGTGTGACCAGATTCTAGAAATGGCAGAAGCCAGTTCGACCCGCAGGCGAGAGGCAGACGGAAGTATGCCGGTTCGCGAAGCGAACGAGCCAAGGGAGCGTAGTCCAAATGTAATTTGGACGAAGCAATCTGGTCACCCGATGCCGATTTTCACCGAAGCGAAGCAAGGATTGAAAATCGAGCAAACAGAGTTCGTGTTTGGGATATTGTGTATCGAGGACTGGTCACCCGCTTTCGCTTGCGCTATGGCGAGGTAAAACCGCCCCATAAATAAAAACGCCCAAACGGGCGTTTTTATTAATTGTTATCTATCACCCAGCCATTGAAAGTATATCCTTCGCGGGTTGGGTTGGTTAAAGGC
>JAGCOU010000038.1 GCA_017642565.1 Alphaproteobacteria bacterium | reverse complement strand
CAAATAGAAACCAAGGAACAATTTGATGCTTTGCGTATTTCTATTGCGTCTCCAGAAGAAATTCTGTCTTGGTCGCATGGTGAAGTGAAAAAGCCAGAAACAATTAACTATCATTCCTTGAAACCAGAACCAGAAGGTTTGTTCTGTCAACAAATTTTTGGGCCGGTCAAAGATTATGAATGTGCTTGCGGAAAATATAAACGTATCAAATTCCGTGGTGTTGTTTGTGAACGTTGTGGTGTAGAAGTTGGTTCTTCATCTGTGCGTCGTGAACGTATGGGGCACATTAAATTGGCGATTCCTGTAGCGCATACATGGTTTTTACGCGAAGGTAAAATCGCTACATTATTAAATAATTTGCCACAAAAGAAATTGGAACAAGTTATTTCTTATGATGCGTATATTGTTATAGAACCAGGACTTACTAGTTTGAAACAATACGATGTTATCAGCGAAGAAGATTATCAAAAAGCGATTGAAGATTTTGGTGAAGATTCCTTCCATGTTGGCATCGGCGCAGAAGGTATTCGTTCTATAATCGCAAACCTTGATATGGGTGACGAAAGAACACGTTTGCGTGCAGAATTAGCAGAAGTAAAATCCGAAGCAAAACGCAAATCTATCATCAAACAATTAAAATTGGTCGAATCATTCTTAGATTCTAAGACAGAACCAGCATGGATGTTGCCGGATATTATTCCTGTAATTCCACCAGATATGCGTCCACTTGTTAATTTGGATGCAGGTCATGTTGCTTCTTCTGATTTGAACGATTTGTATCGTCGTGTAATTATTCGTAACAATCGTTTGAAAAGATTTATTGAAATGCATGCTCCTGAAATTATCGTTCGTAACGAAAAACGCATGTTGCAAGAAGCAGTTGATTCATTGTTTGATAACGGACACAAAGCGCGTCCAATGGTTTCACAGAACCGCCGTCCATTGAAATCATTATCTGATTCTTTGCGTGGTAAACAGGGACGTTTCCGTATGAACATGTTGGGTAAACGTGTAGATTATTCAGGTCGTAGTGTTATTACACCTGGACCAACACTTCGTATGCATCAGGTTGGTTTGCCAAAAACAATGGCACTTGAACTGTTTAAACCATTTGTTTTTGCAAAATTGATGGCTGGCGATTATGCTAATACATTAAAAACAGCGCGTAGAATGGTTGAAAACGGCGAAGATATTGTATGGGAAATCTTGGAAAAGGTTATTTATCAGCATCCAGTATTGTTGAACCGTGCGCCATCTTTGCATAGATTATCATTGATTGCTTTTGAACCAGTTTTGATTGAAGGCAAGGCAATTCGTCTGCACCCATTGGTTTGCGCTGGATTTAACGCGGACTTTGACGGTGACCAGATGTCTGTGCATGTCCCTATCTCACTCGAAGCACAATTAGAAGCACGCACATTAATGTTGTCTACGAACAATGTGTTGTCACCAGCAAATGGTGAGCCAATGACAGTTCCTTCCCAGGACATGGTTTTGGGTGTTTACTATATCTCTTTGATAAACGGTGAACATGACGAAAAGAAATCGCCACGTTTTGTAAATATGGACGAAGTTAAATTGGCTTTGGAAAACAAAACAATCACATTACATACACCAATTTATGCGCGTGTAAATGGCAAGAAATATGCTACCACAGCAGGTCGTATGATTTTGGGTGAATTATTGCCAAAGTCTGATAAAATGCCATTTGATTTGGTGAACAAAGTTATGCCAAAGAAAGAAATCAAAAAACTGTTAGCCACGGCTTATGAAAATTGTGGTGACAAAGCGATGATTTTGTTGGCAGACGCTTTGAAAGATACTGGTTTTGAACAGGCTGTACGCAGTGGTATTTCCATTGGTTTTGACGATGTCGTTATTCCAGAAGACAAGCAAGCTATCATAGAAAAAACCGAAAAAGCAGCAGCAGAAATCGAAAACCAATATCAAAACGGTTTGCTGTCTGGTGGCGAACGTCATAATAAATTGATTGACCTTTGGATGCACACAACTGACGAGTTGGGTGACAAAGCATACGCTTCATTAGGAAACACCAAAGGCGACAATTGGAATTCTATTCACATGATGGCTTTGTCTGGCGCTCGTGGTTCCAAAGGACAGATTCAGCAGTTGGCTGGTATGCGTGGAATGATGCAGAAACCAGACGGTTCTATTATCGAAGTTCCAATTATTTCGAACTTTAAAGAAGGTCTTACCATGTCTGAATACTTTACATCCACTCACGGTGCGCGTAAAGGTATGTCGGATACGGCTTTGAAGACTGCAACTGCTGGTTATTTGACTCGTCGTTTGGTTGATTTGGCTATTAACACAGTTATCACAGAACACGATTGTGGAACACATGAATTCATCACTGCTAAACCAGTGTACCAGGGTTCTACATTGTCTGTTCCATTGGGTGATGTGGTTTTGGGACGCACAGCAGCACATGATGTTGTTCATCCTTTGACCAAAGAAGTGATTGTAAAGGCTGGCGATTTAATTACCAAAGCAGCGGCTCGTCAAATCAACGATTCAGGACTTCCAAGTGTCGATATCCGCAGCGTTTTGACATGTCAAAGTGATGGTTTGTGTGCAAAATGTTACGGTATGGATTTGTCCAGAAATGCTCTTGTCCATGTTGGCGAAGCAGTTGGTTTGGTTGCTGGACAATCAATTGGTGAACCTGGAACTCAGTTGACTTTGCGTACCTTCCACATTGGTGGTGTTGCAGAAGGTGGTTCTGAATCTCACTTTATTGAAATGCCAGTAGCAGGAACAATCAAATTAGACAATGTGAATACAATCACAAATTCTGTTGGTCGTGTGGTAGTATTGTCTCGTACTGGTAAAATCGGTGTTGTTGGCAAAGATGGCAAAGAATTGTTCTCGGTCGCGTTGCCTTATGCATCTATGTTGTTGGTCAACGAAGGCGACAAAGTTGAAAAAGGACAAAAAGTTGCAGAATGGGATCCATATTCCAATACTATCATCGCCGAAAAAGACGGTATTGTATCCTATAATGACTTGATTGAAAATGTCTCTTACCAAGAGGAAGTTGATGCGGTAACAGGCATTGTGTCTCGTAAAGTTATTAATTGGAAGACTAATACCAAAAAGGCATTAAGCCCATCTATAAGATTATTAGATGACAAAGGCGATATGATATCGCTTAGTGGCAAGAAAATGGCTGAATACTTATTGCCGACATATTCAACTTTGAATGTTCCAAACGGCGAAAAGATTCATGCAGGTGACATTTTGGCGCGTATCCCTGTTCAAACTAAAAAGACAGGCGATATTACCGGGGGACTTCCACGAGTTGAAGAATTGTTGGAAATCCGCCGTCCTGCAAACCCAGCAATCTTGGCAGAAAAAGATGGTACTGTTGAATTAGAAGATGCGAAATCAAAGATTATAATTCGCATTGAACCAACAGATGGCACAGCGCCAGTTGAATACACAGTGGCCAAAGGAACAAACTTGTTGGTCCGCAGTGGTGATACAGTGCGCAAAGCAGATAAATTGGTTGATGGTGATCCTGTTCCACAAGATATTTTGCGAATCCTCGGTCAAAAAGCATTGGCGCAATTTATGGTTGAACAAGTTCAACAGGTTTATCGCTTGCAGGGTGTGTCCATCAACGACAAACACATTGAAATTTTGATACGTGAAATGACTCGCCGTGTAGAAGTAAGCGACCCAGGTGATACATCATTCTTGGGTGGTGCAGTTGTTGACCGTGTTGATTTCGAAGAAGAAAATGCACGCGTTGCCAAAGACGGTGGTCGTGTCGCCAAAGCGTCTCAAGTTTTGGTAGGTTTGACACGTGCGTCATTAACATCTCGTTCGTTTATATCTAATGCTTCGTTCCAACAAACAACAAAGGTGTTGGTAGATGCAGCAATCAGCGGTTCTACGGATAGATTGCTTGGTGTAAATGAAAACTTGATTGTTGGACGCCTTATCCCAATTGGTACAGGTGCTTATGTTCGCCGTGTTCGCGAAATTGCCAAAGAAGAAGAAGCAGCAGAAAAATTGGCACGCGAAGGTGGAAAACAACAGCAATTGTTGGATATTTAATAAATAATATACATACCCGGTTGCCATATTTGTGTGGTAATCGGGTATTATATTCCTGTTATTAGAAATCGATTTTTTACTTGCAAAAGACTAATAATTAGATAGAATTAAAAACTGTAAAAATAAAAGGATTGTAAAATGGCAACTCCAAAAAGTAAAACAAGTAAAGCACGTTCCGCACAACGCCGTTCTCATGATGCTTTGTCTGTGATGCCGGTAAGCGTTTGCAAAAAATGTGGCGAAAAGAAACGTCCACATCATGTTTGCCCTGCATGCGGTTCTAAATAATACTTGAAAACGAAAGGAATTAAAGGGCGTAGATAATTTATCTACTTGCCCTTTTTTTATATCAAAATGTCAGAAACCAAAAGAATTATTTCTATAGATGCAATGGGCGGCGACCATGCCCCATTGGCTGTGTTGGGTGGAATTAACCAATTTTTATATCAATATGGCGAAGGAAGTTTATTCTTTCGGCTTTTTGGTAATGAAAAAAAATTGCGTACTTTGTTGAAAAAGTTTCCACGCGTTGCGCGCAATTGCGAGATTATTAATGCCAATGGTGTTATTTCTGGAACGGACAAGGTTCGTGATGTTATTCGCCATGCCCAAGATACTTCAATGTATATGGCGGTCAAAGATGTCCGCGAAGGTAATTCTTCAGCGGTTATATCTGCTGGGAATACTGGCGTTTTGATGGCTTTGTCAAAACTCGCTTTGAAAACAGTTGATGGTATCTCTCGTCCTGCGATTACAACAATGTTGCCGTCTGGTGATGGCGATACACGCGTTGTGGGTCTTGATTTGGGTGCAAATGTCCAATGTGACGAAGAGGTTTTATTTGATTTTGCGATTTTGGGCAGCGTTTACGCTGAAATCATCGGCGGAATGGAAAGACCACGCGTTGGTATTTTAAATATTGGCGAAGAAGAAACCAAAGGCAGCGAAACTCTGCAACATTTGAACAAAGTTTTAACAGAACATGCAGCAGAATTGCCTTATGAATACATCGGCTTTGTAGAGGGTAACGATGTAACCGCTGGAAACGTCCAAGTTGTCGTCACAGATGGCTTTACTGGCAATGTTATGTTAAAAACGGTAGAAGGTACCGCAAAGATGATTTCTCGCATTGTAAAGGCTAATTACAGGCGTTCATTGCTGGCAATACTTGGGACCTTTTTCTTGATACATTTGTTTAAAAGATTAAAGAATAAAATTGACCCGCGTTCATACGCAGGCGCAGTATTTTTGGGACTGAACGGTTTTTCGATAAAAACACATGGAAACAGCGATGCTTTGTCTTGGACACATGCGATAGAATATGCAGCAAATCTATGCAAATCTGATTTTTATGGAATAATTCGCGAAAGAACAAACGCATTATCCGGCATCAAAGAAGAACTTAAGAAAACTAAATCTGCAGAATAAAATCCTCTCCGTTGAAGAAGTGTTCGGCGGACAAGAGAGTTTTTTGCATTTACCACATAAATAAAATTCCCCTCCAACGGAGGGGAGGGCCCGCAGGGCGGGGAGGGGTCAAATTAAATTCAATTTATCAAATCTATATTATGTTTTATCCAAATCAAAATATTTGAAATATCTTGTTTTACATCCTTGTCCGCTATTCTTAATACATGTATCCCCAGCGATTGCATATATTCATCGCGGGCTTTGTCATATTCGTATTTGTTATCGTGTGACCAGCCATCTATTTCAATAACCATGTTTTTTTCAGGACAATAAAAATCAGCAATATAATCACCTATTACTTTTTGTTTAGTAAAACGAACACCTAATTTACTCTGTTTTAATTCATTCCAAAGCAAAGCTTCTGATAAATTGCCAGCACGACGATTTGCGCGGGCTAATGATTTAAGTTTTTTATTATGTGGATTTATCATAAATTGATTTTATTTATAAAAAACGCCTTTTTAATAAAAAATTATGAAAAATATTTTTATTGGTCCCCTCCCCACCGCAAGCGGTCCCCCCCCCTCCAACGGAGGGGAATTAAAATCTGCAGAATGAAAAAGTTGCTATAAAGTTATTATAAAACAAAACCGCCGTTTTGGCGGTTTTTGTTACTTTTTTTCCAAAATTAATTATTATTCGTTGAATTATTCGGTATGCAACATGAAAGTTGATAACCTGCGGTTTCATCATATCTCACCAAATCTGTATAATCGCCCGAACAAGAACATCTTGTAACCTGACCACCAGCCGATTCTGTCGAAACCGTAGGAGTAGCGTCAGAGAATTCCCATATACCACCTACCCCTGATGAACATACATGAGCTGGTTGGCATGCTTCGCATCTTGCGTGAGTAGTGGGGCTCCCTTGAAAACTATGTACGCCTTCACCGTCATCCACCAGATAGTAATTTGCCGGGCAATTTATCAACATTGCTGCGACCCAATCTGTCATTGCACGCAAAGTTAACTTTACACCATCGCTGACCTGGTATCCGCCAACAGACATACAAGTTGTAATTTCTGCAGAGCAAGAGTTAATCGCTGTTTTTGACGCAGTTGTCGAAGGATTTGATTCATCAAAACCATTTGTCGACAAACAAGATTCAACATCTGCACGACAACCTTCGGCAT
>JAGCOU010000037.1 GCA_017642565.1 Alphaproteobacteria bacterium | reverse complement strand
TTATCAAAACCAAGAAAGAAAATATCAAAAACGAAGCAGCCCAGAAATGGATGGACGAAGTCGGCAGCCATATCCAATGCTATGTTGGTGGCGAAGAAGTCGGTACATACGGCGACGTAGTGACCATCGAATTGGATTAATACCAAATAAAAAAATAAAAAAAGGTTGCAAACGCAACCTTTTTTTGTAAAGGACCCGTGAAGCCAACCTAAATTCCGCCCCTTGGGGGCGGGGGACCGCTTGCGGTGGCGGGGGTAAAACTTTCCATTGCCTTTTGTTTTCTTTGTATCTATAATCAAACCAACAAAAGGATTAACGATGCAAAATATATTTCGTAAAATTTTTGGACCAAAGGGTAAAAAAATTACTGCGGGCGAACTCGCCAAAAAATTCGGTTTGGAATTAAAAGGTAATGCCAAAGAAATGGTAAGCGGTGTTGCGCCTATTGCTGATGCGCGGGCCGGTCAACTCGCTTTTTATTCTACTGAACGCAATTCTGCGGCGTTTAAAATTTTGCCCATAGAAGTTTTAGAAAATACTCGTGCATCTGTAATTTTATTACAAAGCGAACAAGTAAAACACGCACCAAAGGGCGCAACCCTGTTAATCACTGATTCTCCGCGTGGAAATATCGTTAAAATCTTGGGTGAAATTTATGCTGAAAAACCACGTTTTGGGGTGTCTTATTTTGCAACCATCGAACGCGGTGTTTTCTTTCGCAAAAGACGCACTAATTATGTTGGACAATATGTCACAATTGAAAAAGGCGCAGTCATAGAAGAAGGTGTTAAAATCTACCCTGGTGCTTTCATCGGTCGTAATGTGGTTTTGGGGGCTAATACAGTTGTATATGGTGGCGCACACATAGAAAACGCTACAATTGGCTCAGATTGTGTGATAAATGCTAATGCAGTAATTGGCAAAGACGGTTTCGGTTATACGCGCCAGAACGGCAAAAATGTGTTTATACCACATACTGGACGGGTTGTGTTGGGTAAACGTGTGTCTGTGGGTTCTAATACTTGCATCGACAGGGGTGCTATGACAGATACTGTTGTTGGGGATGGAACAAAAATCGATAATTTATGTCAAATTGCTCATGGCGTGGTAATCGGCAAAGAATGTTTCTTGGCAGCAGGTGTTGGTTTGGCTGGTGGTGTGGTTGTTGGTGACCGTGTGTTGCTGGCAGGTCAGGTTGGTATTCCAAACGGTATTCATATCGGTGACGATGTCGAAGTCGGTGCCAAAAGTGGTGTTTTCCGCAATATTCCAAAAGGTGAAAGATGGATGGGATTGCCTGCGGGGCCAGGGATTGAATTCTTACGCCATTATGCCTGGGTCAAAAAGAATATGGAAAAGAAATAAAAAAAACGCCCGAATGGGCGTTTTTTATTTCGGGCATGCGCCCAACAATCCAGATGTTGTTTGGACTTCGTCATTAATATACACAGTTATATTGCGTTGCATGCTGTCTGTGTAATTGTAAACAAAAGGTTTGTCTGCAAATAATGGCGCGCGTTCGTAAATATCAAAGAACGGTTCCAGCAAAGATTCAAACCATTGACGATTTTTACACAGGCAAGCGTTTCTTACATCTGCAACCATTTGACCTGTGACGCCATTAGAATAATTGTGTGCGATTTCGTCATCGTTCATCACCATACAACGAGATGCCACAGCAAATTCATTCGCATCATCTTTTAAAAACTGATAAACTTCGGCGTCTTTCGCACCCTTTTGACGCATTTTGTAAATTATACCTTCGCTGCAACAGGCGCGTGAAGCATTCATCAAAATTTTATATCTTTCCAACAGTGGCGCCATCGCTTCGTCATTTGCGTCAACATCATAATTGGCATATATCGCATACAATATATCGTCTTCGCGAACAGGATTTACATGTGGTGCGCGCGGAAAAAGTCCGGCTTTGTATACGGGTTTTTTATACCATACTGCACATTCTTCTTCGGTTTCAAAAGGACAGATATAATCGTAAACGCATCCTGTTTCGCATGTTTCCACAGCGGTTGTTTCAACAACCTTTGGTGCGAGTATATCGATTTTATCGACTTCTTCTTCCAAAACCACAGGAGTTAATTCACAATCTTTGCCAACGCATTCAGACGCGTTTGCACAATTCGTGCTAAACGCAATAGCGACAATCGCTAAAAAAGAAATTTTAGTTTTCATAATATTAATTTTATCATAAAAAAGGTCTGCTTAAAACAAAAATTTTTATGTTGTGTTAAATATTTTAAATTTCTATACTGTGAATGTATTCATAAATACAAAAGGAAGGAATTATGAAAAAAATCTCAGTTTTATCAGTGTTTGCTGTTTTAACTTTGCCTGCTTTGGCAGAAGAAAATGTTGCTACGATTGCTGATTACGAAGCGTTAATGCAAAACGAATCAGTTGTGACAGAACAACAACCTGCGGCAGCAGAACAAAAAAATGAACTTTTCGAACAACCAAAAATAGAAAATCTTTCTAATCCAAAAATTCGTTTTCCTCATGGAATGCAGTTCGGTGTTGGTATTTCCCCAACATCTGGCTTGAACGGGTTTATTGGCTATAACAATAAAAATTTTGATTCTTTCTGGGCTAAACGATTCGGTATTCGTTTCGATTTTGCAACTATGTCCCCAATTAAAAGCAAATTGAATAAAAGAATTAACAAGGCTATTGGTGACGAAGGCGTAGAAATCGAAGATGCTTTGACAATTGATAATTTTAAATTAGATGCGAAACATTATGGCGCAATGATTGATTTTTATCCATTTGGTGATACTTGGTTCTTGGGCGGATGGCGTGTCAGTGGTGGATATTTTACTGGTAAACTCGATTTAGACGCAGACCTGCATGGAACACAAAAGGTTGGCAAAATCGAATTCGAATTGGATGGCAAAAAGTTTACTTATGATGGCGATGAAATGCATGGCAAGGCCACAATCGATTGGAAATACAAAGGCCCATACGCAGGAACTGGTTTTGATTTAGGATTGTTCTGGGGCTTTAAGATTTACTTTGATGCCGGCGTAGTCTTCACAGACAGAACTGCCAAGATTGATTTGGATGTCCCACTTGATGGATTGCGCAATGAATTCGGCACGCTTATTGAAAAAGATAGTGCCGATGCAACAATCCAGGCAGCATATGCAGAATTTGAAACAGCAAAAGATAAAGCATTGGCCGACGCTCGCAAAGAAATCAAAGACTATCCATATTATCCAATTGTGAAACTTGGATTTATGTATCGCTTCTAAAAATAACCACCCTTTGGGGTGGTTTTTTACGCTTTTTAAAATGCCGAATCGGTTAACGAATCGGCAGAAATGCGTAAAACCGAATCATTTTTTGCTGATTTCCCATAAAATCCTAGGGAAAAAATGAAAAAAATTTTTGGCGATAAAATGGCGGATTTCTGGGCTTTTTGAATTTTTAAACATTTTTTGAAAATTAATTTTGAAAAATCGCTTGACTTTTCGAAACTTCAAACACATAATAAGCGGGCTTTCAAGTTGGCCCTCTGCGAATAAGGAAAAGTCAACCCCTGAAATTTCGCGATTAAATCGCAACATTGTTAATAAAAGCAGCTCATCAAAATGATTTTTGATAACTCAAAAATCTGTTCAAGAAGAGATATGCAGACAGTTGAATTTGGAATATCCAAACTTTGACTAAGTCAAATGTGCATATCCTAGACAGGTAGTAGGTTATATATAACCTCGTTAAAAAACTTGTCTTGCGAATAT
>JAGCOU010000036.1 GCA_017642565.1 Alphaproteobacteria bacterium | reverse complement strand
GATAATGGTGGATTGGTTTACGGCGGCAGTGCAGGTGCAATAATATTTGGCAAAGATATAAATTCTTGTCTTTACCAAGATGAAAATGCTGTTGGTTTAAAAGATACGAGTGGTTTTAATTCTTTGTTTGGATTTTCTTTTACGGCGCATTATACGAATCAAGATGCCGAGCAAACAAAAAAAGCCACAGAATATTTAACAAAATATTCTATCACAGAACCTGTCATCGCTTTGCCAGAAGAAGATAGTCTTTATACAGATGACAAAACAGTAAAAATTGTTGGAACAAAACCTTGGTATATTTTCAACAACGGCAACAAGAAACAATTGGAACCTGATATTGAATATTCCAAAGACGATTTTATAAATATCGTAAAACTAAGTTAAAAAAAACCGCCCAAACGGGCGGTGGTTTTTATTGTCTTTCTCTCAAGCGAGACGCAGATTGTACGTTTGCTTCTTTTTTTCGTTCTGCTAGTTTGGTATTGTATACCTTCACTGCATCTACTATGCGTTGTTGAGCTTTTTCGCTTGTTAAATCCGCAAGTTGGTGAAAATTGCCAGTTTCGTGGTTCTTTTCTAAAAATGCATAATGCTTTTTGTCTTCATCATCGATATAGACTACAAATAAAACATTTGCATCCGCGTTAAAAGTTGAGATATGTTTTATTCTTTTTCCAAACACAGTTGCCATTGAGTCTGGATTCAATCCTTTTTGAGACAAAAGTTCCCTTGCTACTTTATTTCTGTTATTACCAGTAGGTGTGCGAGGTGTCAAACTTTCGGCTGAGATCGCGTTCTCTATAATTTTTGCACAAGCTTCAGCGATTTCTTTTTCTGATTCATATTGTTTTTGTTCCTGTGTTTCTTTATCTCTTTCTGCTTTTCGTTGTGCTTTTTTATCTTTTATTTTTGATGCTAAAAACTTTGCACCCGATACTGCATACGCAGGGGATGCTATAGCTACTATAAGGCCCCCTGCTAGTGTCCCGTAAACTTTATCTTCAAATCGTTTATATTGTTCAAATTTTCTTTTTGCTTCTTTTTCTGCTTTTTTTGCCTCTGCATATTCGCTACCGCCTTTCTTTGCGGCTTTTTTTGTCATTCTTTCTCTGACTTTGACATGTGCTTTTCCAATAGCTAAACCGATTAATCCCATTTTAAACTCCTTTGCTTTTTTTTAGGGTTCATTATTATCTATTGTCAATTCTAGCAAAAAAAAAAATTGTCAAGCCTTTGCTTGACAATAGACAAAAACTTAGAACATAAATAAAAAAACCGCCCAATCGGGCGGTGGTTTTTATTGTTGTGATAATTTTGAAATTAAATCTTGGATTGTTTTTAAATAATCTTTTACATCTATTGCGTTTGGCAAAGAGGATGTATCAAAATTATTAACACGATATTTAACTTCGATTTGATTGTTTGCCAAATTCTTTTGTGACACAATCAAACGAATTGGCGCAGCGATTAAATCAGCATCTGCAAATTTTTCACCAGCGCGACTGTCGCGATTATCCAATAAAACTTCTATACCTGCTTTCTTTAAATCGTCATAGATTTTTTCAGCCAATTCAAAAGTTTTATTTTCTTTATCCGCTAAACCGATTACTTCCACAGCAAAAGGCGCAGTTTCCATATTCCAAACTGGACCGTTGTCATCTGCACTTTCTTCAATAATAGCAGCCATAACACGTGTGACCCCTATACCATAGCAACCCATAATAGGTGTTTTTTCTTCGCCACTAGCATCAGTATATGTTAAATGCATAGAATCTGCATAAAATTTACCCAACTGGAAAACTTGACCGATTTCGATACCACGAACTTTGTTCAATTTTTTACCACATTTTGGACATACCGCAGACTCTTCGTCTACAACCTCTTTGTTTGCACGAAAACCACAGTCGCAAATATATAAAGTATCTTCACCCATGTCGGTTATCAATTGAAATTCATGTGTGAATTTACCGCCCATGTCCCCAGATGAAGCCAATACATCAACGAAATTTTTCAAACCACAACGTTTGAATAATCTGTAATAAGCATCAAAGCAACGTTTATAGTATTTTTCCAAATCTTCTTGGGTTTCATGGAAAGAATAAGCATCTTTCATAATAAATTCACGTGTTCTAATAAGACCTGCACGCACACGCAATTCATCACGAAACTTTGTTTGAATTTGATATAACATAAAAGGCATTTGACGATAAGATTTCAATACGGAACGTGCGTAGTCCGTAATAACTTCTTCGTGTGTTGGACATATTACATAATCTGTTCCAGATCTGCTTTTGAATTTTGCGATATTATCCATAGAATCATAACGCCCTGTTTCTTTCCATAAATCAGCAGTGCAAACAACAGGTAACAAGACTTCTTGACCGTCAATTGCATTCATTTCATCACGAATGATATTTTCAATTTTACGAACAACACTCCAACCCAATGGTGTAAGGGTATATCCGCCTTGGAAAGTTTGATATACATAGCCGCCTTTGATTGCGATTTTATGTCCGCGAGTTGTCGCACCAGCGACATCACCGTATAATCTGTTTACACACAAATTTTCTATTTTCATTTTTATAACTCTTTTAATATCTAATTATTTTGTTTTCATATATGCTTCTGAAACTATTTCATGCAATTTAGTTGCGATTTGTTTTCTGTCCATACCCGACAGGTCGGGGCAGGGTAAAACTTCGATTTCAACCAAGAAACCACCCAAAGTCATTATGTGAAAAACCTGAGCAAAAGCACTGCGTTCTTTTTTGCAGTGTGGACCACAGTCTTGTTTGCAGTTGTCAAAATAAGCAAAATGATTTGCCAAGTCTTCATCGCTTATCTTAGTCCCGTCTTTTAATCGATAATGAATAACCACAGGTTGCACTTTGATACCAGTTTTTTCTACGATATCAAACATGGAACTTTTGAATTGTTTTACATAAGCACCATTCGTAGTTGTTCCTTCTGGGAAAATAAACATCGGGTAATCGACTTTGTCTAATTCAGATTTAATCGCGTCCAATGCTTCCATTGCATGTGAAGGGCGGCGATCAATAAATATAACACCGAATTTTTTTGCAATCCACCCAACAAGTGGCCATTCGCCAATTTCTTTTTTTCCAAAGAACGAACCACCAAATGCCCTTGGCATAGTTGCCATTTCAAATATAGAAATGTGGTTGCTTACGCAAAGCAAAGGGCGGTCTTTGGGAAGTTTGCCTTTGACTTTGTATTTCACCCCGGTCATAAAGTTAAATTGCTTCATGAAAAAGCGCATATAATTAACCGATTTTTTACCCTGTGGTATAAAGCATAAAACAAAAGCGTTAGCAACAACCATCCCGCAAGCGAGAGCCATCCAAAAAACTGCGAAAGTTTTATTAAAAATATTCGCTTTACGAATTTTCATTTTTATTCCTCTTCGTTTTCTGGGCCTGTATCAGTTTCATCTGGCATTTCTTTGTCGATGTATTCAATATCATCTGCATCTTCACGCATAAACAATTCGCCGAATGCGCGTATAGCCTTGGCTGTGCCGGTAATAGGCGACATAACAATTCTTGTTAATAAATGAAGAGGACCTTCTTTGACATCAAAATCATCAAATGCGTTTTCGGAACCTGCAAAATGTTTTTGATAAGTTTTATCAACATTCTTAGTTTGAACCAAAACGAACACATCATAAGTTCCAAAAGGTTTATCAATAAATACACCACGACCAAAAGTTGCCCCCAGTCGCAAATAACCCTTAATCAACGGAGTCATTTGTTTTTTTGCCTCTGCTTCGTCAACGAATACTTCGGGTAAAATATTCATTTGCGTCATACGCGGATCAACAGATGGGTCCAGATTTTCTTTTAATACTGTTGCGCGCAAATGAGATGGGGACAAACAGTTGTAATAAAGATAAGACAAAGCCTGGGCAGATTTAGCAGGATTTGTTCCCACAAAAGACGGAACGCCAAATAAAATAGAAACCTTGCGCTTTACAACATATTCGCAAAGTCCAACCCAAAGCAGACGCATCACCAGACCGTTTTCACGATATTCTTGTTTTACACAAGCGCGTGACATTTCGGCAATATTGCCTTTGACTTTTTTAATTTTTGATAAATTAAATTCTTTTTCTGTATAAAACCCACCCATTTTTTCGGCAGCATCTCTGTCGATAATACGATATGTTCCAACAATCTTTTTGTTGTGGAAAACCGCCATATAATCGGCGTAAGTATCATAAGAATCGTATTCTTCACCAAGGTTTTTTTGTTCTTCGCTTGCGCCGGCACCTTCTTCAAGGCAGAATACCTCATACCGCAACTGACGCACTTGTTTTCTTTCTTCTTTTGTGCGGGTTAATCGAACTTCAAAGTCACGAACTTTTATAGCCATAATATATCCTTTATGTGATTATCAGTTAAATAGTATCAAAGAAAACTATCATAAGCAAATATTTTTATTTATGCTGGACTTTTTAGGTTTTTTATGTAAGAGCATTTTTTTAGTGTTTTAATTTGTCAGCTAATTCGCCAATTGCAATTGCATACCAAGACGAATTGTTCCATTTTTTTATGCGGTAAAAGTTTGGGTATGTTAAATATGCCTTTATCACAGGACTTGGCGCAACATCAGCATCATCAAATTGATCTTCGGTATCTCTTTGTGGTTGATATAAATCGCGCTTTGCAATTTCTTTGGTATCAGCAATCAAACCAACAACAGTATCCCTTTGTGGCAGTGGCGTTCCGTCCATATTCGTGACACCCATCTGCGACCATTCTTTGAAACTTTTTTTAGTATAACCGTTAAGTATGACTCTGTCAAAATCGGCAGGTAGGACAACCTTGTAAATAATGGGTTCGTCTTTTTTCCATCCTAATTTATTAAGATAGTTTCCTGCGCTAAACATCGCATCACCAATGCTGTTTATAATATCAATGCGACCATCATTATTTCCGTCCACGCCATATTGTGTAAGTGTCGTTGGTATAAATTGAAAATGCCCCATTGCCCCAGCCCAAGAACCATGAATATCATTAATAGATAATTTGTTTTTGTCTGCGATTTTCATCAAAGCCAACAATTGTTTTGAAAAAAATTCTTCGCGTCTGCCTTCGTACATAAGGGTTATGAAAGCACTCGTTAATTGGTGTTTTGATTTTACTGCACCATAATTTGATTCCATGCCCCAGAAAGCCAAAATCACATTACGTGGAATGCCATACTTTTGTTCTGTTCGAGACAAAAGCGTTGGGTATTCAGCGCGTTTTTTACGACCAGTTTTTACACGTGTATCGCTTACTGTGCGGCCAAGATACTGGTCCAATGTCAAAGTGAATTCAGTTTGACTTTTGTCAGATTTTACAATACTTGGTATGAAAGCCGGAGATTTCAAAGTTTCATCAATCACAGATTTGCTGATGTGTTGATTTGTTGCGCTGGTTCTTATTTTGTTCAATACATTATCCCAACGTTCCAAATCAAATACGCCACGATCAGCAACTGCATTACCAAACACAGATATAAACAATATACCACAAAACACAGGTATTCTATACCACATACTTTCCCGCTTTTTTAAAAGGAATATTTAAGCCCGAGATGCAGACCAAAAGATTTCCAATTTGCTTCTTTCAAAGATTCTGATACATGCTCTGTATAGGCAGGAACTTCTTCTGCAATCCAGTTGCCAGGATTGTTTTCGTCTTCGTAATAAATGACAGATTTTGCAACATACAATTCGCCAGGTATTTTACCAATGTGGAAATAATTCGTATCGGCTTTCAAAGATATTTGCATGCGGTCAGACAAATTATATGTGTATTCCATTTCTGCCTCGTAAGCAAAGGCACCATTGTCACCTTTGTCCAAGAAACTCGGGTTTTGTTGCCAATCATCACGATTAGGCCAAGTTCCTTCGGCAGAATATTTTGGCATGCTGACCTGAAAATAAAAACGCAGTTTGTCCGCCAAAGTCATTTGCTTTTCAATTTCAAGTCCCAAATAAAACCCAGACCAAGTTGTATTATAAATATGGGTTGTTCCATCTACTTTGACAATGCCATCACCACCGATAACTACACAATCACCTTCGACAACACCCCAAGGCAAATTTCCCATGCTGGAATTATAATCAACAGTCGTTAACGAAGTTCCCAATGGGTATAATACACCATCCAGACTGCTGCCGCCACTGCTCGCCAGTACGACTTTGATATCTTCGGGACCCATACAAATTTGATATAATCCGGAATCATCTGCAACATAGACATCTGTTGCCACAGCGTAATAATTCCCCGCAGTATCCCCAAACACATAATCGCCAGTATTAGTCATCAAAGGCAAATACACCCCAGGATTAGGATACAGGTGATTTCCCATCTTTAGGTTATGTTTGAATATTTCGTATCCAATATGAGGCGAAACTTTCCAGCCCCCCAGATTCCAAATATGATGCGCAGAAACACCGAGTTTTAATTTATTCGTATCGCCTGTTTGATCACCCATAGAAATCGTGAAAATACCCTCTGTTGGAGAAGAATAATCATACGGTTCCAAATCGTAATCCATGGACAAGCCACCACTCGCCAATTTGCCGTATGAATATTCGCCATAAACAGCCAAATCAAAGCCGCGTATGCCAAAAATATGCCTTGCACCGACATTAATTTCATTAAAAATCATGTCGTCCCATTCCAATATAGAATTTACGCCAGTTTTAAATTCAAAATCAGCAAATCTGCGTGAATAATCAGCGTAAAAAGTGGTTCTTTGTTCGCTGGTCGGTTTCGCAATCCCGTTGGCAGTCATTGTCCCTGTTGTCCCAGTTGCAACATATTGTTGACGTGGAACCTGATAAGAATATGTCTGGGATGATACAACCTGTTTGCCACCCGAAGAACCGACATATTTGGTGTAACCATAGTCTTGATATTTCGCATATCCCGTTTTATTAGCGTTCGGTGCAGGGTTTTCAGTATAAAATGAAGGCACGCCTTCGTTAGACGCAAAACATGCCAATGGCGCAGAAATCAAGCATAAAAAAGATAAAAATTTATTCTTCATAATCCTTCCTGAATCTCATTATACAATAAAAGGAAAATTAAAAGCAAGTGTTTGTTTAAGTTGAATTTTATTTTTCTTGAGATTATTATCTTTCTTATGAATAATCCGCATAATCTTTATATTCATGTTCCTTTTTGTATGTCTAAATGCAACTATTGTGCATTTTATTCTTTTGCGTGTTCAAATCCAGATTGGCAAAAATATGCCGATGATATATGCAGCGAATTAAAATTTTGGGCAGATAAATTGGGGAGAATAGAAATACCTACGATATTTTTTGGGGGCGGAACGCCGTCTTTGATGTCAATAGATGCGTTTGAACAAATTATAAAATGCATCAAAGACAATTTTAATATCTCGCCAAAATGCGAAATAACTTTGGAATCTAATCCTGGGACAATTGACAAAAATAAATTGGCTGATTTTGTATCAAATGGTGTAAACAGGTTGTCTGTGGGTGTTCAATCTTTGAAAGAAGAAGAATTGATTTTTCTTGGAAGACGACACAATGTAAAACAATCGCTAGACTTATTGAACGCGGCAACACAAATGAATTTGCGTTTGTCTGCTGATTTTATTTACGGGTTCCCAAATCATAATGTTGAATCTGTTGTTGAATTGTGCGGGCAAATAAATAAACTTGGGCTAGAACATGTATCAATGTATGAATTAACAATTGAAGAAAATACGCCGTTTGGCAAAATGAATTTAAAAATGCCAGATAATGATACGATGGCAAAAATGTATGAAGCAATTGGCGAAAATTTATTTTTGCCACGATACGAAGTTTCTAATTATGCAAAACCAAACGAACATTGCATACATAACGAAAATGTGTGGGCTGGTCAAGCATATATCGGTATCGGTCGTGGCGGGGCAGGTCGCGTATATTTTGATAATATTTGGTATGAACAACGGGGAAATTATGAATTGTTTGAAAAAATGAATGATGATACTCGCACAACAGAAAAAATATTGACAGGTATGCGCACTATTCGTGGTGTAGAATTAACAGACGATGTGAAAAAAATGTTAAATTTTGACTGGATTAAAACCCACAAAGATTTAGTTGAAATAGATAAAAAATATTTGCATACTACACCCCAAGGTTTGTTAATCTTGGACGATTTAATATTGGATTTAATAAAATGAAAAATAAATTACTTAATATAATTGGGATAATCGCTGTATGTGTCGCAGCATGGATAGCAATTTGTATTACAAAGGAGAAAACTATGCAGGTTGGAATCAAAACAGAAAACATGGATATGACTGTAAAACCAGGCAAAGATTTTTATGATTTTGCGACATTGGGTTGGCGTAAAAATAATCCATTGCCTGATGATTATACAAGATACGGCTCTTTTGAAGCCTTAGACGAAGAAAATAATAAACGCGTCCGCGATATTGTTGAAAACGATAATGGAAAAATAGGTCTGCTTTATAAAATTGCTATGGACGCAGACAAATTAAATGCAGATAAAACTTTGCCAGTGCAAAATTATCTAGACGAAGTGGATGATATAAAATCTAAAAATGATTTGCCAAAATATCTCGGGAAAAATCATAAATATTTTTCTGCTTTTTGGGGTGACGGTGTTGAGTTGGACGAAAAAGACAGCGAACATTATCTCTATAACATCGGGCAGGGTGGCACAGGTTTATCGCGTGATTATTATTTTGATGACGATGCTAAATCTAAACAGATTCGTAAAAAATATAAACAATATATCAAATCTATAATGGATAATTTTGGCGTAAAAGTAGATGCAGAAAAATTATATGCACTCGAAGAAAGAATGGCTAAATCTTTTTACAAGAAAGAAAAATTACGCGACCCATTGGCAAATTATCACAAAAAATCTTTTGATGAATTAAAACAAGAATTATCTGGTTTTGATTGGGATGCTTATTTTAATGCGCGTGGTATAAAACCAGAATATATAAATATTGCGCAAGTAGAGCCAATCCAAGAATCAATTAAAATATTACAAGACACAGATTTAGATTTAATTAAAACTTATCTAAAATTTAGAATTATAAACGGTTCGGTTGGTTTTTTGGATGATAAAACATACGATATAGCATTTGATTTTTACAATCGAGAAATGTCCGGACAAAAAGAGGCAAAACCCCGTTGGAAACGTGCAGTCAGTATGATTGATGGCTCTCTGGGTGAAATGGTTGGTCAAATTTATGTGAAAAAATATTTCCCGGAAACGCATAAAAAACGCATGGAAAAATTAGTGGCTAATTTACAGAAATCTTTGGGAAATCGTATTAAAAATTTAACATGGATGAGTGAAGACACAAAAAAACAAGCGCTTGAAAAATTGAATACTTTCAAAGCAAAAATTGGCTATCCAGATAAATGGCGTGATTATTCTAAACTTGAAATCAAAAATGATTCATTGTTTGCAAATATGATGCGGGTAAGTGAATTTGAAGATGCTTTTTGGTTGAACAAAGTTGGCAAAGAAAAAGATGCGACCATTTGGTATATGAATGCACACCAAGTTAACGCATATTATGACCCGTCAACGAACGAAATTTGTTTCCCAGCAGGTATTTTGCAATATCCGTTTTTTGATATGGATGCGGATGATGCCTTTAATTATGGTGCAATAGGTTCTGTGATTGGGCACGAAATGACACACGGATTTGATGATAGTGGTCGTCATTTTGACTGGCAAGGTAATATGAAAGATTGGTGGACAGAAAAAGACGCAGAACAATTTGATGAGCGCGCTAATATAATGAAAGAACACTTTAATAATATTTTTGTTGCGCCTGATACACATGCTAATGGTGAATTTACATTGGGTGAAAATTTGGCAGATTATGGCGGTTTGACGGTGGCTTTTGATGCGTATAAAAAATTTGGTGAACCAAGCGAAGATGCGCTGGGTTTAACAGCAGACCAAAGATTTTTTATCGCATACAGTATGACCGAAGCATCAAATATTACTGATGATGCACTGTTGAAACAAACAAAAACAAATGAACATTCACTAGGTCGTTGGCGTGTAAACGGTATATTGCCACATGTCGAAGCCTGGTATGACGTGTTTGATATCAAACCAGACGATGATTTATATATCGCGCCTGAAAAGCGGGTAAAACTTTGGTAAAAAAAACCGCCGACAAGGCGGTTTTTTATTATTTCTTTTTCGCGACAGTTTCTTTAAATTCTGTGCTGGGGCGGAAAGTTGCGACATTGCGTGCAGATATCACCGCAGGCACGCCTGTCTTTGGGTTGCGACCTATGCGAGCAGACTTAGATAATATTTTAAAAGCGCCAAAGCCTGTGATTTTTACTTCTTCGCCGTTTATCAGCGCCTGTTCGATTTCATCAAAAATGATATCTATCATTTTATAGGAATCGGTGGCAGTTAAACCGAACCGGTCCCGCAAAGCATTAGCTAAATCTACACGTGTTACAGTTGCCATTATGCAATCCTTTGGTTTTGTATTGATTAATATTATACAGTTGGTTTTAAATAATGCAATTACTAAATGTTGATTTATTTTTTAAAAGGTGTAGAATCTCTTTCGCCTGTCCCCATAGTTCAACAGGATAGAACAAATCCCTCCTAAGGATTAGATGCAGATTCGAATTCTGCTGGGGACGCCACCGATTTTTGTTATTGCGCGCGAAGCGCACATCGTATAAAAGGACACAAAAATGAAAAACAAAGCAGTAAAAATAGGTATTGTTGCATCTCTTTTGCCACATTTGTTTTGTTGTGTTTTGCCAATAGTGTTGTCTTTGGTGGGGCTTTTTGCACCCGAGATTTCTCATGCTCCATTTATTCCAGAATGGATAGAACCATGGTTGTTTGTGTTTTCTGCTTTGATGTTGGGGTTGTCTTGGGTTTTGATATTCCAAGATTGTCCTTGTGCAGAATGTGGCAAAGATAAATCTCATAGAAAACAGAAAATAATATTATCTGTGGTTACAAGTTTATTCGTAATCAGCATAATTTTGCATTTGATTGCAGAAATACATTAATTTGTTAGTGAGCAACTACCTCATTAGAATAGGTTGCCTGCATGGCTTGCACTGCTTCTGTTATATCGGTCCCTTGGAAAATCTGTACAATTCCTGATTGACCATAATAACACCTTTCAGCATCTTCAGAGGTTCCATTTTGGTAAACATAGGTTCCCGTAGAATCTTCAAATTCATCTATATAACAATCTGCAAAAGTACGAATGTTCCAACTAAATACATTGACAGTGCTGGTTACATCGGTTGAATTGGTATTCGTATAAGCAATAGAGGCATCTACTTTTCCATTGTTTGGGCAAGGTGCACAATGCACATCATCCAGGTCGCTACAAAAATAATTTAAAATACGGTTACGATCATCAACTACTTCTGCATGCGAAGCCTGTGTTGTTTGATTGGAACTATCTTTAAATGTTGCACCCACATTACCAGTACTGCTAAAAACCTCTCGCATTTTCTCATATTTTTTTGATATTGTGGCCGCGGCATCATAATAATTACGAGTAGGTGTATCATTAATATCTATTGATTTTAACCAATTAAAACCTATTGTCTGGTTGCCACATTTTTCAAGATAGGTTCCTTCTTCACAAAGGGTTTTTGGTCTAAAAACAGCCAGTATGTTTAAAGACATATTACCAAAAGTCGTGGTAGTACTTGTTCCAATAGAATCTTCGATTCTAGCAGCCACAACATTTGCCATATCTGCTTGCATCATGTCAGCACTTGCATAAAAAGTTATGCCAAACAACATGGCGATAACGCCTAAATTTTTAAATGAATATTTATTATTGTGCTGCATACTTCCTTCCTGAAATCACACTTGTTATTTTAATTACTTTGAAAGGCTATAGCAAGGGAAAAAATAAAATAAAAAACCGCTTGCATTTATTCTTTTAATTTTTTTATAATCAATTTGCGAAATAAGAAAAGGAGATTTACTTATGAAAATAACAAAAATATTGTTCGCTTTGATTTGTGGGGCTTTCATCGGTGGGGCAAACGCTGCAAATATATCAATTTACTATTCGCCGACATGTCCGCATTGTCATCATGCTCGTGATTTTATCAGTTCTGCATTGATATATGAATACAATGACTTGCAGGTAACCGAAGTTAATGTCACAAATATTGATAACAGACAGGCTTTTGTTGATGCTTTGTTTAAGTGTGGTTATCAAAAGGGTGGCGTGCCAGTAATTGTCATAGGTGATATGAATGTCAAAGATGGCTTCAAATGTTTCCAGGGTTATGCTGATTCTATGCAAAATGATTTGCGCAGTGCTGTGGAAATGGATTTGACAGACGAACAAAAATCTGCTGCTGCTGCGAACAAGGCAGAGATGACTAAGAACAAAGATGCTTTTGTTACTGCACACGCAGACAGAAAAGGCGCGATTAAAGAAATCGAACCTCAAAAAAAAAATAACTAGTTTTAACGATAACACAACAAACATCCTGTTGATAGGTTTATTAATGATTTTATTAGCAGGATTTTGTTTCGTTGTATTCAAGAAGAGAAAATAGGATACATAAAAGATGTTTGATTTAACTATACTAGATTATATTTACATAGCAGTTATTCTTGCATCTACTGTTTGGGCGACAATTCGTGGTGGCGTATATGAAACGATTGCGACACTGTCTTGGGTTGTTGCTGCTATTACGGCGCGATTCGTATCACCTTACTTGGATGGGCTTTTGCAAAAATGGTTTCATTTGCCAGATTCAACAGTTGTTACATTGGTCGTTTCGTATTTTATTGTATTCTTTGTGATTTTGGTTATTGTTGGTTTTATAAATCAAAAAATTCGTGAACGCGTCCAGGACAGTTTTTTATCAGTCGTTGATAAAACCTTGGGTGTGGTTTTCGGCATAATACGCAGTGTTATCGTGATGGGTTTTGTGTATTGGGGTGTGCTTTGGTATTATTCTGATATGCCACGTGGATTGCCTGCGTGGATTGCGGATGCGAGAACGCGTCCTGTTATGCAATTAACCGCTGTGAAAATGGATGATTGGTTCTTGTTTGGAAACAGTAAATTGCTAAAACGCGATTTAGAAGCAGACAGAAAACAGCATGCAAATATGATAAATCCTGCGGTTAAGAAAAAGGTCGTAGAAAGAAATACTGCTGGTGCGAACACTGATAAAGAAACAGGGTATAAATCTTCGGAACGTGTGGCACTGGAAAACCAGTTGTTGCAAATAGAATCAGTTGCAAATGCGATTCAAGATAAAAAACGAGAACAATAATTGCCGCCCGTTTGGGCGGTTTTTAAAAAGGGAAACTGTCCTGTTATATTTTCATATTTTTGCGTTTATAATCTTGGCATGCGTAAAATCAAAATATTTATAACTAGCCTGGTTTTATATGAATTTACAGTTTTAACTGTATTGCAGATTCCAGATTATTGCGTTTGGTTTTTTAACCGAAATTTTTGTGCTCAAATACATTTTAAATATTTTTTGATGTGTGTATTGTTGCCTGCGATGATAGGATTGATATTTTGGTGGACTCCAGAAATATCGAGATTATTCTGTAAAAACAGATGCCAATGTGAACAGGAAAACACGAACATATTATCAAAACAGAATTTGGAAAACCTTCTTGTCGGGATAGCTAATATCGGGCTAGAAAAATTTTTAGAACATCAAAAACAAACCGTAAAATCTCGCAGAAAAAAATAATAAAAAACGCTTATTTTTTCTTGTAAAAATCTATTTGTTTATTGTAACATAACAGATGTACATAACAAAAAGGATTTATCATGGTTATTGCAATAATAGTATTGGTTTGTTTGGTTTTGTTTTTTATTTTTACTTATAATTCATTGGTATCTGGCCGTCAAAATGTCAAAGAAGCATGGGCGACAGTTAATACTCAATTGAAGCGCAGATATGATTTAATTCCAAATTTAGTAGAGGTTGTCAAAGGTTATGCAAAACACGAACGTGAAACTTTGTCTGCGGTTATATCCGCTCGTTCTGCTGCGATGTCCGCCAAAGGCGTTGATGGTAAAAACGCAGAAGAAGGTGTTTTGTCCGGTGCATTAAAATCTTTGTTTGCTTTGTCTGAAAGTTATCCTGATTTAAAGGCAAACACTAACTTTTTGGAATTACAACAAGAATTATCTGATACAGAAACAAAGATTCAGGCGGCAAGACAATTTTATAACACTGTTGTTCAAAGCATGAATATCAAGGTAAAATCTTTTCCGTCTAATATTGTCGCGGGGCTTTTCCATTTTAACGAAGAAAAATATTTTGAATTAGACGAAGCAGAACGCGAAGCAGTCAAAAAAGCACCAAGTGTAAAATTCTAGGATTTAATTTATGACACAGGATGTTTATCAACACATAAAACGCAATAATATAAAAACTGTGTTATTGGTTTTGTTGTTTCCCGTTGTTTTGGGGGCGCTGATTTTTGGTTTGTCGTGTGTTTTTATGTCTGTTGACGAAGCATTGAATTTGATGTATGCAGCATTTCCTGTAATTGTTGCAGTATGTTTGATATGGACTATTATTTCTTATTCCTGTGGCAGCGAGATGATGCTGGGTTTTGCTGGTGCTCATGAATTAAATGATAAATGCGAAGAAAACAAAAAAGTATTCAAGTGTGTTGAAAATGTGGCTTTGGCGGCTGGTATGCCTTGTCCGCGCGTTTATGTTATAAATGATAACAGTTTAAACGCTTTTGCAACTGGGACAACGCCTTCAAACGCATCCATAGCCCTGACCAGTGGGATTATAAAAAAATTAACACCGTTGGAATTAGAAGCCGTCGTTGCTCACGAAATGGGACATATAAAAAATCGAGATGTTAGATTAGATGTTATAATCATTACATGTCTAGGTGCACTTACTTTGGCGGCGGATTTTATCGCGCGTACTTTTATATATTCAAACAACACCAGGACCAACGACAAAGACCAAAATAATGCGCGCGCAATGTTACTGATATTATGGTTGTCTTTGATAGTCTTTAATTTATTATTTGCACCGATTATTTATTTTGCCTTGTCGCGCACGCGTGAGTATGCTGCGGACGCAGAATCTGCACATATTACGCGAAATCCATCAGCGTTGATTTCTGCATTACAAAAAATCAGCATTGACCCCAGGGTTGAATCATTGGACAGTTGTAAATTAATGGGAAACATTTGTATTGCAAACCCGTTGGATAAAAAGCGTATGTTTGCCGGAATCGGTGAAACTCATCCATCCACAGAAAGTCGTATAAAAAGACTAAAATCTATGCGCGGTTTTTGATTATCTGGTCAAAGCCTTGGATAAAAACATCTGTTTTTGTGTGTCGAATTTTTTCAATGCGTCTTGTAATTTTTCTTTGTCTTTGTTGGTCATTGTCCCCAGAGTTCTTAAATTTGGCGAAGAAATCAATCCCATATTATACAAAGCCTGTTTTATAGGAATTGGATTTGTTGTCACAAATAAAGCCTTCATCAGCGGATAAAGAGTTTGGTGATATTGCATTGCCAATTTTGGATTAGAATAAAAACTTTCAATCATCTGCTTTATCATTTTTCCCTGAAGATGCGAAGCAACGCTAACCACGCCTTTTGCGCCCAAAGACAGCATAGGCAAAGTCAAACTGTCATCACCGGAATAAATTTGAAAACCTTTTGGACATTTTATACTAATTTCACTTACTTTGTCTAAATCAGAAACGCTTTGTTTTATGCCGATTATATTTTGATTTTCATGTGCCAACATAGCAACAGTATCCGGTAAAATTTCCGTTCCTGTCCGCCCAGGTATATTATAAATAAAAATCGCCCCCCCAGAAACAGATTTAGCAATATTTGAAAAATGAGTATATAAATCTTTTTGTGGTGGTTTGATGTATTCAGGCACGCTTATTAAAACTGCATCTGCGCCCATATCAAAAGCATCATTAGATTTTTCGATAACGCGATTGGTGTTTGTATCACCCGTAGAAACAATAATTTTTGTATCTTTTGGCGTATTTTGACGAACATTTTTAATAATATATTGTTTTTCTCGTGAAGATAATTGAGCAGCTTCGCCTGTTGAACCAACCAACAACAAAGAATCAGTACCGTTCTTTAATAAATAATTAGCCAAATTAATTGCGCCAGCCAAATCGACCGTGTTGTCTTCATCATCCAGAAACGGTGTGACCATAGCAGTGATAACCGTTCCAAAATCTTTACTGGTTGTCATTTTATCCACTTTTTACTTTTTTCTATACCACAATCATAGTATCAAAAAATTAGACTAGCAACTATTTTTAACGTTTGAATTATGTAATAAAAACTGCCCAAAACAGGGCAGTTTTTGTTCATGGTTATATTGCAAAAGGCTTATCTGCGCATACCTTTCTTTTGTTGTTGCATCAAATAATATTTTCTGCCGCCATATATTGCGCCAGCGCCCAGCAAGCTTAAACCAAGAGCAACCTTGCCTGCTTTGCCACGTTTTTCACTCAATTTTTCTTGGGCAATATTAAGTTGTTCTTGTGCAGCTTTGGTTTTATTTTCAGCCAAAGATTTTTCGAAACAATCTTTTGCGCGACCATATTTGCATTTTCCCATATATGCCATACCCATATTGAAATGCGCTGCACAACGTTGTTTATTGGTTTGTGCGAATTTCAGCGCCAACAAAGCATCTTGTAATGCCTTGTCATAATTTTCTGCTTGGTAAGCATACAAAGATTCATCGTTCAAAGAATCAACATTTACTGTTTCATCTTCATTTACTGGCACAACAACATATTTGGAAGATTTACCACCAGATACATCTTGCCATACATAGTCTGGAACAATGTCTTTGACCAATTGGCAGTCTACAACAACATGTTCGCCACCCTTGATGCTCAAACGGGTCGTTTTCACATCAGTTGCCTTGGCCAATTTTTTATCTATATCTTTGAAAATCCATTTGCAACACCCATTCTTATCAAATTCAGGCTCGTATATCCAGTCGCCATATTTGTCTTTTTTCCTTATGTATTTGCCGTTTTTATCTTTGCGACATACAACTATCTCATAAGTTTTAAGATTATAACAACCTTCTGCGCGCACATTTAATAAATCAGAGTATTGTATCTTGCCTTCTAAAAGTGCAGCAAAAAAATACCATCTTTTCAGCACGCCTTGTGGAGTACGAAAACGAGTCAAAGATTTTGCTAATTTATCTTTTTGTCCTGTTTTCAAATATGTTAAAAACTTTGAATCTTTAAATCGTGCTGGACCAACACAATATCCAAAGACACAAGCAGTTATCATTGAATTTTTATCAAGTGATACATTAACATCATTTTCGATAATAGGCAAAATTTGATACTTTAAGAAACGAGTTGTATAAATTACAGCCTCTTCTTTTGTTAATGGCTTCGTATTTTTAGTAACTTTTGTAAAAGAGGTTCCGTCCTCATTATACAACACAGTAAGCCCGTCCGCTACCGTCCAATTGCCACAGCCGTCATTATAAGTATATTGATAAAAATTTTCTACAAAAAACAATGCAAATATTATATCTTCTTTACATTCTTCAAACAAAGCGACATTACCGTATGGGTCGTTTTTAATTTCTTTTGCTTTTACTTCTGTTTTTGCTTCTTCTTTGTCATCAGATTTGTTCGAAGAACAACTAGATGCACCAAGTGCCAAGCTGCCAAGCACACCAGCGCCAAACAATAATTTATTTAATTTTTCGTTCATTTTTCGTTCCTTTTGTTGTTTTACATGGGCATAATATAACACAAAACAAAATATTGTCAAGTATTTTTTTGCAAAAAAAGCACAAAAAAAGTAAAACAATCTGTTTTTTAAGGATTTTATGTACTATTTTTTATCACGAAAGCCGGCAGATTGTAAATTCCACAATCTTTTATAAACCCCGTTTTGGCGCAATAATTGCTGGTGCGAACCAGACTCTATGATTTTACCGTTTTTTATCACAATAATTTTGTCCATATTGCGAAGTGTGGACAATCTGTGTGCTATTATTAACGCTGTTTTTCCACGTATAACGCTTTGCAGTGATTTTTGTATCATTAATTCATTGCGCGAATCAAGAGCAGAGGTTGCTTCGTCCATCACCAAAATCGGTGCATCTTTCAATATAGCACGCGCAACAGCAATTCTTTGACGTTGTCCGCCAGATAACCTTATACCATTATTACCAACCAAAGTATCATAACCTTTTGGTAATTTAGATATAAAATCGTGTATATGTGCTTTTTTTGCTGCACTTATTACTTCTGCTTTTGAGGCATTGGGTTTTGCATATTTAATATTTTCTAAAATTGTTCTGTTAAACAAACTCGTTTCTTGGGGGACATAAGAAATATTCCGCAACAGAGAATCTTTTTTGACATCTCTTATATCGTGTCCATCTATTTCGACTGAACCATTTTGGACATCGTACATACGCAACAACAGGTTGCACAATGTAGTTTTCCCAGCACCAGACGCACCAACAATACCAATCTTTTCACCTTTGTTAATATGAAAATTAAAATTATCAAAAATATGTTTTCTGCTGTATGCAAACGAAACATCTTTAAAATCAATAACTGGTTTTTTAATATGCAAATTTTTAGCATTAGGTTTTTCTTGAACTTTTATAGGCACAACCAAATTATTGTATGCTTTGGTAGCGCGTGCAAAATTAACGGAATATTTACGCAGGGCTTCGTTTATCCTGCCAAATGACGAATTTATTGACATTGCAGATGACATAACAAAAATCGCGCCTGAAATTGCAAGTTCACCATTTTTAACCAATACAAAACACAGCCCTAATAATATTACACGAACTGCGAGCCATAAAATGCGTGTAGGCAATTCTTGTAATCTTTCCAAATAATATGCGCGTCTAATTATTTCAATCAATCTTTCACGACCCTTGTAAATATACATATTTTCGTATTCAGCATTTGCGAAATATTTAACATTCAAAGCATTATTCAAACTGTCGCTGCGTATTCCAGAATATATTGAACCTTCTTCCATTTCTTCTATTCTGTTGGCTTTAATTTTTTGCTGTATTGCCCATTCCCAAATAACTTTGATTATGCCGTATGTTAATAAAATAACCACAAACCATGTATTCATCATAAACAAAGAACCCACGATGAATAAAAAACCAAGAATTGTTCCAAATATATCAGTCCAAAAAGACTGCATTAAAAATTGCAATTGTCCAGAAATTTGGCTGCGTTGCGATTCTATCTGTCCACTGGGATGTTCAATAAAGAAAGGAACATCGTTTGCATATATTCTTTTGTATAGCAGATATAATTTATACCTGTTGAAAATCTGCATCTTTCTGCCATTGAATATGGAAGTTATCAGTTGCAATGTAAGCGAAAAACACCACATACCAATCAGCAAAGCAATCAACCTGTATACAGTATGCAAATCAGAAGAGGCCGTATTTTCAAAAATTTGTGTCATCCATTTTAATACCAAAGGTTCAAAAACAATATTCAATGTTTTGACCGCCACCCCACAAAGAAATATCACACTGAAATAAACTGGGAATTTTTTAATAACCAGCCAATAAAAACCACGTAATGTCTTTGGAAAATCTTTTTGTTTCATAAAAATTCCCTCTCCTTAGTCGAGGGAATTATATCATAAACAGAAGTTTTTACATAATAAAAAATGAAATTAAATAGAGCCGTTTTTCAGTTTTTTTTGTTTGATACAAAAATAAAATTAAGATTGTTTCATCGTTTGTTAATGCCCCAGAAAGGGAATTTACTTTCTTTTGCAAATTTAATTTTTATTCCTTGCGAGTATAATAGTTTTTTTATATGATAGTCTTGTTGAACAAACAAGAATATTCAATGAAATATATATATGCATCTTCATATATCAGTGGTTTTAAAAAAACTGTTGAAAAAATATTGAAAACTCAGGTCTTGGACGCGGTTATTGTTGAACATTTGGACGGTTTGATTATTTTTAAAACAGAACTTGAATTTTCAAAATTAAAACTGGGGTGTTTTAATAATATTTATCAGGTTTTGGCTATGTCAAAAACTGATTCAAAAATCTCTTATGAAACTGCTTTGAAAAAATTTGTAAATCATGGAAAAATAAATGCAGCAGGAATAGCAAACAATGTAAAATTGCTGCCATCAAAATCGTTTAAGATTTTACCATTCGATAGTAATTCTCCAATCAGTATTAATTTTGATGTCATTAAAAAAATTGAACAGCAGATTCAACACGAACTTGGTATCAAAGTTGAATTTAAAAAACACGATTTTGATATCGTTTTATCAAGACGCCGCGAAGGAATATTTCTTTTGTTGTTCAAATTGACTTATAACAGATTAACTGAAAAAGATTTACCAAAGGGTGCGTTGCGTCCAGAACTATGTAATATTTTATCTGCTGTTGCTGATATAAAACCAAACGATATAATCTTGGATTCTTTTTGCGGGCATGGTTCTATTCCAAAAGAGATAGTTAAACATTTTAAATACAACATGCTATTTGCGGGTGATATAGACGCAAACTTAATAGAAAAGTTGAAAACAGAATTCAAGAAAAATAAAAAAAATCTTTTTATTAAACAACGCGATGCTTTGCATCTCGATTATTTTGAAAATGGTTTTTTTGATAAAATCATAACTGACCCACCGTGGAATTTATATAATTCCAAAGATGAAGATTTTTCTGGTTTTTATAAAAGTATGCTCAAAGAATTTCATAGAATACTAAAATCTGGTGGAACTTGTGTGATATTGATGGGCAACATAGTTGATTTTGAAAAAGCATTGGATTCTAATGAATTTAAGACTGTAGAAAAATACCATATTCTTGTTAATGGCAAAAAGGCCAATGTTTATAAACTTATAAAAATTTAAATCTGTTACACAGATGGCGAAAAAATAATAAAAAGGGGGAATATATGAAAACTCTTATTAAACCAGCGAGGTTAAACAAAGGCGATTTAGTTGCAACAGTATCTCTGTCTGGATCTTCGGCTGGGCGATTCCCTGCGCGTTATCAGCATGGTAAAAAACAGTTTGAAGAAACTTTTGGTGTGCGTATCGTTGAAATGCCAAATTCTTTGAGAACAGATTTGTATGACAATCCTCAATTGCGTCTTGATGATATGATGATGGCTTTCAAAAATCCAGATATAAAAGCGATTTTAACAAACATTGGTGGGGATGAAACAATTCGTTTGTTGCGCTATATGACGAACGAACACTTTGAAATTATTCGCAATAATCCAAAAATATTTTTGGGTATGTCTGACACAACAGCCAATCATTTTATGCTGTTAAAAGCGGGAATATCTTCGTT
>JAGCOU010000035.1 GCA_017642565.1 Alphaproteobacteria bacterium | reverse complement strand
TACCTGCATCGGGCTCTTTGTTTGATATGAAGAAACTTGAGTGGTGGGCAAAGGAATATATTGCGACTATGTCTGTGCCAGATTTAGTAAAATCTGTCGTTGATTGGGCTGGTGTTTATGGCAGCGAAGATAATAAAAAACAAGTTGCAGATATTAATTATTTAACATCAGTATTGTCTATTGAACGCGACAATCCAAAACGCATACGCAAAGATTTTATTACTTGGCAACAGACTTTAAAAGAGGTCGCGCCGTTCTTTGATTTCTTGTTTGTACCGAATAAAGAATATGAATATAATGTTGATGCTTTGCGTGAATTTTTGGCAACTTTTGATGCAAATGATGATAAAGATTCTTGGTGGCAAAAAATTGTGTATACGGCGGAAAAACTGGGATTAAAGCCGGGTGAAGTTGCAATGAATTTGCGTGTTGCGATGACTGGGCGCACTAATACACCTGATTTGTATTCTTTGATGCAAGTGCTGGGTGGCGAACGCGTTAGAGAAAGAATCAACATGGTTATGTAGTTATTATGGTAAGGAAAGGAAAATGGTAAAAAGTAAAAAAGTTGTTAAACAGAAATTGCGTGAAGTGAAAAAAAATAAACACGCATACGGTTTGTTAAAGGTATTACAATCTACGGGATTGTTCCGTTGGGAAAGACCTGCGACCAAGGCAGAAGAAGTTATAAATATTTTAACCCATGGTATTGGTATCGGGCTTGCTATGGCTGCACTTTGTTTGATGGTTGCATGGGCTGTTTATTATCATAATGTGTGGGCGATTGTTGCGTGTTCTATATTTGGTGTGACAATGTTTACTTTGTATTTTGGCTCTACTATGTGTCATGCGACTATTGGTGACAGATGCGAATGTTTTTTTGAAGTCTGGGATTCAATCGCAATTTATGCATTGATAGCTGGAACTTATACACCATTTTTATTGGTTAATTTAAACAGGTGTGGACATACTGCGCTGGGCTGGACAATGTTTGGAATATTGTGGGCGATTGTTATATTTGGTGCTGTTATGAAAATAACCAATCCGCATAAACAGCCAAAATGGTTGGTTGCGCTATATTTGATTATGGGATGGGGCTTGGTTTGGATTTTGCCTGCCATGATAGAGACTATATCAGCACGCGGAATGTGGTTTGTTTTGGCTGGCGGTTTATCTTATTCAATAGGTGTTATTTTTTATTTATGGAGAAAATTAAAATTTGCACATGCGTTATGGCACCTGTTTGTAATTGGTGGCAGTGTGTGTTTCTTTTTTGCGGTGCTTTATGGTTCAATAATAGATTTTGCCCAAAAGTGTATACACTAGAAAAACCGCCGTATAGGCGGTTTTTTAAATTCACATATTTATAAAAAATAAAAACAAATTAATCAAATGGGTTTTCGTCTTTTTTGTATTCAATCACTATTGGTAAATGTTCCAGATGAAGGGCTGTGGCAATACCGCGGCGAAGGTATCGCGTATAAGATTCTGGAATATCACTAGCCCCACCGACATTGATAGTTATTTTAAATGGATGATGCCCAGTTTGACGTGCAAATTTAATTTTCATAGGTCTTTTAAGACGCGACATAGGTGGTTGTCTGTCGTTTACCAATTTTTCAACGATTCGGTTTATTAAACTTGTAGGGGTATCGGTATTTGAAATATCCCATTGTTCATAAATGCGTTTGAAAAGGTTTTGAACACCAGTTCCTTTCTCTGCTGATATGGCAAGAATCAAAGGTTTGATAATTTGATGAAACGAATTTGAAAATTGGTGTTTTAATTTTAATAGTTTATCTTCGCGTTCTGCTTCGTCTACTAAATCCCATTTATTAAGTGCTACGCATAAAATTTTGCCTGCGTCATATACGCGCGATGCGATGGATAACGCCTGATTTTCAATGTTTTTTGTTGCGTCTACGATTAAAATTACTATGTTTGCTTTTTCAATAGCATCAAGAGATTTTAATGCAGATAATGTTTCGACATCATCTGTGACGCCGGCTTTGCGGCGCAATCCTGCGGTGTCCATCAATATTATATCACGACCATAAAAATGCGTTGGTATTTTTACAGTATCGCGAGTAATGCCAGGTTCGTCTTTGACTATTTGACGTTTTTCACCCAGAACGCGATTTACAAAAGTAGATTTTCCAACATTAGGTTGACCCAATATTGCGATTTTAATTTGATTGTCATTTTCGCTGTGTACGGCAGAATCTGTCGTATACAAGTTGTCGATAAAATCATATATAGCATCAAGACCGCGTTTGTGTTCCGCGGATATCATTACTGGTTCGCCAAAACCAAGTTTGTAAAAATCATGAATGTCACCCAATCTTTTTGTGGATTCTGTTTTGTTAATTAACAACAGGGCAGGTGCCTTGCTTTTTTTGTGAACCAATTTCGCCCATTCAATGTCCATGGGGTTTAATCCGATTCGTCCATCTACAACAAACAAAATCGCATCTGCGCCAGATATAGCATTTACCGCGATGTCGGTTGAATCACGAGCTATACCTGTTTTGGTGTTTTCGAGTCCTGCGGTATCAAACAGTGTCCATGGTTTGTCTGGAATATTTCCAGAAACCATATCACGTGTGACACCCGGGCGATCATGAACAAGAGCGTCCCTTGAATTTGTTAATGCATTAAAAAGAGTCGACTTACCAGTGTTAGGGCGACCAACTATGACTAATTTTTTCATATTTTTTTCCATTGATTTTTTATAATTATAAAGCAAAATTATAAATAATCAAATAAAGGGATAAAAAATGAGAGCAAAGAAAAAAAGTTGGTTGGCTAAATTAGCAAGTATTTTCTTTCGACCAAAGCACTTTTTTACTCGCATAGTTGCAGATGGCAAAATAGAAGATGCTATGTTGAACGCTTTTCTTTGGGGGTTAATAGGTGGCATTTTGGTTTTAGTGACTAATCTAATTCGTGGTGATGTGTTTACAATTTATTCTATTTTTAAAGCCATAGTTATTTATCCTGTGCTGGCAGTTATACTGTTGTTCATATTTGCTGGTTTGATGATGTTAGTGTCTGAGATAGCAAGTGGCGATAGAGATTGGGAAATCGCAGTTAAGGGTATAGCATCAATATTTTTTGTTTATCCATTGGCATTGCTTTTGAATGCTTTTGTGTTTGATTGTGTTTCTATGTGGACGGTAAGTATTATCATAGATTTGTATATGGCGTTTTTGCTTTATAATATTGCTGTGTATTGTATGCATGGGAAACGCGTCAGCGTTATGTTTGTTGTTGCTGTGTGTTTAGGACTTTTGGCGTGTTTGTATATGTCAGATTATAAAACTGTTTGGATTTTAATAAAAAATCTTGATGCATATTCAATTTGTATGTTTTAAAAAAATGCCCAGAAGGGCATTTTTTATTTAGATGTATAGAAAAGACTTTTTCGCCAATCTTGTTTAGTTGTTATTAATATAGCGCAATATCGTGCACAATCTTTGTGGCATCCTTTGGAGTAAACACAATTTGGGCAATTGGGCTGGTCTGCACGATATTCTTTGGCGAAAATCCAACGTCCATTTACAGATTGTGAAGATGAATCAACAGGGGTAAATTGATTCACTTGGCACCAACAAGCAGCACCATCGTATGGTGGTTTGCCATTGCCACCATATGTTTGTTTTGGGGACAAAGGTGTGCTGAATGTGGCACCAGAACAAGTACTGGTTCCATAAACAATTCCATAATCAAAATCTACCTGCCAATCGTTTTTATCTGTGCCAGAACATAATTCTTTGTCAGTTTTGTGGACTGTTTTAAGATTGCTGTCTACGCTGTAATGGTCACAGTCATTTGATTTGGACCGTGCCTTGGCGGTGCGCCCATTTGTGTTCAGGTTTGCTTTGCTTAGATTTGTGACATTGCCAACCGAAAAGTTAAATAATTTTGATACAAATTCTGGATACCCTCCTTCTTCAATATTCCACATACATTCATAAGTGCATGATTTTTTGCATGAATTATTCCCGCGAACGTCGTCAGGAATACTCGCTATCCAAGGGGCAGATACATTTTGACCGTCTTTTGTGGTAATTTTACAAAAACAGTTTTCCCCGTCACATTTTGATTCCCCTTGAATTTTTTCTTTTTTGTATTGTAATTGCCATGTACCAGAAGTTTTTAAGCCAAGTTTATCACATTCGCCTTGGTTATAATAATCAAATGTGCCCGTATCATTGTATATCATGCAAGCCCCATCAAGCCCAAGCCCACCACCGAGTGCGGTATATTTTTGTTTCGTTGCTTTCTTAGTATTAGATTCGGTTTCATAAGTGGTTGTTGATTTTGTTTCTGCTTTTTTTGTTGATGTTGTTTGATTTGTTTTTGACCTTCCGTTTATATTTTCTATATCTTGTGATGTTAAACCTTTTTTGTCGCGTGCATCGTAATAAATCTCATACCAGTCATGAGGTAACTTTTCATTATTAAATATGATTTTTCTTAATTCTTGTCTAGATTCTTGTTTCTCTGCAATTTTATTTTTGGTTGTCCACAATAAACAATCGTTCGTGCATGTGTGAGAACAAGGCTCGACTTCGGTAAGGGACTGAATTTGTTTGGTCGGCACAGGATACCAATCATAGTTTAATGTTTGTTTGTTGCCGTTTTTCGGGGTAAAGCTATTTAATTTACACAAACATTCAGAAAAATTTTTAATGGTTTTCGATAGAATACATTTTGAAGAACCTATTATAGTGCCATACGGAAATACTACAGAATATTGTCCTGCTCCTAAGTATTGCGGACAAGATGATTTAGATTGTGTCCACTCTTTATTTGTTATGGTTGTACAAAATGTATTGTCGAGATGGCGCGCATAGCTACCAGTGATCGCATCTAACCATGTGTCTTGATCAATTAACTTTATGCTGTTTGTTGTTTCATCTTCATCTTTTGCTTTGGGTTGGCTAGGGTTGTTAGAATTATTTGTTGAAACAGGGTTAGATTCTTTTACAGGTGTCTGTGTTTCTTTCATAGTTGATTGTTTGGTTACACATTCGCCGTTGGACCATACTTTGGAATTATCTTTTTCGCAAGCTTCTTGTTTAGTGATGCATTCGCCATTAGACCATACCTTAGATGTATCTTTTGCACATGCGGCGCGTTTAGTGATACATCCATCTTCTGTCCAGATATTATTTGGATCTTTTTCACATGATTTTTGTTCTTTGGCGTTCTTTTTTGCTTCTTTTTCAGTTTGTTTTTCAGCCTGTTTTTGTGCTCGGTTAGCGGCTGCTGTTTCCTTTTTTTCTGCTCTTTTTTTATTTATACATTTGCCATCTTGCCATATTTTTGATTCATCTTCGTTGCAAACTTCTTCTTTGGTTTTACAGTCAGTACCCGTCCATGTCATGTCGTCATTTTCTTCACATGATTTTTTATCTTTGCGATTTTGCTGTTTATCGCTTTTTTTATTTTCGTTATCTTTGTTTTCTTTTTTTGACTGTTTTGCATTTTGTTTTTCGTTTGTGCATTGGGTGCCATCCCATTTATACGATTTGCCTTTTTCTGTACAGATATCTTCTTCTGTTTTTGGAATGCAAGTCTGGTTATCTTTGTCCCACTTTTTTGTGTTGTCTTTTTTACAATTTTTTTCTTTATCTTTATCTTCTTTTTTTTGTTCTTTTTCATTTTTTCTATTTTCTTTTTTTTCGCGTCTTGCGTTTTGACGAACCTCTTTTTTTGATGCGACAGTGCATTCATCGTTTTCAATTGTTCCACCGCGTTGTTCACATTCTTTTTTGAGTTTTTCCAGTGTTTCATTATATATTTTTTCTAATTCTTGCATGAAAGCCTGGTATTCAGCATCTTCGGCATTAGATGCAAAAACAAAAGAGTTTTGCGTGTTGTAAAATGCAAAAAAACTAACCAAAATGATTAAAATTTTTCTCATAAATTCTCTCTGCCATTTAGGTATTACAAGACAGTAATATTTTATCAAAAAAATGCGGTTAAATCAAAAAATTTTTTAAAAGCCTGCCTTGATACCAACAGCAAAAAACGGGGTTGTATCTGCAAAACCTGCGGACATAAACAGGCTCGTGTATTTTGCGTATTTATATCTAAACGAAGCCAAAAATGTGTGCAGATAATCGCCGTCTAGTTTTTCGTTTGTGATTTTATCGCGATGATTCCAGACTTTTGTATCAGAGAATAAATAGTTAAATGATACACTGCTTTGTAATAAATCATAACTGATGCCAGAACCCAATACAAGACCGTCCGCATTTTGGATAATTGGGTTTCTGTCGTAAATCAAGCGAGCAGAAGTTCCAACAACAAAACTGTTGTATTGCAAATTTACGCCAGTTGCAATTTGGCCGCGCCAATCGGCAGTCACACTTGGCGAAAAAGAATTTTCTTCGTAATCATGTGGCTTTTCCATATAGGATAGGGCCAAAGAATAGGCTGCTTTGAATTTCCCAGCGGGCTGTTTGAACTTAAACGCGGTATCTATTGCGTAATCATAGTCATCTCCACCACCAGCAACAGATATGCCGTATTGACCATAATCAGTGTAACGAGTGGCTAAATTTAAACGCGGACTTTCATGACCCGTAGTTGCAGTTGTGTCTGAAATTAAAACCTGTTTTAAATCAAGTTTTTTATACAAAATAGATTTTTCATTGATACGCAAATAACCAACATCTGGTAATCCAAGTCCCATTTTTCTTGCGATAGAATGTGTTAGACCCAATTCTGCACGGCCGATGCCGCGGTCTTCGAATAGGACAAAAGCGTCATGAACATATTCTTTGTCTTCTACGCAATCTGCATCAATAGAATATACAGCACCGATTCGTTGTGAGCGGTTAAAATAGTAAGAGACTTGCCCCTTTACATCCCAGTCGTCTATGAAAATAGGCTTTTCTTTCTTAGGTTCAAGAAAACCCACCATGCCATCGCCATCAAGTTGGAATTTCCAATTGTTTGTTTGATATTCAATAGCGTTCGCACTGAGTGACATAAAGCAAAGCAAAACGATAAAAGATATTTTTTTGATATTCATGAACTATTCTTCTTTGATTAATTTAGGTTTGTTTGATTCTGCGAGAATCGCTTCTTTTAATTTGTTAAAAGCGCGTTCTTCTATTTGTCGGACGCGTTCGCGTGAAATGCCATATTTTTGAGACAGCGCTTCCAAAGTTGCGGCTGGGTCAGATAAACGGCGTGCCTTTAATATTTCTTGGTCGCGTTCAGGCAAAGATGCCAAATGTTTTTGTAATAATTCATAACCGCGTCTTTTAAATTCGAGTTGTTCAAGGCTGTCTTCGATATTAATTTTCGTATCAGCCATATTTGATAAAATATCTTTGGAATCCGAATCGGTATTAAGAGGTGCATTCAAAGAAACATCACGCGCAGACATACGGGTTGACATGCGTTCTACATCGCTTTCCGGGACAGATAAATATTCTGCGATTTGTTTTGTTTGTTCATCGTTTAAATTATTGTCCATTATGCCAAGTGCGCGTTTTGCACGGGTTAAATTAAAAAATACACGTTTTTGATTTGCAGAATTGCCGAGTTTTACAATAGACCAATTATTAAGTATGGTTTCGTATATTTCAGCTTTAATCCAAAACATAGCGTATGTAGAAAAACGAAAACCGCGTTCTGGGTCGAATTTTTGCAATGCCTGCATTAATCCCATATTCCCGCTCGCAATCAAATCAGAGACAGGAAGACCATAATTTTTGAAATCATAGGCCAC
>JAGCOU010000001.1 GCA_017642565.1 Alphaproteobacteria bacterium | reverse complement strand
GATGTTGATACTTTGGATGTAAAAGGTGCCACTTTGAATATGACGGTTCGTGGTGCAGGAACCTATAATGTTGTAAGTGCGGATACCACAACAAGTGATTTTACATGGAATTTAAACAACGCTATGTATAATTTGACTAAAGAAGGTGGTACGGTAACAGCAACATTGAAATCTACTAGTGCGATTGCAGAAGAAAATGGTATTGAACAGAAAACTGCAGCGGCTTTATCTGGTATGTCTCAATCTACATCTGAAAAGTTGAATACTATTGCAGAAAAAATCCAAGAAAAATTGGCTGAGGCAACACCAGAAGCAAGACACGAAGCAGAACAAGCAGCCAAGGCAGTTCATCCAGAAACAGAATCTGTCGCTCAATCTATGGCGAGCGCAGTTCAAACTGCTGTAACGAATTTGGCTGGTGCTCGTATGGCGGCTCCAACTATTGGTCGCAGTGGTGGTGATGTCACTATGACAAGTGGTGGTGTTTGGGCACAAGGTTTGTTCAACAAGTCTAAACAAAACGATGCTTTCCGCGGTTATACTCGTGGAATTGCAGTAGGTATGGATGGAACTTTGAACAAAGTTTGGACTGTTGGTGCGGGTTATTCTTATGCTCACTCTGATGTCACAGGCTCTGCACGTGCGACAGAAATCGACAGCAACACTGTGTTCTTGTACGGTCAATATAAGCCAGCAGAATGGTATGTAAATGCTGTTGCAAACTATACTATGGGTGATTACTCAGAAGAAGGAACAGCAATGGGAACACCTGTGACGGCTGATTATGATGTCGATTCGTTCGGTGCAAGTTTGGCTGCAGGCTATGATTTAGATTTCGGTTTAACACCTGAATTAGGTTTGCGTTATATGCATGTTATGGCTGACGATTATACCAATTCTTTGGGGGTCAAAACAAAATCTGATAATACAGATTTCTTGACTGGCGTTTTGGGTGCGAAGTATGCGTTCAATGTCAATATGGACAAATATACAAGCATAATTCCACAATTAAATGCTGCATTAAAGTATGATATGTTGTCGGATAAAAATGTTGCAACAATCACAATGCCAGGTGTAGATGCGTATACTTTGGATGTTGAAAGATTGTCCCGTTTCGGTGGCGAATTTGGCATCGGTTTGGGTATGAAACATCGCAGTTTAGATTTCTCTATCAATTATGATATAGATGTCCGCAAAGACTACACATCCCAAACAGGTATGTTGAAATTTAGATATAATTTCTAATCTAAACCTGAAAAAAATTAAAAGGGTCACAGTTTTGTGACCCTTTTGTTATCTCTTGTTGCGTTTTTGTTTTTTATAATCTGTGGCGTTAAGTCCTTTGGGAATTTCTGGTAAATTAAATTGTGAGTCCATATCGCGTAATTGCTTTATCATAATTGCTTCTATTTCTTGACGTTTTGTTTCAAACGCTGTACCGCGCAAAGAAGAATCTATGTAAATTGGGTCGCCAATATTTACGGATATTGTGCCAAACAATTTTGGTATCATAAATTTATCCCATCTATCTAGATAGATTGGACGAGAACAAGAAAAACAACAAGGAACAATTGGTGCGCCTGACATGCGCGCAAAATAAAGAGCGCCGTCTTGTAAATGCAGGGACGGACCAGATGGACCATCAACACTAACGCACATAGAAAGTTTTTTGTCGCGTATTACACGAACGCCTTCGCGCATAACTGCGACAGCACCATCAGATGTCGAACCGTAAATTGCGCGCAGACCAAAAAATCTTTGCAGACGCGCCATCATACGACCGTCTTTGTGACGGGATGATACACAACAGCCTTTGACTTTTGCGCGTTTAATCGTTGGTGAAAGCATAGCGCAACGCCCATGGAAAAATACAAATACCACGGGCTTTGTTCTATAGTTTTTTAATGTTTCTGTATTCGTAAATTTATGTTTGGATGTTAAAAATATCAACCATAACAAGCCTGCTAAAATCAAAGCAAGCGTCCATTGTATAATTGGATTGTGCAATATAGGTGTCCAAAATTTTTTCCAAATTTTTCTAAATGCTTTGTTCATATTTTTCCTTTGGTACAAGGAAATTTTACCAGAAAAAAGCCGTTTTGCAAATTTTAAGATGCATCTTGACAAACAAAGTCGTAAAAGTTAATATTTTTGTCAATGACAGATAAGAATACAAATTTTGATATAATTCCTATTTTTAATCAACCTGCCAAAGGCGTTTGGACTGATTTTGTAAATGTTGAAACGACTTGCAGCAGAGAAATGTTTAATCTGCATGTGTCAGAAGGTTATGTGCACAATTGTTTGCTCGATTATGCTCGAAATTTGGGGCAGTGGAAACATAATTTTGCTTTTGCTGCCTATCTGGAAGAAAAAATGGTCGGGTTTATCCAAGGCTTTGCTTTTGAAAAATCTAGTGAATTTTATTCTGTGTATTCGAAAGAAACTTTTTTGGAACATTTATATATTTTGCCAAAGTATCATAAATGCGGTATAGGAAGCCGATTATTGAATGCTTTTGAAGAAACAGCTGGTTTAGTATCTTCAAAGGTAGTTCTTACCCCGTTGAGAGATGCTGTAAAGTTTTACGAGAAAAATGGATATAAATATTTTGGCGATATGGAAAAAAATTTAGTGCCGTGCGCGAATAAGGTGGTGCCGGTGTTTCAATGGATTAAAACAGATTTTGATGTAAAACTTAATGTCACTGTGAATAATCACTTTTTGCAAAAAAATAGATATAAACCGGTTTTTGTTTATCTTAATAAAGATAGCGAAATTGACGGTGTTATAATCAAGACAGATACTGAAAATAAAATGTGGTTAAATCAACAACAAGAAAAATCTAATTTAAGGCTTTGTCGTTGTAAATTGGCTCAGTCTTTGGACAAGGTTAAATAAAAAATCCCGCATAAGCGGGATTTTTTATTAAAGTATTTTTACATCATTCCTGGCATTCCACCTGATGGAGCGCTTGGAGTTTTTTCTTCTGGGATTTCAGACATAACTGCACCAGTTGTTAAAAGCACGCCAGCGGTAGAAGCGGCTGCCTGAATAGCTGTTTTTACAACCTTGGCTGG
>JAGCOU010000034.1 GCA_017642565.1 Alphaproteobacteria bacterium | reverse complement strand
CGAAGTTGAATTTAAAGATTTAAAAAACATAGCAATAACATTTCCTGTGATTGCAGATATAGATTTAAAAATTTCAAAATTATACGGTATGATTCATCCAAATTCTTCCGACACAGCAACCGTTAGAGCAGTGTTTATAATTGACCCACGCGGAAAAATTAGAACTATTTTATATTATCCTCAAAATGTGGGCCGAAACATCAAAGAAATCTTAAGAATTCTTGTTGCTTTACAAACAAGCGATGTTTTTTCCGTGTCAACGCCTGCAGATTGGATGCCTGGCGCACCTGTTATAAAACCTGCTCCACAAACGACAAAAGATATGCAAAAACGCATTGCCGCAAATGCAAACCATGACAACGCAAAATCTTGGTATTTAACTTTTCAAGAATTGCCAGAATCTAGTATTTATGAAAAAATAACAAAAAACAAAAAACGGCATTAGAATTTTATAGGTGCGTCTCGTAAATCTACTGGCGCAGACATATTTTTGGGACGCCATCTATATTTTTCTACATCAATATTTCCGTCTGGTTTAAACCCAACACCTTCGGCTGTTAATAAATCACGTTGAACCCGTTCCCATTGACCGTCCCAGGTTTTTCCATCTGCAAAAGTGACACGATGCCACGGCAACGAATCCGTTTCACACGAAGCATTCATTGCGTATCCAACAAAACGCGCAGCACGCGGATGCCCCAGCATTTTAGCAATGTCACCATAAGTTGTGACTTTGCCTGCTGGAATTTGTGCTACGAGATTATAAACTTGTTCATAAAAACCTTTCATAGTAAATATTGTAAATCAAATCGCACAAAAATCAAATAGGAATATAAAATCAAAGTGTTAATCTGGCGGAGATGGAGGGGTTCGAACCCCCGATACGGTTGCCCGTATACGCGATTTCGAGTCGCGCGCATTCAACCAGCTCTGCCACATCTCCGAAACGCATGTTCATTATATATTTTTAGTTTCTAAAATGCAACGCTTTAATTTTTATTTTTTACGAATAAAAAACTCTGGACATACTCATGTAATTTTTTCTAAGATAAAAGTATATATAAAGGGAAAGGATGGAAAAAACACGGTTTTTTGCATGTTTTGTGCGTATGTTCAACGCGATGTGTTTCGCGATTTGTGCTGTGTTATTTTCTTTAGACGCCTATTCAAATTGTGCGACTGGCTATCACGAACAGACGAGTCCGTTTAATACGAATGATTACCTTGCCCCTGTTTCTGGAATTGCTTATCACGATGTTAACGAAAGCATTGCTGGTTATGCAATACCGATTGGTAGATGGAGCGCGTCTTTTAATTATGACGATAATGCTAACAATAAGAACATTCATATGCACGGTGTGTTGCATGGGCAGACTTTTTGTGCATCAACTGGTACAGACCACTTTTCAAGAACACAGTCTAGTTTTCAAACTAGCTCCAACATAGAACAATCTCAACCTGGCAAATATTGTTGGTGCAGAATTGATGGTTTTACCCCAACCGGAGGTCAGTTAATAAGTGTTACTGGTAAATGGGTTGCTTTGGGAAAAATGTACAACCAAAATAGCTGCGAGAACAATTTATGTGCATATAAGTGTTCAGATGTAATCTATTTAAATGTAAATTTGCGTAAAGCATTATACGGTTCTTTGCCCGCGTGTGCACCAGACACTCTCGTGACATACTATATAACCTATGACAACATGGCAAATGCAACATGGGGGGACGAACAAAACCATCCTACTTCTTATAATGCTGGCGATACGATTGAACTGGGCGTACCAACACGCGAAGGCTATACATTTGTTGCTTGGTGTGATGATGAAAATTTACAAGTGAATTGTTCAAGCACAAAAACAATTTCTTCCAGCGACACTGGGGATAAAACATTTTATGCCAAATGGGATACTTTGCCATGTGAGGCAGGCCGTCAAAATCAAACAAGCCCATTTACCGAAAACGATTACAAAGCACCAGGTATAGCTTGGGCTTATTATAATATCACTAATGGGAATCCCACACTAACCACATACCGTGACGCAAATATAGTTTTAGACAACACGTTAGAAGATTTACCTGTGGGGAGATATGAAATTTTCTTTAGTAGCGACATTGAAAATTTCCATGGTATGCTGTACGGCAAAGCTAAATGTAGTGCCACAACTGGATATACTGGCGATTGGACTACCGCCGGTCACGGTCAATCTGTCCCGAATAATATTAGTGATGTTTCGGGGAATTATTGTTGGTGTCAACTTGATGGGTATGTGCCATACACAAAGTCTGGCTCGCAATGGGTGCCAAACGGAGACCGTGTGGATTTCTTAACCAAATGGCTATCACCAGGCGGAGAAACATGCACCCCTTCTTTTTGTACTGAATATTGTGTTGAAAAACTTCGCGCACAATCGTCAGACCGTCAGGTTTTATACGGTCCAGACACTGTACCATCATGCGCGATTAAAACATATACTATTACTTATGAATTAGATAATGGTGAATGGCCGATTGCGCTTACCGGCAAACCAGAAACATATACTATTGCTTCATCAACAATAACTTTGCCAATACCAACTCGTGAAGGCTATACATTTGAAGGATGGCTTGATAACCAAGGAAATTCTGTATCAACAATTCCAACTGGTTCATACGGAAACAAAGTTTTTCATGCAAGTTGGCAGGATAATTCCCCACAACCAGCAGAACCGTTGTCGTGTCAAACTGGCTACGTCAATCAAGAAATAAGTGATTGCGATTTGTCTGGATTAGATGTTTCAAAAGAATTCCTGATGGCAAACGGACAACGGCAAAACGGATATCACGCCATTGATGGAAGTGTAAATGTTGGTGGCACTTATTATACTATGAATGCTGATGAATTAGAAAGGGGCGAATGGTATAATGATTTTGAATACGGTCGTGTAAAAGGTCGGGCTTTTTGTAGTAATTTCGCAGCAAACAACGATACAAATCAAACATGGGAAAGAGAGAGTTCTTATTGGACAGGTTCTGATGCAGCTGTCACAAGTGCTACTGGCAAATATTGTTGGTGTAAAATAACCGGTTTTACTTCTAACAGTCTTCAATGCGATAATATTAATTCTGTGTGGGCTTATGTGGGCAAACATTCTAGTTCATGCGCAATCGAATGCGCTTGGGAATGTGCCACATATTTTGGTTGGTCAGATAGTGGCGGACACGGTTATCCGTCAAGATTACGTCAAGCGTTATATAGCAGCGTCACAAATTCCACACACGAAGTATGTGTACCAATAACATATACTATTACTTATGAATTAGATAATGGTGAATGGCCGATTGCGCTTACCGGCAAACCAGAAACATATACAATTACTTCTTCAACAATTACTTTACCGGAACCAATACGTGACGGATATACATTTGCAGGTTGGGTTAATAATTTGGGAAATACTATATCACAAATAGAAACAGGTTCTTAT
>JAGCOU010000033.1 GCA_017642565.1 Alphaproteobacteria bacterium | reverse complement strand
TTCTGTTCGTCCATGGATATTTATGCCCATAGTGTTAATGGGCTTAATAGGCAAAATGATAAAGCCATCGACAATTTGGTGGCGCGAACATGTTCGTTATTTTATAACGCCGAAAATGGTTCACGATTTTGCGCCAAATGTTATAAAGGAACATAAACAGCATCGTTTTGGTTGGGCGGCAGAACAAGTTGCCAAAGAAAAAAAGGCGGGCAACAAAGTAGTGTTGATTTCTGCTGGGCCAAATTATCTGATACCAGAATTAGTCAAAGATATAAAGTTTGATGCGGTTATGTGTTCTCAGATGAAAAAAGAAAAACCGTATAAATATAACTTTTTGTGTTTGGGTAAAAACAAAGTGATTGCATTAGATAAATGGGCGCGAGACAATAAAATAATACCAAATGTAGTTCGCGCATATTCAGACAGTAAATCTGATATGCCGATAATGGAAATTGCGCGCGAACAAGTATGGATAGACAGCAAAACAGGTCTTCGTCGCCAGGCTTAAAACCGATTCATTTTTTATCATTTTGTATATACAAATGTGCATTTATTCACGGTGCTGTGTTATGCAGAAATCCGGCAAAATTTAAAATAGTTGCATTAAAAATAAATATGCTCTTGACGTGCGTTTTATTTTTTTTCTAGAATCAAAACATAAGATAGAAAAAAGGAAGGAACGCATGAAAAAATTATTCTTAACATCGGGGATTATTGCATGTATGGCATGCCCTGCATTCGCTACTGGATTTGATACCACAGCGATTGCAAATGGAACAGCTATTTTTAATGAAAACGAAGAACAGGTTGGAACCAGAATTACTGACGGATGCGTTCAACCAAATCTTGGTGTTTACAGTGGTTCTGTGACATTGCGTGCAATGTGGCAGGCGGCGTATAATACGATTACATTGGATTCTAATTTGACACCTAACGCAGGCGGAACGGCTGCGGCACCATCACCATTATATGCATCCAACGGTTCTTTGTGGCAGGGTCAGGATCAATCTGGCACATTAACTGGCCAGGTCACATCCGGACAAACACCATTTACAACGACACCACTTGGTGACCTTGTAAATTATACCTTGCACTATAACGATTCAAACGATGAAAATGGTTTTGGTTCCACAGAATCTACAACACCTACAGCAACCGCCGATCATAGAGAATTCCTTGGTTTCTTTGATACAAACGATACAGAAATGATTACTGCGGGTGGTTTGTTAACATCAGATGGCGCGGGCGTATCGTCAAGTCAAACTTGGACGGCCAGTTGGGGTTCTGGCACACCTTCAATAACCGCAAACCCAACCAGAGATGGTTATAGTTTTGCCGGTTGGAATTTATCACGGGACGGTTCTGGCAACACACCAGGCGCAATCACCGCGGATACAGATGTGTATGCACAATGGACACCATATACCTATACATTTACTTATGATTGCGACGACGACGATGGCGGTCAGGGGGAACCTGCAACCGGAAATCGTACTGCAACATTTGATACGACCTATAATTTGTTAAGCAATAGTGACGCAACCCAATGTGGCAAGGCTGGTTATCACTTTACCGGTTGGGATTGCACAGCGGGCAACACTATTATCACAGCTGATGCCGCCGCTGGTACAGGTATTGCGATTTCGGGCAGCACATGGACAGCGATGCAAAACAATGATACAATTTCTTGTGTTGCGCATTATGCACCAAATACAGTCAACCTTACATGGGATGTCGATGGAACAACATCCAATGGTACTTGCGTATACGACGCTGCAATCGATTTGCCAGCAACGCCTACCAAGACAGGTTGGGACTTTGTTGGATGGGAAGTTGTCACAGGGGCTGGTTCTGGAACCCAACAAGACGACAACCTTTACAATGGGGAATAATCTTCGAAATGTATCAAAACCAAAAACACCGGTTCACGCCGGTGTTTTTTTGTTCCGCCCAAGGGTTATTCCCCCTTAGGCGGGGGTGCGGGGAAGGTATTCTCCCCTTGGGGGGAGTACGGCGAAGCCGGGAGGGAGGTATTCTCCCCTTGGGGGGAGTACGGCGAAGCCGGGAGGGAGGTTGTTCTCCCCTTGGGGGGAGTACGGTCGAAGACCGGGAGGGAGGTTTATATATTCTCAATATTATGTTTTATCCAAATCAAAACATTAGCCATATCGCGTTTGACATCTGTATCTGCAATTCGCAAGACATGAATTCCAAGTTTTTGCATATATTCATCACGCGCCTTGTCATAGTGATATTTGTTGTCATGCGACCAACCGTCTATTTCTATGACTAAGTTTTTTTCAGCACAATAAAAATCAGCGATATAATTTCCGATAGGTCTTTGTCTTTTGAATTGAACACCCATTTTGCGTTGCTTTAATTCATTCCAAAGCAACGCTTCGGACAGATTGCCAGCCTTTCTGTTTGCGCGTGCGAAATTTTTAAGTTGTTTATTATAGTGGTTCATATAAAAACGATAAAAAATACAACAAAAAAAGCAATAAAAAAATTCTCCCCCATCTTGCACCTCCCTCCCGGTCTTCGACCGTACTCCCCCCAAGGGGAGAACATTAA
>JAGCOU010000032.1 GCA_017642565.1 Alphaproteobacteria bacterium | reverse complement strand
GCGTAATCTTTCTTACCAGCAATCCAACGAGAATCTGTAATCTTGTTTATAAATTCGCGTAATGAAATCGGTGATACTTTTTGTCCCATTTTTTCACTCCACTTTTATTTTGTTACTTTCTTTGTTTTTTTCTTTTCAGGAGCGACTCCAGATTCCAAAACAATTGTCAAATTAGAAAATGGTTTCAAAATTGGACGAGCACTTCCACGAGGTCCTGCCATAATACGTTTCATTGTCAACGCTTTACCGCACCAGATTTCTTTGATGAACAAAGAATCTACTGGTAAATTTTTATTGTGTTCTGCGTTTGCAACAGCAGATAACAATGTTTTCAAAACTTCACCAGCTACGCGTTTTTTTGAAAACTTTAAAACGTCAACGGCACGATCAACTGGCAAGCCGCGAACCATATCACAAACCAGATTTAATTTCTGGTGGCTGATGCGAATCATTTTATTGAACGCACGAACCTGATTGTCTTTTATTCCATATCTTGTCATAATCTTACCCTACCCTTATTTTGCTGCTGCTTTCTTGTTTGCGGCGTGACCTTTGAAAGTACGAGTTGGAGCAAACTCACCCAATTTATGACCAATCATATCTTCTACGATTGACACAGGAATAAATTTGTTACCGTTGTGAACTTCGAAAGTCAAACCAACCATTGGTGGTACGATTGTGCTACCACGAGACCAAGTTTTAATAGGTTTATGGTCATCTTTTTCAATAGCCACCGCTACCTTTTTCAAGATAGATGGGTGAACATAAGGACCTTTCCATACTGAACGAGACATTTTACACTCCTATTTATTTCTTCTTCTTTGCCAAATGTCTGCTGCGGATAATCATCTTTGCAGTACGTTTATTGCTACGCGTACGATATCCCTTGGCTGGAATACCTGTGCGGGATACAGGTTCATGTCCTTTGGAATGACCATTACCACCACCCATTGGGTGATCATTAGGATTCATTGCCATACCACGTGTAGATGGGCGAATTCCCAACCAACGTGCACGACCCGCCTTACCCAAATTAACATTGCGTTGGTCTTGGTTAGAAACAACACCAACTGTTGCCAAACATTCAGAATGAACTTTGCGCAATTCGCCGCTGTTCATTTTAATCTGGGCATACACACCATCTTTACCCATTAATTGGGCATAACAACCAGCACTTCTGGCCAATTGACCACCAGCACCTGGTTTTAATTCTACATTGTGAACAATAGTTCCAATAGGCATATTTTTCAATGGCATCGCATTACCAGGTTTAATATCTGCACGTTCTGCAGAAATAACTGTATCACCTGCTTTCAAATCGCGTGGTGCCAAAATATAAGAACGAACACCGTCTTGATATTCAATCAAAGCAATAAACGGTGTACGATTTGGATCATATTCCAAACGAACCACTTTTGCTGGGATATCTTTTTTCTTGCGGTCAAAATCAATCAAACGATATTTACGTTTGTGTCCACCACCTTGGTGAGGAACTGTGACATGACCAAAATTATTACGTCCACCTTTGGACTTTAAACCAACAGTCAAAGACTTTTCAGGTGCACCTTTGTGCAATTCACTGTGGTCAATCAGTGTTAAACCACGTGTACCTGGGGTTGTTGGCTTGTAATGTTTTAATGCCATTTTATTTTACCTTTGTTTATGTTTTGACACTAACATCCGCGCATCCGGGTTCTCTGCCAAAACGTTTCCTTTTTACATATCTGTTACCAAATCCAATTTTGCATCTTTTGGCAAGGATACATATGCTTTTTTAACTTTGCGTTGTGTACCAGTACTGCGGCCACGGAAAGTTTTAACTTTGCCTTTTGTAATAACGATATTAATTTTTGTTGGTTTAATACCGAATAATACTTCGACTGCTTTTGCAACATCTTCCTTAGTAGCAGACATTGCGACTTCAAACACAACACCATTGCTTTCGGATAACTTTGCAGCTTTTTCCGAAATGATTGGACGGCGCAGAACATCGTATGTTTCTGCACGTGCAACTAATTTCTTTTCTACTTTTTTTTCTGCCATATCTTCAAACCTTTAATTATGCGAGTCTCGCTTCCACAGCCTTAACAGCATCAGCTGTTAAAACCAATTTTTCGTGTTTCAAGATATCCAAAACATTCAAACCAATTGTTGGCAAAACGTCAACATTGATAATGTTCGCAGCAGATTTCTTGAAGTTTTCATCGACTTTTTCAGCCCCAACAAACAAAGCAGAAGCAATATTCATTTTTTTCAATTGCTTTGCCAAAGTGTTTGTTTTGACTTCTTTCATTTTTTCGCTGTCGATAACAATCAAAGAACCTTCTTTTACCTTTGAAGACAAAGCCATCTTCAAACCCAAAGAACGAATTTTCTTTGGCAAATCAGTGCCATGATCACGAACGACAGGTCCATGAACAACACCACCGCCACGCATGTGAACATTGTATCTTTCACCTTCACGAGCGTTACCTGTTTTCTTTTGTTTGAATGCTTTTTTACCACTTCCTGCGACATCAGATACAGTTTTTACTGCATGAGTCCCAGCGCGAGCATTTGCACGTTGCCATGTAACAACACGGTGCAAAATGTCAGCACGTGGATCGATTCCAAAGATGCTGTCGGACAATTCTGTTTTGCCGACTGATTTTCCATCTAAATTTAAAATATCTACTTGCATTTCATTCACCTTTTATTGTGTCGTTATGCTTGTTCTGTTTCGTTCACAGGTTGTTCTGCGACAGTTTCTTCTTTCTCAGCAGCAAATGTTGGAACAGGCAATTTATCCTGTACTTTTTTAACTGCGTCACTTACCAACACGAATGTGCCGTTGCTGCCTGGAACTGCGCCTTCAACGAAGATTAAATTTTCAGCATTATCTGTTCCAAAAACTTTCAAGTTTTGAACAGTCACTGTTTCGTTACCCATTTGACCGGACATCTTTTTACCTTTTAAGACACGACCTGGCCATTCACGCATACCTGTACCACCCAAAGAACGATGTGCTTTTAATACACCGTGAGATGCTTCTTTACCACCGAAATTGTGGCGTTTCATAGCACCCTGGAAACCTTTACCTTTGCTGGTAGCTTGAACATCAACATATTGACCGGCAATAAAATGTGCGGCAGACAACTGTGTTCCGGCTGGAATGACACAATCATCAGAAACACGGAATTCCACAACCTTGCGATAAGGTTTTACACCCGCTTTCTCTGCTGCTTTTGCTTGAGGTTTTGCAACATGTTTTGCTTTTGCTTCGCGCAAGCCCAAAATATTT
>JAGCOU010000031.1 GCA_017642565.1 Alphaproteobacteria bacterium | reverse complement strand
TATTTTGGCAAAAATCCGCGTTTTGTTATGTCTGCACTATCGCAATTTTCACCAACGGACACTTTGAATTGGGTAAAACATCACAACATAAAATTCATCGAAAAAGAACCTGGGCGATATTTTTGTAAAAATGGCGCGGAAGAAATTTTAAACGCACTTTTAAGCGACATAAAAAACACCCCGATAAAATACAACACCAATGTGACAGATATTGATAAACAAAACGATATATTCACAATAAAAACTAATACTGGTGATTTTTTTGCGAGTTCTGTCATTATTGCGAGCGGTGGCATTTCATATCCGCATTTAGAAGTTTCTGGTATTGGACATATAATTGCTAAAAAATTTGGGCATAAAATCGAACCTGTGCGCCCCGCGCTGTGTGCGATAAAAACCAAAGCATTTGATTCTGCACTTTCTGGTATATCTTTGGGGGCGGAAATCATTGTTGATAAACGCAAAATTGTTGATGATTTATTGTTCACCCATTTTGGAATTGGGGGACCCGCGGTTTATAGGGCTAGTTTGATAAATCCAAAAGAAATGATTATAAATTTTGCGCCGAACAAAGATGCATTTGAATTTTTAAAATCTATGAAACAGACTAACGGCAAAAAATCTGTGACAGGTGCGATTGGAGAAATTCTACCAAATAAACTTGCACGATTTTTATGTGATGATACGCGAAACATTGCAGATTTTAAAGATAGCGAATTAAAACAAATCGCCAACAAAATAAATCATTTTCAAATCACAGACGGCACAGCCATCGGCTTTCAAAGCGCCGAAGTGACGCTTGGTGGTGTATCATGCGATAAAATATCTTCCAAGACAATGGAATCAAAGTTATGTAGTGGTCTTTATTTCGCAGGCGAAGTTATGGATATAACCGGCGATTTGGGCGGATTTAATATTCAATGGGCTTTTTCCAGTGGTTTTGTTGCGGGTGCAAACGCATAACCCCCCTCCGGCTGCGCCGCACTCCCCCATACTGGGGGAGAATTACCCTCCCCCTCCGGCTGCGCCGCACTCCCCCATACCGGGGGAGAACATTACCCCCCTCCGGCTGCGCCGCACTCCCCCATATTGGGGGAGAATCACAAAAAAACACCCCTTGCGGGGTGTGTTTATTTGGTTAAGGAAGGGAAAAAACCAAATCTTTTATGAAGTGCTTTATGGGCACCAATCTCATCTTTATACTATAATTATATCACACTTTTTTCAATAAGCAAAAATTTCTTTCAAAAAAAATTAAAAATATTTTTTATACAGCAAAAGACTTAATTATTAAACAAAGCGGAACGAAGATTTGAACTGCCTTCTATGTAGTTTCCACAATCGCCCGCACAGAAACTTTGACAAGTTGATGTATCGCCATAATTAGAATGGTATGTCCATGATGAAGATGTAGTGTTTTGTGTTGTGGACGAACCAGAAGCAATAAAGCCGGTTCCTTTGCACCAACAATTTGCCCCAGCCGCCGCAGTCACAGCAGTATTTGTTCCAGTCCAATCTGACGATGGGGTTCCCCAATCCCAAGAATGATTATCCCCGGTCGCACTGCTGCAAAAAGCGGAACCGATAACTTTGCCATAAGAAAAACTTACCCCCCAAGTATTCGCGTTTTCCAAACCATATACACTTGCATTTTGACCGGATTGTGCATTATTCAACCAACCATGTGCCGTTCCATCAATACTGGCATCCAAAGTGGCCAATGAAAAATCATTACTTTGTCCACCACCACCGTTGCCGCCAGAACTTATATTATCATTCCCCAACGCCGCTTGTCGACAATCAGCAGTAACGGCTCGAACATTAACTTCACAATTGTGCGCACAACTATCCGCACAATCTGTTGCATCGGTGTACGCATTAGTAAACAACCATGAAGTCGGCGCAAAAGCGCACTGTTGTGCACCGTTTGCTATGTAATGAGTAGGATGACACCAACAATAGGGACCCGTGACACCGCTGCTAAATGAATTAGATGGATACACCCCTTGTCCCCCAGTACCATTTGAACCACATATAAGTGCATAACGTTCTGGGTTCGTCAACTGCGCAAATTCACTCAAATTAACAGGGACTGTTGTTGTACAACTTGATATACCTTTGATTTTACCATAACTAAACGATACACCCCATTCCCCATTCTGTGTTAATCCGTAAGTTTCAAGTGTTGCGCCACCGTATGTCTGATCGTTCGCGCCGTTACCATCAAGTGATTTTGAAGCGGAAGCCGTGCCTGTCACCCCCAAATTTGTGCTTAATATCGCACATTGTGATGCACGCAATTTCCACCCATTAAACGCGTAACCCGGTCTACTTGGGTTTGTTTGGGGAAGGTTTATTGTACCGTCATAACTGCATGTTGTTGGGCTTGCTGCTTGTCCATTCGGGCCATATCCGGTATACCACTGCGTTGTTATGGTATTTGCTTCCCAGGCAATTTCTATATCTGCGGAGCCACTTGACACACCGAGATTATCTTCGTTACATGTCGCATTATCTGGTAATACTGTTGGTTCGTTGTCCGCAAATGCAGAAACACCTAAAATCAGTGCAAAAACAGATGTAAACAACGTTTTTTTCATTATTCTTTTTCTC
>JAGCOU010000030.1 GCA_017642565.1 Alphaproteobacteria bacterium | reverse complement strand
CGGATTCAGCAAACCAAAGATAGCAAAATTATTAGGTGTTCATAAATGCACAATTTATAATTATTTGAAGACAAAAAAACTACATTGGGTCGAGTAAGTATATAATTACCAGTTTTTTTTGAATTTGTGTGTGGTGTATATTTATGGTATAATCCTAGGTATACAGTTAGAAAAAGGAGAAAAATATGACCGTTCAAACAGAAATTAAAAACGAAAAATTATTGTTTGCTACACTTATCAAAAAAATTCAACAATCAAAGACGCTTAAAAAAATAGAAACTAAAAGTCACAGAAAATATACATTTGACACTTTTGTCGTAGATATAGAACTAGGTGGAAATGATGAACACCAGGTGTTTTCCGTCTTGGATAAACAAGGAAAAACATTGTTAGTCAGAGATTGTGGCGTGCCAGACGTAGAAGGCGATGCGCTTAAAATATGCGAAGCAAGATGGAATTTGTTGGAAGATTTATGGACCGCTTTGAATAAACGCGAAGAACAGGAAATGGCAAAAGAGGCTAAAACAGCAGCGTTAAAAGAGGCTCAGAACAGAGTCAAATTAACAAAAGCAATAAGAGCAAAACAGGTAGCGGATGCAGCCAAGGCACAACAAACAATAGATAAACTACAAAGATTATAATTGTAAAAAACGGGCGAAATGCCCGTTTTTTAATATTGAAATTGAAAAAATCGTTGCTACAATAAGCCCCATGATAAAAATACCTGAACTTCTTGCACCGGGTGGCACTTTGGATGCTTTTAAAACGGCGATTCTTTATGGGGCAGATGCAATTTATGCGGGACTGCCGGGGTTTTCTATGCGCGCACGTGCTAAAATCACCACAGAAGAGGTGAAACAGGGCATAGAATTTGCACACGCTCATGGGAAAAAGGTTTATCTGGCTTTCAATTTATTTGCCCATGATAAAGACTATGAAAATATGGGACGAGTAAGCGAAGTTTTAAATTATTTGCGCCCCGATGCGCTCATCATATCTGACGCGGGCGTTTTAATGTGGGTAAAACAACACCATCCAGATATTCCTATTCATATATCGACCCAGGCGAATATTTGCAGTGCTTCGACTGTTAAATTTTGGCAAAATGCGGGTGCTGTTCAATGTGTTTTGGCACGCGAAGTTTCGCACAGCGAATTTAAATCTATTCGTAAACAGTGCCCTGATATAGGACTTGAAATATTTATTCATGGCGCAATGTGTATGTCTTATTCGGGACGTTGCCTGTTGTCGAATTATATCACGGGTCGTCCGTCTAATCGTGGGGCGTGCGCACAGTTATGCCGTTGGAAATACGATGTGATTTTGCGCGAACGGGAATCTGGGATTGAAATGCCAATCGAAGAAGATGATCGTGGTGCTTATATTATGAACAGCAAAGATTTGTGTCTTATGCCACGGCTCAAGGAAGTTATAGAATCAGGTCCTGACACTCTTAAAATCGAAGGCCGTAACCGCAGTGAATATTACGTAGGCTCTGTCACACGCGCGTATAGAAACGCGCTGGATGCTTATGCAGAGAATCCAGAAAACTTCGATCCAGAGCCATTTATGCGCGATTTAAACCTGCTTGAAACGCGTGGATACACAACGGCGTTCTTTGATGGGCCTGTGCCACCCGATGCGCATGATTATGAATCTACGCATTCTAATTCAGATTGGCATGCGGCTGGCGTGATTACTGGCAGGGATGATAAAAATATTACTCTTGAATTGCGTAACGAAATAAAGCAGGGCGATACAATCAATTTTATATTGCCATATACCACAGACAAAGTTTCTGTTGTTTTGGATAAGATTATAAACGCCAAAGACGGTGCAGAATTACCGAAAATGTCTGCCGGGCAAAAGAATTCTTTGTTAATACCAATTGAAAAAATTCCACAACAATATCGTGATAAAATGGTTCCACTGGTTTTGGCATATAAACATAAGTAAATTGAAAACCGCCGATTAAGGCGGTTTGTTATTATTTATTAGATTGTTGTAAACTTGGTATTATAGCATCGTCATTATATTGCGACAAGAATCTTTGACCAGTCACGCATACAAAATTAGACAAAGAATCTTTGTATTCGCGCACAGCGGCAACCCAACGTTCGGAAACTTCTGTTTTTGCGCCTTCATAGCCTGAAAAACCACCTAATGCGCCACCGGCAGCAGTTCCCGCCAGGGTTCCTTTGATACGCGCTTGGTTTGATAAATCAACCAGCTCACCACTAGCACTAGATGCATCGCGAGAATTTGGTGTAAAACGAAGTTTGTCTGTGTCAATTTCAATTTCTGAGCCAACAGTGCCATCAGCATTACGATAATAATATTTTGCTTGTTTTTCTATTTCATACCATTCGGAAACTTTATATCCACCAAATTTTTTCAAAGACCCTCTTGTAAAGACAGCATAAGCCAATGTCGCGCTACCTTCACTTTTCTTTGCAGATTTAACTTTGAAAAATTCTGCATCAGCTCCGCTAGACGTCACTATAAACAAATCATTGCTACCTTCGTCTGGTTTATAACGTATTAATTTGTCACGCTCAGAACTTTTGTTTGAATCGGCTTTAAATACAGTGTCAAAACTTATGGGCTGACTACCATTTTTATCTTCTAACATAACATCCAATAACGTTATCCCAGGTGCCTGTTCGCATTTGTATTTGCCATCAGACTCTTTGCACATTTTCACATTACGATGTTCGTCTATGATAAAAAAATCTTTATTTTTTCCTTTCAAATATTTTTCTACACCATCATCATCAACCTTGTGAATTTTACCGATAACGCAGTCGCTTTCTATTTTTGCTGCTCCCGTGCCAGCTTCACACGTAGTTGTTGCTATGATGCTGTCGCCACCATTTGTCCCAGCCAACATATTACCGACAATCATACCAGAAGCGGCATTCACAGCAGTAGATTTAATTGTGTCCCCCGCAACTTTGCCTGAATAAGTACTTGCTGCCATAATTCCTGCGCCAGCAGTAGCACCGATTGCTGTATCAAGCAATCTTGTTTTTCCAGTGCCAAAAAGTTTGTTATCCCCAGCAGTCTTAGGTGCCAGCATATTTCCCGCAACACCAGCAATAAGCGCCCCCGCAGCAATTTTTAAACCAGCGTTTTGTTTTTGTTCTTGGTTCATTACTTGCTTAACATCGTCTTCGGTTGGTGCTTTGTCTGCAGGTAATTCAACCCTGGAAAGGGCGGCAGCATTCATACCAGATTCAGGAAACGAATCAATGTTGCATTTAATAGAATCGCCCGCAGCAACCGTAGTTGTTGCCAAAACTTCTTTGGAATTAGCATCGCGCAGTTCAACTACTGCCACACATTGAGGTTTTTGTTCTTGGCGAAATCCTGCCTCTGGAATATCCCATCTAAAAATTCCAGTAGGAATTAACATAGCACAAGCATCTAAATCAGCCATTGTGGTCGTTGAGGTATTGTGTAAAATCGCGTCAGCCAACTTTTTATCTGCGACAGCCACAGGCAAATTTTCTGTGGCACTTGCAGTGGTTGCCGTAGGATTGTTTGCTGCCATGGCATCCATGTATTCTTGCTGATAACTTAACATGCTGACTTGGTTATAGGCATCGGCACGACTGCGTGCAGAATTTGGACCTGCATACACATTGTCTGGCGATGCGGACACGCATGCCAAAATCATAGAAAACAAAGATAATTTACAAACTCTCTCTCTCATTTTTTTATCTAGAATTCAAGTCGCAATCTCACCCCTACATCCAGACTGCTTAATCTTCCGCTTTCTGTCCAATTAGTATAATGGAATACGCTGTCATAAGGTGCTTCGTATTCATCGCCCATACCATCACTTAACCATTCTGTCTGAGACACAACGATTGAACCAGAAGTTTTTATTTTACCCAAATTGGCGTATCTTATAAAGAAATCAAGTTTAAGACCATCGTTCATAGCGGTTGTGACACCACCTTCAAGTTGAAACGCCATTTGTTCCATTGTACCACCATTATGGTAAGCATAAATATCAGAAATCGCAGTCAAACCACCAGCTTGAACACTGCCTGGTCCCAAATCGCCGGTTTCATCATAGAAAGTATCGTCAAAAACCACATAGTCTGCGATTGTGTTGAAAGATATACCAACACCTGCGCCAATATAAGGACGCAAAGAACCACCCGCGACATAACCGGTAAACGAATCGATGTTATAATACACATTTAACATCGTGGAATTAGATGTAATAGCACCACCGCTGACCGTGGCATCTGTGTATCCGTCTCCTATGGAAGTTTGAACTTTGTCAGGATAAGACATCCCAGAATAACGCAAAAATGAAAAATCTACACGGATATCGCTGTTGATAGCAGCGCCAACAGAAATTTGCAACGGTATAACACTGTCTGAATTTATATCTGCAACACGGAATGCCCCAGGTGCAAAATAAGAATTATCTTCGTTTATATAATCTGCGGTTATTTGTCCCTTGGTCATAGTGCTGTATCCAGCAGACAGACCAACATACAATCCACTGTCAGCCAATCTGTCGTAATCAACAGATTGATAATATTGACGACCAGCGTTTGTTGCGGAAGATCCAACGCGTGGCAAAGCACCAGTGATACGATTAGGACTCGTTGCAGCAACATTTGGACCCACAGGCTGACCGTTTGCTTTCGAAGCCATAACTATTTGACGACTTGTGATATTCGAAGTCCCGCCAGTTTGTTGAGGATAGCTGTTTATAACATATCCTTGGCGAGCCAATTGTTGTGGATTATACACAGGGTAAGCGGCATCACAAACGCCTGGCGCAACAGATACCAGCCCTGTCAAAATCGCAAGAAACTTGAACTTTTTCATCTTTTCCTAATCTTCCTTTGACATCATTATATCACAAAAAGGGTTTTAAAAAAAGCGTTAAAATAGATTTTGTTAAATAAAATAAAAATGCACCTGAAAAACAGGTGCAAATTGTCCAATATAAGTTTATTTTTTTGTTTGAATTAGAATCTTGCGTTAAATCTTACGCCTGCTTCTAATTTAACATCTGTTCCATTTTGAGAACCCGAATGGGAATCATCAAATGTGTATTCTGTGAACAAAGTCAATTGCATAGAATCTGTCAATTGGTTTGCAACATTTAATTTCAACACATATTCATCCCAACCGTCTTTCATGTTTT
>JAGCOU010000029.1 GCA_017642565.1 Alphaproteobacteria bacterium | reverse complement strand
TGTGTTTAATGAAAACGAAGTGCGCGATTGGTTTAATAAACTCAGCACCAAAGATTTGTTCGTTGAATTAAAGGTTGATGGGCTTTCTTTTGCTGCGCGTTATGAAAACGGTGTTTTTGTGCGCGGGCTTACAAGGGGAAGCGGAACAATGGGCGAAGATATTACCGCCAACCTTAAAACCATTGCGGATATTCCACAAAAACTTTCTGGCGATTATCCAGAGGTTGTGGAAGTTCGTGGCGAAGTTTATATGGCACGCGCAGATTTTATCGCGTTAAATGAAAATTCATCAAAGAAATTTGCAAATCCAAGAAATGCTGCGGCTGGTTCGTTGCGTCAATTAAATCCAGCAATTACTGCATCACGAAAGCTCAGCGCGTTTGGTTATACTTATGGTGATTTATCTTCGCGTGATTGGGCGAGTCAGGCTGAATTTTTCGATAAACTCGAATCTTGGGGTTTTAAAACTACGCGTCAGTGGGCTCATCTTGTTCACAGTGTGGATGAAGTTCAAGATATATACAACGATGTTATGTTGCACAGAGATGAAATCCCTTTTGACATAGACGGTCTTGTTATTAAGGTTAATTCTGTCGCAACCCAAGAAAAAATGGGCTCGCGCGCAAACAGTCCGCGTTGGGAAATCGCTTATAAATTCCCTGCGGCGCGTGGTATAACACGATTAAACGGTATTACTATTCAGGTTGGTCGCACTGGCGTTTTAACACCTGTCGCAGAGTTAGAACCTATTAATATCGGGGGTGTTTTGGTGTCGCGTGCTACATTACATAACGCTGATGAAATATCGCGTCTTAATGTTCGCATTGGCGACAAGGTTGTTGTCCAAAGGGCTGGCGATGTTATTCCGCAAATTGTTGCTGTCGCAGAAAGTGACAATAGTTCTTTGCCGTTTGTGTTCCCTGATATTTGCCCGGTATGTGGTGGCGCAGTGGTCCAAGAAAGTGGCGCTGTGGCACGGCGATGTGTGAATTCTTTGTCTTGTCCTGCGCAAATCCGCGGGGAACTCGAACATTTTGTATCAAGACACGCTTTTGATATCGAAGGAATTGGCACCAAACAAATTGAATTGTTCACAAGTTTAAAGTGGGTGATGCAGGCTGCTGATATATTTACTTTGATTGAAAAACATGGCGCCCAGTTGCGTGATATGGATGGTTTCGGTGCAAAATCAGTTTCTAATTTAAATGCCGCGATTGAAAAAGCCAGAAATGTAGATTTACATCGTTTGATTTATGCTATTGGTATACCTGATGTCGGCGAAGTCACTGCGAAAATATTGGCGCGAGAATTTAAATCTTTGCCTGCGTTGCGCAGTGCTACGGAATCTCGATTGATTGAAATAGACGGCATAGGCGAAGTGATGGCGCATGAAATAGTTTCTTTCTTTGCTGATGAACATTCGGCTGCGGCGCTCGATAATTTGTTGCAATATATAAATGTAAAAAATCCAGAGATAAAAATTGTAGAAAACAGTCTTTTGAACGGTAAGCGCGTTGTGTTAACAGGAACACTTACTAAATATACTCGCGATGAAGCCAAAGAAATTTTGGAACGCATGGGCGCAAAACCGCAAAGCAGTGTTTCCGCAAAAACTGATATTGTTATCGCAGGCGCAGCGGCAGGGTCTAAGTTGACTGATGCACAAAAGTTGGGGATAACAATTTGGACCGAAGACGATTTTGAAAAGGCTGTGAAATAGGGGGTATATATGCGCAAAGAGATGAAAGAAAAAGATTTACAAAACACAGAACAAAAACCAAAACGTTCGTTTAAGGCTCGTGTTGTGATATTTTTTCTAAATCTGTTTTTGGTTTTGGTTGCGTGTGTTGGGCTTTATGTTTTGTTCGTGTTTTTGCAAATGCCGTCACTAGATTCTATATTGCATGAAACACGCGAACCTGCGATAGTTTTTTTGGATAAAAATGGGCGTGAAATTCGTGCTGACGGGCGTATAATGGGCGCTGCGGTCAGCGTTGATAATTTACCGCCGCATGTATGGCAGGCTATTGTCGCCATAGAAGATAAAAGATTTTTCGAACATGGTGCTATATCTTATCGTGGCACTTTTCGTGCAGTCGTGTTGAATATGTTTCATGGGCGTTTTGCAGCAGGTGGGTCTACGATAACTCAACAGACTGCGAAGAATATATTTTTGTCGCGCGACAAGAAAGTGTCTCGTAAAATCCAAGAATTGATTTTATCGTGGTGGCTTGAAAATAGATTTACAAAAAATCAAATTCTTGATTTGTATATGAATCGTATTTCGCTGGTGGGCGGATTGCGTGGGGTTGATGCGGCTGCTACTAACTTATTCGGTCATGGCGCACGCGAATTAACTTTGGCCGAATCTGCACAAATTGCCGCTATGTTAAAAGCACCTACATTATATAGCCCATTAAAAAATCCAGAAAGAAATATAATGCGCGCAAAAGTTATTTTAAAAGAAATGGAACGTCAGGGGTATATCACTGAAAACGAGGCACGCGTGGCTGTCCAAAATTTAAAACCAGCACCAGAAAATCCGGATAAAAACATCTATCGTTATTGGACTGATTTTGTTCGCGATGAAATAGAATCAAGAATTGGCAGTATTGATAAAGATTTGTATGTGTATACCACAATAGACGCTACTCTGCAAAAACGAGTTGCCGCATCTTTAAGGGCTGGTGTAACCGAATACGAAGGTGCAGTTGTGGCAATTGCTCGTGATGGTGCTATCGTTTCTATGGTGGGCGGTGACGATTATCAAACAAGTCAGTTTAATCGTGTAACTGCGTTGCGTCAACCTGGTTCTGCATTCAAGCCTGTTGTGTATTTGGTGGCACTAGAAAACGGTATGAAGCCAGACGCCTATGTAAATGATTCTCCGTTTTCAATTGGTGATTATAATCCAAAAAATTATGACGAACGTTATTATGGTGGTATAACTTTGGCAACTGCTTTTGCAAAAAGTGTTAATTCTGTTCCTTTAAAGTTAACCAAAGAATATGGTATAGATGCGGTGTTAAATATGGCGGCACGCCTTGGGGTGGGCAGCAATCTTAAACGCGAATATTCAACTGTGTTAGGTGCTTCGGAAATGAGTTTGCTTGATTTAACCACGATATATTCAGTGATTTGGAACGAAGGAAATTCTGTGCACCCTTATTCTATTACGAAAATCACTGATGCCCATGGTAATTTTATATATGCACGCAACCCTTCGGAAGAAATTACAATATTGCAACCGCAAACTGTCGAATATATGAAAGATTTGTTGCACGAAGTTGTTACACACGGCACAGGCAAACGTGCCAACGCTGATGGTGTTTTGGGCGGAAAAACAGGAACCAGCAATGACAACAGAGATGCATGGTTTATCGGTGCTACGCCAGATTATGTGATTGGTGTTTGGGTTGGACGAGATGATAATACACCTATGTCTTCCAAAGTCACAGGTGGCACATTACCAGCGTCAATTTTTCACGAAATTGTAAAATAAAAATCTTGATTTTCGTTAATGTTTTGTATACTTTTATTGCTGTCATAGGAGAGAAATCACATCATGAAAACGAAAAAACGACTCAAAAGAGATGAAATTATTACGGCTTTGCCGAAATCTTTGTGGCGGTTTTATATGGACTATGCCATCAAAGGTTATGGATTTTTGCTGTTTTGCTGGATAATTGCGGTTTCTGTGGTGTTTGCAGGTGGGGTTATTTGGCCGAATTTTAATCGTTGGGTGGTGGCATTGTTTGAAAACCCTGTGCCAGATGGCGTTAGCTTTGTAAGATATGCTATGCCAACAATCATTTTAATAGTAGTGCTTAATATGCTTATGTCTGCTGGTTCGCTGGTGCGAGATACGATATCTTCGCATGCGTGGCCACGTGTTGTGAATCAGATCTCAGAAATTTTGACGACTTATACTCATAAACAATCTATGACATTTTGGGCAGGTAAAATGTCAGGTTCAATCAATACCCAAATAAATTATATTATTGATGGTTTAACTGGCGGACTTAGCGAATTATGGTGGTGTTTTTGTCGTTTTGCGATGATAGCTGTGAATGGTGTATTATTGTTCGCCGTTAATCAATGGGTTGCATATTTGTTTATTGGTTCGTTGTTTTTCAGGGTAATATACGCATACTTTATGCGTAAACGCGTTAAAAAAGCGAGCGAAGAAGCGTCTGGCGCAAACAGTGCTTTGAGCGGTAAATTGGTAGACAGTTTTTCAAATTATTCCATTGTGAAATTATTTGCTGGTGCTGAAAAAGAAAAGAAGATATTGCGCGAACCACGCGAAAAGCGAATAAAAACGCAGATGTATTCAAGATACACAATGCGGCTTTTTTGGGCGTTTCCTGCATTTATGTGGGATTTGTTGTTTGGCACAACGATTTTGTTGTGTTGTATCCTTTATCAACAAGGTCAAATGCTGGTTTCAGATATTATATTTACAATATCTGTATATATGACAGTTATGAATGCAATAGATATGTTGATAAACAAATTCCCAGAAATCATAGATAAAACAGCCGCTGCGAAAAAGGCTTATAAAGAACTGGTTGTTCCTTTGAGTATCGTGGACAAAGCGAACGCAAAAAAATTAAAAATCAGTCGGGGTGCTATCAGTTTCAATAACATATACTTTAGATACAGAAACAAATATGTATTAAAAGATTTGTCATTGAATGTAAAACCTGGCGAACGCGTTGGTATTGTGGGCGTGAGTGGTTCTGGAAAAACTACATTGGTTAATTTGTTGATGCGTTTTTACGAACCTCAACATGGAGAAATACTGATTGATGGTCAAAATATCGCGGATGTCACTCAAAATTCTTTGCGTGAAAACATCGCGTTTATCCCCCAAGACCCGACAATGTTTAATAGAACAATCGGTGAAAATATCGCCTATGGCAAATTCGGGGCAAGTTTGAAGGATATTAGAGCCGCTTCCAAGAAAGCGTCTGCTGATAAATTCATTATGGATACTGAAAAAGGCTATGATTCTTTGGTTGGTGATCGCGGAATAAAATTATCTGGTGGTCAACGTCAAAGAATTGCTATTGCGCGTGCTTTCTTGAAAGATGCGCCGATTTTGGTGCTGGACGAAGCAACATCTGCTTTGGACAGTGAAACGGAACGCACAATTCAAAAATCTTTTGAAAAATTGTCTAAGGGACGCACTACAATCGCTATCGCGCACCGTCTATCAACTTTGCGTAATATGGACAGAATTATAGTTTTGAGCAAGGGCGTTATCATAGAAGAAGGCACCCACCAACAATTATTGCGCAAGAAAGGCAAATATTATAATTTATGGAAAATGCAGTCTGGCGGATTTTTCCAAGAGAAATAAAAAAAGCCCCGAACGGGGCTTTTAAAAAATCAGAGCGATTACAAAGTGTAAGTATCAACGATATCTTGCATTTGTTTAATCTCATCGGTATTTTTGTTGAACAAACCACCGACCTTCATTTTTGCGAGGATTATGCGCAACTTCTTTAACTTGCCGTTCATCTCGGTATTAGCTTTCTCTAATTTGTTCATTTCACCTGTTAATTCGCTGTTCTTTTTCTTTAATTTTTCGACATTATCTCTTTCTTTTGCAAGTTCTTTTTCATACCAATCTTTATCTTGCTGGGCAGAATGTTCTGCTTTTTCTGCGCGATTTAGGTTTTTTTGCAAAGAATTTTGAGTTTCTTTGAGCTCTTTATCTTTTTCTTCTATCACAGTTTCATATTGTTGCTTTTGTTCTGCGATACGCTTATCAACCTCGGTTAACCTTTCTTCTGTGGTTTTCTGTAATTTTCTTATGTAGTTAGCGTCAGCAGAAGTTATTTTTTCAATGTTAAAGTAAGGTTTATATTCTTCCCAAAGTTTAACTGGTATTTGACCATCTGCTAACTTGCATACTTTTGCAATATATGGCACAGATGGAAAATCTTTGTGTAATTCTTTGTCTATTTCTTTTTTTGCCGCTTCCAGCAATTCAATACGCATATCTTCCAGTTTGTCACTATTAACATTCATATTGTGAAGGCGGTTGATACAATAGGCTTTTATTTCAAACGGCGCCTCTGGACGGTTGAATAACAAAACCGACAGATTTGTTTGTACGTCTTTATATTTTAAATAGTCAAGGTTACTGCGCTCGAATAAGGCCATTAGTATCTCATACTGCGTTTTTTCATCAAACGTAGACAATTTTTTTAACACCAAATTTAATTCTTCTGATGTAGGTTTGTCGCGGAATACACAATTAATGAAATTCCAATATTCTGTAAATGTTCTCGCCTCTGTAGATTGGGGATTTTTATACATGTGATATGCAACTTCGTGTACATATTTTGCATTTTCGTCCTGACCGAGATAGTTCATAATTTCTGCGTATTCTTGGTCATCATGTGCCATTGCATAATAGGTTTGAAATGATTTTACATCTTCTCGGTTTGCATTAGGCATCAGATACCCATAAACCAACAGAGAAAGGTTATAACAATGTTTTTCTCGTTCCCCTGTTGCAATAAGTGCCTGGGTAAATTTATTTATATCAAATATTATTTTATAGGCTTTCTTTTCCTCTGCCATCTTTAAGACTCCTTTGTTCTTTGCTAATAATTTTATCATATTTTTAACCTAGATTCAAATGATAATTTATTTGATTTGCTTTTTGTTTCAAGTGGTGGTATGCTGTTCGGCGCAAGAGATAAAAATGTCAGTTAAAACGAAACGTTTTTTTAAGAAACTTATCAGTTATGCAGGTTTGTTCTTTTTCGTCGTTGCGGCGGGAATGCTTTACTGGCAATTGCGCAATTATTCCCTGATGGACATAGCGCGCGCATTGTGGCATATACCGTTTACCAATTTGGTTTTGGCGTGCATAGCGTGCCTTTTTGGGTATTTAGCGTTGTCGCTTTATGATTATTTGGCGCTTGATTATGTTGGGCGTAAAGTTTCTTGGTGGAAATGGATGCTGGCAGGAATGCTGGGGTTCGCCATAAGCAATAATGCTGGGCATGCGGTGGTTAGCGGTGGTGCAATAAGATATCGTTTGTATACTCGTTGGCGTGTTCCTGGGGCAGACATCATAAAAATGCTGACGTTTTCTGGTTTTACATTTTTTCTCGGCTATGCCGCAATAGCGGTTATCGGTTATTTTTTAGTGCCAAGTGATATGTTTTCGCAATCTGCGGGCGCAACATTTGGCGTGAACGGGTTGTTTATTTTATGTGCGTCAGTATTGTTGGCGTATTATGCAATATCAATCATGTTCAAAAACAAAAGTATTCGTATCGGCGAAATAAAGTTCCATATACCTTCTTTTGGGGTGTCTATGATACAGACCTTTCTGGGAATTATGGACGCGCTTTGTGCGGGGCTGGTGCTTTATTTCTGTATAATCCCATACATAGATATGCCGTTTGGTGTCTTCATAGGATTATACGTGATAGCGATGGTGGCCGGGGTATTTAGTCAAGTCCCTGGTGGCATAGGTGTATTTGAATCTGTGTTTATGGTGGCTTTGCCAGAAACTGCTGACAAAGCGAGCGTATTCGGCGCATTATTGGCTTACAGAATAATTTATTATGTTTTGCCATTGATTGGGGTAGGCGGACTGTTCTTTGTCTATGAACGTTGGTTGCGTGCTCGTATGAAACGTTGGATAGAAGAGGCTAAACAGAAAATGCCGCATATTCAATTGCCTCACAAAAAACACGAAAGTTAAAATAAAAACACCTTGCCTTTGAAAGTTGCCTTTGCTATCCTTTACGACGTTGTATTAAATGGGGTACAAAAGTGTTAGTATTGTCACTTTTTACAAATGTTCGAATTGCGCTTTTGGGTATCGCAGCGTATTTCCTTGGCATGGGCGAAGAAGCCCCATGGGAGCGGACTTTTGCCATTTTATACACCCACAACACAAAAGGATTATTAAATGTCAAAAAAGATATATGTGGATGGTGTTCATCCCGAAGAAACACGGGTGGTGGTGGTAGATACTGCTACGAATCGTGTGTCTGATTTTGATGTTGAAACAACGACTAAGCCTCAGATTAAGGGAAATATCTATCTGGCTAAGGTTATTCGTGTAGAACCGTCATTACAGGCTGCATTTGTAGATTATGGAACTGGAAAAAATGGTTTTTTACCATTTTCTGAGATTCACCCAGATTATTACCAGGTTTCGCCTGAACAAAAGAAAAAATTAATAGAATTGGCTCATGCTAACATCGTTGACGATGATGATGACCCAGATGACGAAGCAGACGAAGTCGCAGACTATGACGATCACAGCGCAGGCGAAGATAACAAAGAATTTCTTAAACGCGCACATGAATTTAAAATTCAAGATGTGATTAAGCCAAAGCAAATCTTGCTTATCCAGGGTGTCAAAGAAGAACGTGGACAAAAGGGCGCGTCAATGACAACATATTTGTCTTTGGCAGGTCGTTTTGCTGTTTTGATGCCGAATTCCAGAAAGCGCAACAGTTATGGTATTTCCAAGAAAATATCTGACAAGGCGGAACGCGCTCGTCTGCGTGAAATATTGCACAGTTTAAAAATACCAAAGGGTATGACTGTGGTTTTGCGTACTGCGGCGATGGGTGCAAATGCGGACGATATAACCAAAGATTATGAATATTTGACTGCTTTGTGGAACGATATTCGTAAAACAACTTTGGAATCTGTTGCACCAGTGACGATACATACCGAAGATTCATTATTACGTCGTGTTGTTCGTGATTTTATCTCTGACAAAGACGATGTTATGATTGTCCAAGGTCAAGAAGTATTTGATGAAGCCAAAGCTTATTTTCAGCAAATGTAT
>JAGCOU010000028.1 GCA_017642565.1 Alphaproteobacteria bacterium | reverse complement strand
ATCCGCCAACAGACATACAAGTTGTAATTTCTGCAGAGCAAGAGTTAATCGCTGTTTTTGACGCAGTTGTCGAAGGATTTGATTCATCAAAACCATTTGTCGACAAACAAGATTCAACATCTGCACGACAACCTTCGGCATAATCTGCCAAAATCGCATCTTGTTGGACCTTGATTTTTGCCAATGTAGAATTCAAATACTGACGAACAACTTCGTTATCAGGAATGTAAGATTTTTTTGTTCCATTTGTTTTAAAAGTATAATCTTGGCATTGTTTCATAGCAGATGCACATAACCCATGAACCTTGTCATCGCTGTCAATATAGCCGATTTTTTGCAACAAATAGGTCACCATATCAGTTGTTTTTGTTGTTGAACTTGAATTTTTATAATCTCTTCCCCAATTTTCCAGATGGTAATCAATATATGCGCCCAAACTTTCATTAGGACCCGGAGACCATGCGTTTGCGTCTTTTTGTGATTGTGTTGTTGTCTTATAATTCCATGTTGAATACAAATTATACATACCACCACTATAGAAATCGGTCCAAGCGTCAAAAGCGGCATTCTCATTACTTTCTTCTGAAGGACAAGAGAGATTACTGTTAGGATCGCCACCGCATGCCACTGTTTGACCGCCAGAAACACCAGGTGTTCCACCCTTTACGATTTCGCCATTAGCCAGATATTTTCCAGTTGGGTCCAAACATTGTTCGTAATCGGAACCACAGACATATTCATCTTGCATACAGGCATCAATTGCCGCCACGCATCCGCGCAAATCATAAGAATTTCTGTTTTGTGCCAACAATAAACGCGCCTGTTGTAAAATGTTCGAAGCATTAAACACATTGTTTCTCATTTCTTGGTTTGCTTCGTTAAGGCTGCGTTCGTATGCAACACATTCTTTGTCGATTTCCAAATCATAAGAATTAGTGATAACATTTGCGTCAATTCCCTGTGCTATACAGGAATTTAACACATTTGTTTTGCAACGATTTGTCGCAGTCTTGTATAACTGTTCGCCACGTTGATTAGACACACTCGAAGTATTCGTATTCGCAGTGCCCAAGAACGAATTCAAATCAAAACCAGCAGTGAAATCAGCATTCAACAAACCGGACACATCCAAAGATAAACCATTTGTCACACTGGTCGAAGTTGCATTCGGTGAAGACACATCAACAATCTTTTTCTTAATAGCGTCCAAACTGCTTTTTAAACGAGAAGAATCAGAATTAGATTTCATTGTTAATTCAGCTTCTGTTTCTGCAAACAAAGATTCCACTTGTTGAGCCGTTAAACCTATGTATTTAATTTTTTGAACAACCTGTTGAAATTCTTCGGTTGCTTGTTGCAAAGTAGCCTCGATTTTGGCGTAATTTTTCAAATTTTTGGAACAAGAACATCTACCTTCGTTATCGTCCAGAACATTACAATAATTATCCATGCACGCAGCATATTGAGCCTTGCAATAATCGGTCAATTCTGTCAAAGCATTCAGGTTATCAGCAGTGCTTGTGACATCTTCTTGGGTAATAGTAGTTGCTGTTGGCAAATTGGTCGTTGTCGCTGTTGATAAACGGGCAGTTGCACGACGATTACCAACCCCCACGCGCGAATAGTCGGTTGAACTGTATCCAGTTGGATTATACAAAGCCTTGGTATCTGTGTTCAAAACTTTTGCCGCAGATGAACTAGTGTTTTTATAACCCGGCATAACAGAGTTCTGTTGCCCAGATTGCGTAGTTCCAACACGTGCCGTCACAGGTTTTGTTGATTGTGTATTACGAGAAACCACAGTTGCGCGAGATGCGCCAGTGCCACGGCTTCTGCTGACTACATTGGCAGATTTTGCCTTTCTTGTTGCAACAGCGGTTGTTGTGCGGGCCGTAGTTGCACCACCCCTTGACGATGCAACGGCGCGCGAAGATGTATTAGTGCGCCCGCTCGTTCCCGAATTCGCAGATGTCTTGGCGCGAGAAACCGCCCCAGAACGATTAGCAACTGTTCTTTGAACAACATTTTGTTTGCCAGCGGTGTTAGATTTTACCTCTTCCTCGATGACATCTTCGTCTTCAATCATATCGTCTGAATATTCGATTGGTTCATCGTAATATACCGGTGCAACCTCCGCAAAAGCAGGCAAAATTAATAAACTACTTAAAACTGTTATAAATCTTTTCATGGGTAGACATCCTTCCTTATTAAACAATTTTATCACAAAGGGGATGTTTTTACAAGCATAAAAAACAATAATTTATTCTGCGATTTTTAAATTTGGACGTGTCTTTCGAAGATTTGTCATCGAAGCCTGTTGTGCTTTCGCAAAATCTTCTGGATTCCAGATTTGAAAACTGTTGCCGCGTCCAACGAAAAGCGCACTCTCTTTGATGTTTGCGTGTTTTAATAATTCTTCGGGAATAACAATGCGACCCGTCACATCAAACAAAAGTGGACGAGCGTCAGCAAAAAGCAGGGCACTTAAATCGTCTAAATCGTTATCAAATACACCCATTTTATCGGTTGCCCCAGCAATTTTTTCCATCCGCGACATTGATAAACCTTCGATACAATTATGGGTAAACGAGCGATATAAAACAACGCCAGCAAAATTTTCGTTGATTAATGAAGAACGAAAAGCAGCCGGTACAGAAATTCGACCCTTCGTATCCAAACGATTTTCATAAGAAGAAAGAAACAGACCCATTTTTTTGTGACCTTTTTTATGCTGGCTTTAGGTTCTTCAAAACAGAAACTAGCATTTATTTTTATGGTTGTCAATGACAAATAATAATCTTTTTATGGTATTTTATGGTTTTACAAGTAAAATAAGCGTTTTTTAAAATAAAATGAAAATAATTAAATTTTATGCTTGACCTGCGAATCGTATTTGTTCTAAGATGCTTGTATAGACAACGGGAAGGTCGATTAAAAGCCCCAGAAATCTGGAAAAAACCAGAAATCTGGAAAAAATAAAAAAACGGAAGGAAATTAAAAAACTTTTTTGTAAATACATCAGTAAATACAAAAAAATAATTTTTTTCTTACAAAAAACATGTATAAAGGGGGGAATACCACATGCCGAAAAATATAAAAGAAATTATGATTGCCCTTAATAAAGTGTTGACAACTACCGTCTGGGTTAATGCGGACCGTCAAATTATATCGCTGAGCGATGAATTGCATATTGGAAAAAATAATGCACCTCGTTCTATTGAAGATTTGTCACGTCCTGCTTTAATCGGTGCGTATGTGTCGCTTCAAATAAGGACAGATAATTTTGATGTTCCGGCAGAAAGTTTGGAAACCGCTGATTTGGCATTACGTGTCAAAGAAATGGTTTTTGCCGAAGCCAAAAAAATTATGGACGCAGAAACTACGGAAGGAAAATCAACAAATCGTATGGCTGCGTAAAACAGTTTCCGTTTTTACGGAAGGAAGGGAGCCCCGCCACAGACAAAAAATCTGTGGCGGTACTTTTTTTATCTGCTTTTGTTTAATAATCGAACATCGTCAAATTCTGGATGGTGTATAAAAATGTCAGTGATATATGGGCATATAGACATAACTTTGCGGTGTTGTTCGCGCGCCATATTTATTATTTCTTGGACGAGATATAATTCGATTTCTTTTTCTTGTTGATTTGGTTCTATCTCGGCTTCGGAAATAATAATTTTATCAGGGCCAGAGCGGACGAAAAATATACTGCCCACAGTTTTTCCTTTGCATATAGCATACATACGACAGCCGTTATCACCGATTTGAAAAGTTATTTCTTTTTTGTTCATGAAAAAACTCGCGTTGTATTTGATTTGAAATATAACACGAGTTTTTTTAAAGACTATAAGATTGATTTCTTTTAAATCAAATCGAAGTTTTTTCTTATAATTCTGGCACTTTTGCGCAATGCGTTTGTTTCTTGAGTGTTCATTTTTGTGCGCAAATTCATAGTCACGCCTTTGTTGCCTACAACGCGTGGCATAGACATAGCCACAGCAGATTTTCCAACGCCGTCAACAGTGGATACTGTTAATATGCGTTTTTCATCATTAACTATGGCGTGCAATAAATCTGCAACAGCAGCCCCAATACCATCCCAAGTTGCGCCGCGTCCTTGGATAATTTCGTATGCAGCATTTCTCACACGATGTTCAATTGTGTTTCGTGTAGTTTGAGGCAAAGATATTTTTGCTTGTTTGCAAAAATCATCTAACGCGATTCCCCCGATTGTGACCGCAGACCAATTTACAACGGACGAATCACCATGTTCGCCCAGAATATAAGAATTAATAGAACGCGCAGACACATCTAATTGACGCGACAAAATAATTTTGAATCGTGCAGAATCAAGCATTGTCCCAGTTCCTATAACGCGATTTGTCGGCAGTCTCGATAACTTTTGTGCCAACATAACCATCACATCCAAAGGATTAGTGACGATAATAATTTTTACATTTTTCGCATCAACATTTTCCATAACGCGCGGAATAATATCTTCTATGACAGCAGTATTTTTGTGCAACAAATCCATACGGGTTTCGCCAGACTTTTGATTTGCGCCTGCTGCGACAATGACTATCTCGCTGCCACGGATAGCGCGATAAGTGCTTACTGCTGTGATTTTTACATCATAAGAAAAAGCAGATGCGTGTCCTAAATCTTCAGCCGCAGCGCGTGCACGCACGCCGTCACGGTCAAACAAAACTATTTCGTGTGCCAGTCCTGTATTTTTAACTGCTGTCGCCACAGCGCTTCCAACAGAGCCAACACCAATAATTGCTATTTTCATAAAAATCTCCTACATAAACTAAGACAATTATATCATAAAAAAGTATTTGATAAAAACATTTATATTTTGCTAGTATTTCCACAACAAGAAACAGGATATTAATATGAAAAAAATTTTATGCTTTGGCACTGTGAGTGATAAATATAAAAACGCAATAGAAAGCGCTATGCGCGAATGTCCGGAAATTATCGACTGGGAACCTGCGCCAGACGGTGATGAATTGCCAAAGACAGACGCGGAATTAATTTTGATGAAATGCGATATTCACAGTGATGATTTTTTGCGCCACATAATCGCTATTAATAAAAAATTATTTAATGGTGAAAAATTTTATTTGACTCATTGTGGAATTTTTTTTGATAAATCAGGTTTGCGACAGCCGTTTATTTTAACTGATGCAGCTTGTATACCATATCCTGATGAAACACAGTTAACGCACATTGTAAACAATGCAGTAAAATTATATGCAAAAGTTTTTGATAAAGAACATGCACCGTTTATATCCCTAATTTCAGCGGGCGGCGATACGAATACCAAAATAGCACCACTTTTTCATTCGTGGTACAACGAACATAAAAATGAATTTCCAAAAGACACTTTGCGTATTGAACAATTAGATGTTGCGCTGGATAAAAATATTCGTGCTGAAAAACATCTTACTGGCGAAATAGCAAACATAGTTGTTGTAGATAATATCAACACAGGCAACGCAATATTTAAATCTTTGTCAGTGCTTGGCAATTGGGAACCTGCGTGCTTTTTAATGGGTGGAAAAAATACGATAATATTAAATTCCCGCGGCGCAACAGAAGATGCTTTGGTTAAAAATATTGTATTAGCATGCAGAAATTAAAGGGGCGATAAATGGGTGTTATACTTGGTGGCGGTGGCAGTGCAGAACAAACTGTTATAACAAATAAATTGTTTGAAAGTTTAATCGATAATAATAAACCGATTTTATATATTCCTTTGGCGATGGAACCACACAGATATGAAAGTTGCCTTGCATGGATAAACGGTGAATTCAGCAATATTAAACACGGCAACATCGTTATGGTAAAATCTGCATTGGAAATTTTGGAACATAATTTATCAGATTATGCTATGATATTTATTGGTGGTGGCAATACATACAGATTGTTGACGCGTTTGAAAGACAGTGGCGCATTTGAACGCATTAAACAATATGTCGATAATGGTGGATTGGTTTACGGCGGCAGTGCAGGTGCAATAATATTTGGCAAAGATATAAATTCTTGTCTTTACCAAGATGAAAATGCTGTTGGTTTAAAAGATACGAGTGGTTTTAATTCTTTGTTTGGATTTTCTTTT
>JAGCOU010000027.1 GCA_017642565.1 Alphaproteobacteria bacterium | reverse complement strand
TCTTCTTTACAAGGTGGAAGAGGTGATGTAGAAGACGAACCATACTGGCCATCTGGACAAAGTAACAACTGGCGTGCATCTAATGCACAGGTAACAGCCAATCCAGGTAAGACATGTTGGTGTCAAGTGACGGGATACACGCCACAAAACGGAACACGGCAAAATGTGTCATCAACAGATTGGATTGCTTTTTATGAGGGGAAGTTAGGTATGATTTTGGGTCTCGCTTGTAATCATTATTGGGATAATGACCACGACATGGATGCGGCGTATGAATGTGAAACAGAAGCTTGTTTTAAATATTGCCCTTATTTTTGTGCTTGGGAAACTATGGATACTAGTTCTACTGGCGGCTATCGAAACACGTATTTACCGGCACTTTATGGCATATCACAATAAAACAGTTTCTGCCTCGATAAACGATAAATAAAATTAAAAAAATTTAATAAAATTCAATTTTTTAAAATTTTACTAATCGTTTATTCTCGTATTCGCCATGCGTGTCTGTGTGGGCAGAATGCCCACGAAAACTTCGTTTTCCAACGGCACAAGTGCCGTTACCACTCTGGCGGATACCGTAACGACTATGAGTAAACGAAAACGAGCCTTGGCGATGTTTGAGTTTTAACGAATGCCGCGCAGGATAAAATCCGAGCGATTTCACTTTGCTTCGCTTGTGAAATCTACTTGTATTCCCCAAGAAAGAGACCGTCCCTGTATGTGGGGACGGTTTTTTGTGACCTCCCTCCCTGGCTGCGCCAGTACTCCCCCCATCCGTCACCGCAAGCGGTGCCGCGATAAAGGGGAGAATAATAAAAATTGGAAAAAAGTCGTTTGGGGTGGTATAATGGTTCAGGTAGTATGTAGGGGTTGAGAAATGTTCAAAAAAATACTTGTTTTTTTGGTTGCTGTTTTGTGTGTTGAATCAAATGCGTTGGCTGCTGCGGGTGGTAAGGCTGGTTCAAAAGATATGTATGGTGAAATTAATGTTCGACATAATACCAATAATGCCGTTGGAAATAAATATGCCGGAATTCGTGGGGAACTGTCGTTCCTTAATTGGACAAACACTTATAAGGATAAAGATGGTATCAAACTCGGGACGGATGATTTCAGTTTTAAACCTTTGATTGGGTTATCTGTGTTTGGCGGGTTTAGACCAATCGATAAATGGCGTGCTGATGTTGAATTGGGTTATATTGGAACTTATCATGAATCTGAAACAGAAAATTATACATTGTATCCCACAGAAAAAACTTTCTTTGATATGGTGGTGTATAACTTAAGCGTTAATGGATATTATGAATTTTACAAGGGCTTTTATGCTGGCGTTGGAACTGGTGTCGCCATAGTTAAAACTTCAATCGACCACAGTTATTATCAAAAACAAACCAGCACAGATGTTTCGCCTATGGGGGCTTTGATGGTGGGGTGGTCTGCGCGTGTTGATGACAAGGTAGATTTTGATGTGCGTTATCGTATGGCTTTGTTTCATGGTGGCGAAGTAGAGATAGCGAATGTAAAAACCGAAGAAGGTTTAATTACTGATATTTCTTTGTCTGCGGGAATAAGATATAATTTCTAGATATTATATTAATGTAATTATTAACAATCCGCACAGTGCAAATACAATCGCTGCGATTGTTAATTGCCATGAATATTTTTTTACAATCGTGTTTGCTCGTTCTTGGAAACGCCAAAGCAAAAATCCAACAATTGCAAAACGTCCAGTTCTAAATATCGCAGATACCCCCAGGAAGATTAAGATAGGGTATTGTAAAAATCCTGCGCAAATTGCGAGTAATTTATATGGTATGGGGGTTACGGCTGTTGCGATGATAATCATAATTCCATATTTAGTGAACATTTCTTTTGTAAATTCAAATTTTTCCATTGATGCAAAATTTTCAATCAGCCAAATTCCAACTGTATCAAATAACCAAAGTCCAATCATATATGCAATAGCGCCACCAATTAATGAACCAATGGCCGCCGCCGCTGTCACAGGAATTGCGCGTTTCTTGTCGGCTACGATTGCAGGGGTCATGAAAACTTCGGGTGGAATAAATAAAAATATTGATTCACACACAGTCATTAAAAACACAACCCAAGAATACCAAGGTTCTGCAGATTTATCTAAGATTTTATTTATCAGTTTCATAATGTTCCACAATATTAAAGTATTTTTATATTTTGTTCAACTGTTTAAAAATTTACTTGTGTTTTTTATATACCAGTGTATTATTGCCGCAGAGAGAGTTTTATAAAAAAAGGCGCAGATTATGTTAAAAAAGCAAGTAAATTCCAACAGAGGCGAAAAAATTGCTAGCAAAGTGCAGACTTTGGTTGCGCAGATTTTACAACATAATTTTGCGGACGATTCGTTAATTAATGGGGTGTCGCTAGTTGGGGCTGAATCTCATGGTGGAATGCAATTCGTAAAATTATTCTTTTATTCGCGTGGTGACAGAGAGGCAACCCAAAAAAGACTCGATGAAATAACTAAAATGGTGCGTTTTGAATTGGCTAAGAAAATAGATCAAAAATATGTGCCAGAGATACGATTCGAATATGATGACACTTTGGAACGCGCAAACCGAATCGAAGAACTGTTAAGTAATATTGATAAGTAATAGCGGGCGAGGAAAGGAATGAAACAATCTCATATAAGAAATTTTTCAATTGTCGCACATATCGACCATGGTAAATCTACTTTGTCTGACCGGTTGATTGAATACACAGGCGGGCTTGAATCACGTGAAATGAAAGCGCAAGTTTTAGATTCTATGGATATTGAAAGAGAGCGCGGAATCACGATTAAGGCACAAACTGTGCGTTTGAAATATAAGGCTAAAAATGGTGAAACTTATCAATTGAATTTGATGGATACGCCGGGGCATGTTGATTTTTCTTATGAAGTTTCACGCAGTCTAGCCGCATGTGAAGGCGCAATTATTTTGGTTGATGCAACCCAAGGTGTTCAGGCGCAAACCCTTGCTAATGCTTATCTTGCGCTGGATAACGATTTGGAAATGTTGCCGGTGTTAAACAAGATTGATTTGCCGTCAAGTGATGTTGCAGCCACACGTGAACAGATTGCTGATGTGATTGGTATGGATGCAAGTGATGCTTTGTGTGTGTCTGGGAAAACTGGTGCTGGCGTTCCTGAATTATTAGAAGAAATTGTTAATAAATTGCCGGCCCCGAGTGGTGATGAAAATGCGCCTACGCGTGCGTTGCTGGTTGATTCTTGGTACGATTCGTATCTTGGGGTTGTTGTGTTGGTGCGCGTGGTAGACGGAAAATTATCGCGTGGTCAAAAAATAAAATTTATTGCGACTGGCGCAGAATACACAGTAGAAAAGGTCGGTTATTTTACACCAAAAATGGAAAATGTTGATTGTTTGGAAACTGGTGAAATTGGCTTTATTATTACAGGTATGAAAACGATTCATGATTGCAAAGTGGGCGATACTATTTGCGATGCAAAAAGTGAAGTCGAAATGTTGCCTGGGTTTAAACCGTCTGTGCCTGTGGTGTTTTCTTCGTTTTTTCCTGTGGAAGCTAATGATTATCCAGACCTGCGCGAAGGCGCAGAAAAACTGGCGTTAAATGATGCTTCGTTTGTGTTTACAACTGAAAAATCTTCTGCGTTGGGCTTTGGTTTGCGTTGCGGATTTTTGGGATTATTACACATGGAAATTATCAGCGAAAGATTAAATCGTGAATTTAATTTGTCTTTGATAAACACGGTCCCGAGCGTGCTTTATAAAATTCATTTGCGCGATGGTTCAGTTATGGATTTAGAAAATCCTGCGGATATGCCAGATATAACCCGAATCGAATCTATCGAAGAACCCTGGGTGCGTGCGACCATAATGATGCCTGATAAATATCTTGGTGCGATTATGGAATTGTGTGCTGCACGCAGAGGGGTGCAAGAAAATATTTCTTATGTTGGTAATCGTGCTGTGTTGGTGTATCAATTACCTTTGTCTGAGATAGTTTTTGATTTTTATGACAGGGTTAAATCACTTTCTTCGGGATATGCTTCGTTTGATTATGTTTTATATGATTACAGGGTAAGTGATTTGGTAAAGGTTTCTATTTTAGTTAACGATGAAAATGTAGAGCCTTTGTCTTTCCTTTGTCACAGAAGTGTTGCTGAAAAACGCGGTCGACAGATTGTTGAAAAATTAAAAGATTTAATCCCAAGACATCAATTCAAGATTCCTTTGCAGGCGGCTATCGGTGGAAAAATTATCGCGCGTGAAACTATTGCTGCGTATCGCAAAGATGTGACTGCGAAATGTTATGGTGGCGATATTACGCGTAAAAGAAAACTGCTTGAAAAACAGAAAGAAGGTAAAAAGCGTCTGCGCACATTCGGTAATGTAGAAATTCCACAAACTGCATTTATCAATGCATTAAAAGTCGGGGAATAAAAAATGATAAAATTGATTCAAGATTGCAAAAATTGGAAAAACGCACGTGTCGCGTATAGAAAAGCAAATCGTGATTTGATTAAGTATGCGAATTCTGTGGCGGTAGAATTCGATTTTAAACAGTTTCCAGATTTTTTGGATGATTTGCGCCAATTTGCTGCGTCTTTGTCAAAGGATAAGTCTGATCCAGATTATATCAAGTCATTTAAACAAGGTATAAAAAATGTTCAAGGACCAGCGTGTCTTTATAGAATTGTTTATAAATTACCAGATGATAATTTTTGGTTGGGGCAATATTTATACAAAGATGTTGAGATAAACAGGTGTATAAATAATCGTCCAGATGGAATGATATATGAAAAGTTATGTGATGGTTGTTCGCATTTTAAAGAATTAGTGGAATATCAATCATTAAAGGCACAATATGCCGAAGCACAAAGAACTTATGCCTTGGCTAAAAAGAATTTATTAGATAACTTTCGTTTTCGAAAAAAATAACTGAAAGGATAAAAACATGGCGTTAGCAAAATGGTTCGAATTGATGCAAAAATATCCTGAGTTAAAATTAACAAGGGAAGAAATTGAATGCATGACCGAAGAACAAGTTAAACGATTGTTCGAATTAACACAAAAATACCCTGGGTTAACAAGAGAAGAAATTAAAAGTCTGATTAACGGCAAAAATGAAAAAGAAGTTATACAAGAATGGCATTATAGAAGATGGCAAAATCACTGGGAAAAAATTTATCCAGACATGAAAAGACATCGCGAATCGGCTGAACGTATAGAGCCTTCTCTAGATAGAGTGTTAGAAATACTAACAGGAATAAAAATAACATACAAGTATATAAAAAGGGAAAAGTAATGGCACATCAATTTTTCTTTAATTCGTATATTCTTGATAGTTTGCCGTCTCCGCAGACTGGATTTGATGTTGTGCAAGATTTGTCTGAACCAAGATTGCGCATGTATATAACCAGTCGCGGTGTTAAAAGTTTCTTTGTTAGAAAACGCGTTAATGGTCGCGACAAACGCATTATTATTGGTAAATATCCAGAAACAGATATTGAATATGCGCGTGAAAAAGTTGGCGAGATATTAAATGAAGTTTCTAAAAAAATACCTGTACGCCGTAAAAAAATGTCTTTCAAAGATTTTGTGAATTTATATCTTGAGCACAAAGTGCGCCGTGGTGAAGATTCTTTGAATAAATTAAAGCGCGCTATAAATTTACATTTCAAAGATTTGTTTGAAAAAAATATTCAAGATTTAAATTCAGCAGATTTGAAAAAATCTTTGGATGGAATTTCTGGACGTGCGATGGCTGCGCGTATGCAAGAATTGTTACAGAGTATATTTAATTATGCTGTGGATACAGGATACAGAAAAGATAACCCTGTGAATTCTTTGGAACGTATCAAAGTTGAAAGACGTGTAAGAAAATTGAATAAGTTCGGTTTAAACAAATTAATGAATGCTATAAACAAAGAAAAAGATATTAATTTGCGTTCCGCGTTTTTAATGCTGATTTATGGGTTTGCTCCAAAAACTAAAATATTTAAAATGCGTTGGGAAGATTTAGATTTTAATCATGATTTGTGGGGAGATATGCCTATATCTGGCAAAGCGGTTTTATTATTGCAAGATTTGCCCCAAGATGGAGAATGGGTTTTTTGGGGACGTGGGCGGTTTCATTTGACTGACCCGCGTGTTGCCTGGAAACGTATTGTAAAGAACGCAGGTATTCCTGATGTGACGATGGATGATGTGCATAAATTCTTGATGCATGCGCTGGTTTGGAATCCTGATAAAGATATTTTACGCGAAAATATGAATGATTTATTAGCAGATTTATTTGCTTAATTAATTTTTTTGCAAAGTCAAGTGTTTGTTATCATTTGTTATAAATTCTTGACAGTCTTGCGATAAAATGATATTTTGTATAGAAAGGTTCCTGTGCGAAAACAAAGTGGGCCAAAAGATTAACAAAAACAAAGGATATAAAATGTCAACTTTTGAAAAAGTAAAAAAAATTGTATGTGATAAATTAGGCGTTGATGAATCTAAGGTTACAGAAACAGCGTCTTTCGTTAATGATTTGGGGGCGGATTCTTTGGATGTTGTAGAAGTTGTTATGGAAGTAGAAAAAGAATTCAATGTTACTATTCCTGATGACGAAGCAACAAATTTAACTACTGTTGGGGACGCCGTGAAATATATCGAAGCTCATTCTAAGGGTGCAAAAAAATAGTATCTAGTGGTTTTTTATTCAGCGCCGCTTTAAGTGGCGCTGTTTTTTATCTCGTTGATTTGTGAAAGATTTTATTGTATGATTCTGTCGAAATATTATCAAAAGGATTATTTATGAGAAGAGTTGTTATCACAGGTTTGGGTATAGTTTGCCCTGTGGGGACTGGAATAGATTATGCATGGAAAAATTTATTGGCTGGCAAAAGTGGTATTAAAAAAGTGACTGATTTTGATACTTCTGATATCGCATCAAAAATTGCAGGTATTCCTGTGCGTGGAACAAATCCTGGTGATTTTAATCCGGACAGTGTTATTGATCCGCGCGAACAAAGAAAGATGGAAAAGACAATATTGTATGCCCTCGTTGCAGCAGATGAAGCAATCAAAGACGCAGGTTTAACTGATTACGCTGGTGATAAAAATCGTGTTGGTGTTTCGGTCGGCAGTGGCGTAGGCGGTTTGGATACTATATCACAAAATGATATCATTATTATGAAAGAGGGTGCTCGATTCGTTAGTCCTTTTTTTGTTCCTAAATCTGTTGTGAATATGACTGCGGGACATATTTCTATTAGATATGGTTTTGGTGGACCAAATATAGCGATGGCAACTGCGTGCGCAACGGGTTCTCATTCTATTGGCGAAGGCGCAGAAATAATTAAACGCGGTGATGCTGATATCATGGTGTGCGGGGGCAGTGAATCTGCTGTGTGCAGATTGGGTATGGTTGGCTTTGCTGCTATGCGCGCATTAAGCAGCAGAAATGATGAACCAGAGAAAGCGTCTCGTCCGTGGGACAAAGACAGAGATGGTTTTGTTATCGGTGAAGGCGCAGGCATTTTAATTTTGGAAGAATACGAACATGCTAAGGCTCGTGGTGCAAAAATTTATGGCGAAATCGCTGGTTTTGGTATGACTGCGGATGCTTATCATATTACTGCGCCGGCCCCAGAAGGTGCAGGTGGAAAACGTGCTATGCAAATTGCGTTAGACAAAGCAGGCTTAAAGCCAGAAGATGTAGATTATATTAATGCACATGGAACATCTACTGGGTTGGGTGATGTTGGTGAATTAATTGCTGTCAAAGAATTGTTTGGTAATGGTAAAACATGTATGTCTTCGACTAAATCTATGACAGGACATTTGTTGGGTGCGGCAGGTGCCATAGAAGCAGTATTTTGTACATTGGCGATTCGTGATAATATTGTGCCACCAACAATTAATTTGGAAAACCCAATTGATGAAGTTGGTGATTTTAATCTTGTTCCAAACAAGGCACAAAAACGCGAAGTCAATGTCGCGTTAAGCAATTCTTTCGGTTTTGGTGGAACAAATGCAACTTTGATTTTGAAACGGGTTGAATAAATGGCAAACGATAGAATTCACCGTTTGAGAACAAATATTTTCTGCGACAAAGTTGAACCAATTCCAACGGGCAGTATATTTGGTAAATGTTCGTATTGCGTGTTTCGTAATATGAAATTGTATTGTGATAAATTGAAACCTGTATGTACTTATATATCCCAAAAAGACGAAGATTTTGATGGGGCGGTTTATTGGTCTGCAAAAAATACTGGCGATGGTTATGGTTTTTTAATGTGTCGTCCACCTGTGTGGGGTAGAAATTTTTTTACAAAAATCTCCACGTCACGTATACAAAAAATCGCGAAAGAAATGGTAGCCACGGCATTACGTGAACAAAATCAAAAATAATATTTGTGTTTTGTTTTTATGTTGGTAATATGTTTTTTGTTTTCGGAGTATAGCTCAGCCTGGTAGAGCGCTACGTTCGGGACGTAGAGGTCGTGGGTTCGAACCCCGCTACTCCGACCACCCTTCGCTAAAATTTCGGGTGGTAGGTCACGGTTTAAATAAATTTTTTCGGGGTGTAGCGCAGTCTGGTAGCGTGTTTGTCTGGGGGGCAAAAGGTCGCGGGTTCGAATCCCGCCACTCCGACCACCCTTCGTTAAAGCTTCGGGTGGCAGGCCACATTTTATTTTGATGTGGTATCAGGTTTATTTTTGGAATTCTTTCTTTTTGATTTTTGAATTTGTTTACCTATATAATATTTACAGATTCAAAAAGGAGAAAAAATGAAAAAAGTATTGGTTGCTTATTTTTCTGCGACTGCGGCGACTAAACATGTTGCAGAAGTTTTGGCTGAGTCAATAAACGCAGATTTATTTGAAATTGTCCCTGAAAAAATTTATACAAATGCTGATTTAGATTGGGCAGATAACCAAAGCCGTTCGACAATCGAAATGAAAGACAGAACTTGTCGCCCGAAAATCAGGACACGTGTGCGTGATATGGAACAATACGATGTTGTCTTTCTGGGGTTTCCTATTTGGTGGTATCGTGAACCTTCTATCATAGATACTTTTGTTGAATCACATAAAATGGATGGAAAAATAATAGTTCCTTTTGCTACTTCGGGGGGCAGCGGTATGGGCGACAGTCATAAAAATATTCAAACACTCGCTCCAAAGGCAAAGGTTGAAGAAGGTGAAGTTTTTGATGCTGGTGAAGATGCCAAAAAATTAAAAAAATGGGCAAAGCGATATTTATAAGTTTGTTTTTTATCCGTTAAATAAAACCGCTTTTGCGGTTTTATTTTATTGTAAATTGTGGTATAATACTTCCGTATGTTATTTTGTAGGAGGTGGCTTTATGGATAAAGAGCTAGGGCAAAAGATAGACAAAGATTTTGATTTATATGTAGAAGATTTTTTAACCAGGGATAAAAACAAAGGTTTGAAACCCAGTTCTTTGACGCCCCAAGAATGGCAAAAGTTGGGTGAAAGCTTGGCACAAAAAGGGGTTGGTTTGGTTTCTGTTGAATATAACGGTCGGGAATATTATAAATTTGTGCGCTTAAATACCCAAGAACCTGTTAAGCAAGAAGTTGATTTGCATGCAAAAATAGATAAGAATTTTGATAAATATTTGGAAGATTTTTTACAGACCGAGAAAAATAGAGGGTTTAAACAATCTTTGCTGACTGAACAAGAATGGCAAAAATTGAACGATGAATTAGCATCTAGTAATATTGTAATGGTTCCAATTACATACAATGGATATGATTTGTATAAATTTGCAAAATTGGACAAGGCTGCGCCAGAAAAAAATAAAGCACCAGAACTTAACAAAAAAGAACCGCAGAACACAAATAATGAAGCTGAGCGAGCAGCAGAGGCAAAACGTCAAGCCGAACAGGCAGCAGAGGCAAAACGTCAAGCCGAAGAAGATAGATTCTTTCAATATAAATATCCTGAATTTAAAAGATACGGCAATGAAGGCTTTTTTGTGTCAAAACAAGGAATTGATAAGTCAAGTTTATATATTATAGAGGATCGACTTTATAATGATGGTTATTTCGCTAAATTGGTTCCAACCAAAGGTGTTAGTGTAGGAGAAGAATATATCCTCGTTGCTATTAAACGAGAAATTGCTGAAAAGAAATTTGAATTTGATGGGAAATATTTAAAAAGAAGGATGGATAATTCTAAATTCTTGAAAAACATACAAACTTATAAGGGTAAAGAAATCACGAGAATAGGGAACACACCTGTATTTTTATGTGAAGTTGGTTCTCATGGTAGCCGTGGAATGGTTACTGTCGGTATTGGCGATGCGAGATGGACTTTGCCTTTTTATGTGTCATCTGGTATGGCGGGAAAGACAAATGTTCCAACTGGTAAATGGGAAGTTTTTTGGGGAATCGGACCCGGGAAACACGGTTGGTTTAACAAAGGTTCAGAGCGAGAGATTTTGAATCATTATGGTTCGGCCCAATTAAAACAAATTGCAGAGGCTTTGGATGAAAAGCTTGGGGATCCGCGCGATACAGAATTGGTTATAGAAACGGTTGGGCGTAACAGTATTGGTGGCAAAGGCATTGTAGCAGAAGTAGACAATTTAGAATATATTCCTAAATCTCTTATAAATATTGGGTTATTACAGCGTGAGCCTCAGGACTGGTATGGACCAAATGTAGTTGAAAATATTAATTATGCTGTTAATTACTTAAGAAAACTGGCAAATGAAAATAGTAATGGTGTTCAAGAGGAAAAAACAAAAGAAACGCAAGATGATAGGATGGAAGATGTGCGCTCTCGCATTAGTCCAGATTTTAATCAAAAATTACAAAAATTCTTGGCTATACGCGATACTTGGAGTCCTGTAAAAGACTATCCAGAGTTTGTTTTTTCTAATCCGCAAATAAACACAGAAGAATTAAAAGAATTAAATGAACAACTGGCCAAATATGGTGTTGAAATAGGTGTCGGTGCAATTTACCAATATCTAAATGAAGAGCCTCGTATTTATCTTTATTTGAAAAAAGTCTATTCTCAAGAAGAAATTGCAGAAATCAGAGCGCGAGCAGAGCAAAGAGAACAAAAGCAGACGTCTACTCAACGGTTGATAGCTGGTGCGCAGAAAGCCAAAAACCTTAAAGACAGAGCAATTGGTAAACTGAAAAATTTTTTTGGGCGCGATGATACACAAAATTCTTAGTCTGTTTTATTTTGAATATAAAAAAACATCACAGATTATAAATTTTGTTGTTTTTGTTAAAACAATGTTTATAATTTTGTCTTATGAAAATCTTGACAAAGAAACAATGGAAAAATCTTAAAGATTGGGTGAAGTTTATACTTGCTATTGGCTGCGTTGTTGTCTTTGTTGTGTTTTTTATTTTTAATTTGTGGTCGCCGATTAAAAAGCCTGTGAGTGTCGTGGTGCCAAGTGGTGCATCGGTGACGCGTATGACAAATTATCTTTATAAAAATAACATTATTAAATCCAAAGAACTGTTTTATTTTTCGATTCGATTAAATGGTGGCAAAATTCAGGCTGGCGAATATGATATTCCACGTGGGGCAGGGGCGTGGACAATTGCTGATATGTTGACGCATGGCAAGATTGCGACTACTACGGTTATGATTCCCGAAGGATACACAATAAAACAAATAAAAATGATGTTGATGAAAACGCCTGTGTTGGTTGGCGATGTTGATTGCAGTGATGATTTGCCTGTGTGTAATTTAAAAGACGGTGATATTTTTCCTGATACTTATCGAATCGCACGTGGAACAACCAGACTCGCTTTGTTAGAATTGGCGCGCAAAAAAATGATTGAAATAAAACAATCTTTGAACGGATTCCCATATCCTGAACCTTTGAAAGATTGGAACGAAGTTGTGACTTTGGCTTCAATTGTTCAAAAAGAAACACCTCGTGCAAAAGAAATGCCCGTGGTGGCGAGTGTTTATTTTAACAGACTTAGACAAGGAATGCGGCTTCAGGCTGACCCAACGGTTGTGTATGCGCTGACCGAAGGACTTGGTGATATGCAGGGCGAAGCGTTGTTGTCTGGACATTTACGAACTGAAAGTCCTTATAATACTTATATGAACAAAGGATTGCCACCGGCACCAATTGCTAATGTTGGTCGTGATGCGATTCGCAGCGTGTTAAAACCCGCGAATACAAAATATTTGTTCTTTGTTGCAGATGGCAAGGGCGGTCATAAATTTTCTAAGACTTACGAAGAACATAAAAAGCATCACGCAAACTGGCGGGAAATCAAGCAAAAATTAAGTGGACAATAATTAAAAAATTCCAGATGCGCGCCATTATATCACTTTGTTTTTATTTTTTCTAGTGATTTATTTTCTTGTAAATTTTCTTTTTGTATGAGATAATATTCTTATCAGGAATGACCCTGACGTTAAGTTTAACTGAAGAGAAAGGATAAAAAATGAAAAAATTAGCTTTAACATCTTTGATGGCTGTATTTGCTGTTTCTGGCGCACACGCTGCAAACGTAATCGATGGTAATCCATTGTATATGCCAGGACAAAACCATTTCTACAGTGTATCTACATTGGGTTCTCATACAGAAGACACAGTATATACAGCTGGCGAAGAATTTGGTTATGGTATTTTGGATAACTGGGCTGTCAACGTAGAAACCGCTGTTTCCGAAGATAACGCATTCGATAATATGGAATGGGACGGCATGAAATTTGGCACAACATTCCGCGCTTTGGATTTGGGTGCTTGGAAATTGGATTTGATGGGCAGTTATACTGTAGCTCCTGTTTGGGGTGATCACAGACCATTCTTGGATGAAGATGATACAGGTTATGAATGGATGGCTGGCGTTCGTGGTGGTTTCGTAGCTTCCAATTGGACAGTTGCTGGTCGTGCTTTGTTTGAATATTCTAACACAGAATCTTTCAACTGGGGTGATGAAGGCATGCATGCTTTGGTATTCGGTTTGACAGGTCAATATGTATTTGATTCTAACTGGTCTGTTTTGGCAGATATCGCATACAGAGGTATCACAGATGATAAAATCGGTGGTGTAAAAGTTGAAAATGCTGGTGAATGGACAGGCGAATTGGCTGTAAACTATAACATCGATGCTACAAAATATGTTGGTTTGTACATCAATGGTGCTATGGATCACTGGAAAGACAACGGCACAAAAGGCTGGGAAGTTGAAGATGGATTTGGCTTTGGTGCTAGATTCGGTATCGATTTCTAATCAAACCAGAAAACAATATGAAAAAACCCGGCCGATTGGTCGGGTTTTTTTTGTGCCTCGATACACAATAATAATTCCCCTCCACCGGAGGGGAGGGGCACGTCAGTGGCGGGGAGGGTTCTCCCCCCCCAATGTGGGGGAGTACGCCGAAGGCGGGAGGGAGTTCAACAAGCCAAAGGCTTGTGTCATTGCGAGCGAAGCGTGGCAATCCAGGTT
>JAGCOU010000026.1 GCA_017642565.1 Alphaproteobacteria bacterium | reverse complement strand
GGATAATTCACTGGCAGCCCCCATTTTTCACGATATTGTTCTGGCGACAGCCCGTATTTTCTTTTGATATATCTTTTAAGCATAACATGCCAAGTTCCGTCTTCTAAACACTGAATCGCGTCATCTCGCACAGAATCAGCAATTTGTTGAGGCGTCACAGAAACACCCCGAAGAGATTCAGTTGCCTGCTTTACAGCATCTTTCATTGATAATTTTGGGTTTGCCGCAATCGCCGCAGCCGCTAAATTAGCAACCGCCAACGCAAAATCAGAATTTTTATTTAGCACCTTGATAAATCCTTATCTTTCTAATACAATATATTATATCACAAATAAATATTAAGTAAAATAAAAGTAAAATGACAAGACCACTTGCAGATTTAATGCGACCACAAACCATAGACGACATTGTCGGTCAAACCGATTTATTGGGGATAAACGGCATAGTTCGCCGTATGGTTGAAAATGGAAATTTATCAAACCTTTTGCTTTGGGGACCTCCAGGATGTGGCAAAACAACCATAGCCAAAGCATTAGCGAATTCCATAGACATGGACTTTGTCCCGCTTTCTGCGGTATTTTCCGGCACAGCCGATATAAAAAAAGTGATGGAAAGTGCGCGCATGAATCGCGACATTGGCAGAAACACTTTGTTGTTCATTGATGAAATTCACAGATTCAATAAAACTCAACAAGACACACTTTTGCCTTATCTCGAAGATGGCACAGTCACATTTATCGGCGCCACCACTGAAAACCCGAGTTTTAATTTAAATAACGCTCTGCTATCGCGTTGCCATATCGGTGTTCTTAAACCGCTCTCTACGACAGATTTATTGACTTTGATGGAACGCGCAGAAAAATTTTTAAACAAAAAATTACCATTGAGCCAGGACGCACGAATTCATCTTGCGCAGATGGCAGATGGGGACGCAAGATTTTTACTTAATACTGTTGAATATATATCTGGTGCAAAATTCAAGAAAGATTTAACCCCTGAAAAATTAGACGAAACAATTCAAAAGCGGGCACCGATGTCAGATAAAAGCGGTGACGAACATTATAATTTAATTTCCGCAGTTCATAAATCTTTGCGCTCATCTGATACAGATGCGGCACTTTATTGGGTTGCGCGTATGATTACATCAGGTCAAGACCCAAGATATGTCTTGCGCCGCTTAACTCGCTTTGCAATGGAAGATGTAGGATTGGCTGATCCAAACGCGATGCAAATTGCTCTCGCTGCTTGGCAAATTTATGAAAGAATGGGTTCACCCGAAGGCGACATCGCGATAACTGAATTGGTTATATATCTTGCAACTGCGCCTAAAAGTATTTCCGCCTATAAGGCACAGAATGCTTCGTATAGAGCGGCTCGTGAAAGCGGTTCATTAATGCCACCAAAAAATATTTTAAACGCACCAACAAAAATGATGAAGAATCTCGGATACAGTGACGGCTATGTTTACGACCCAGAAACAGAAACCGGATGCAGCGGACAAAACTGTTTTCCAGATGGAATGGAACGCATCAGTTTATATAAACCTGTTGAACGCGGATTTGAACGCGAGATAAAAAAACGTTTTGATTATTGGAATTCTTTTCGAAAGAAACAATAAACTAGAATAATATTTTTATATTTGCACCGACTTGGATTTCGCTTGATTCAAATTCATAATCAAATCGTGCAACATATTGTGTATTACCATATTGACGCAATAACTTTAAATTTAACCATTCTTGATCGTCAAGCAGTCGAGTATTCGTAGACTGTCTTATATCTAAACCGATACCAGCGCGCCAATCATATTTAAAACGAAAATACGCTTCTGGAATAAAGTCTATGTATGAAAGTCCCCTGTCGTTATCAAAAACCCAAGTTGATTTTATTGTCCCGGCCAATGATACGCCAGTATATCTGCGACCGAAACGATATCCTGCGTAATACGAAGAATCTGCATATTCTGGTGTTCTCACATGCGAAGAGCCCCACGCTTTTAACCCAAACAAAACATCAGAAATAATATGCGATGCACCATTTCCATGATTCATACGATAAACGCCACCAAATTCAGTAGATGAAAAACCGTTTTCATGATGACCAGACAAATCCCATTGATAAAGCATGCTTACATGCAAAACCAAATTACTATTTATACCGTAATCAATATATTGCCCTAAACGCAATTTTTTATCAAAAAAATTTACATAAGTATCAGATAAAAACTGATTATCACCAGTTAAAAACAAAGGATCCGAAGAATCTTTTGCTAATAAATTTTGTGATGTCTCTTGGGAAGAATAATTTATTGTTGTGTTTTGGACTGGCAAAGATTCTTCCATAACAATGTCTTCTTCTTCAACCGAAGAAGAAGACAAAACCACACCTTCTCCATAGGCATTCAAACCGATGCCGAGTCCAAATAAAACCAACAAACACTTTTTCATCATCAATTACCAAATATCAAATTAGAAATAGAATATTACCTGGGCACCAATCTTCCATTCATTGTAATCTTTGATTTTGTAATCGCCACTTGTGTAAACTGCATCTACACCTGTGATACCAGGATTTACATCGTAATTTATATAAGGTTTTTTCATACCATCAGCAGTATCATACACATTCATAGAACCATATAAATTCAAAGCGAAAGAATCACCAGGCTGCCAACCAAGTCCTGCTCTAAGATTGATTTGATTGTGCCAATCATAATACCCATACACTGCTTCACCAGTCAAAGTAAAATCTTTACTTAACACGGCAAACAAACCAAGTCCGCCTTCGCCATACACAATGTCTTTGACATCTGTTTTATAAGCCAACATTAACCAATCACCATCACTTTTAACATATGCACCGTATATATCGCCCTTAGTCAAATTGGAATACCATGCGCGACCCACACCATAAATGGTTGTTCTGTCAATTTTGTAACCGATTTTCAATTCACCAACAAATATATTAGCAGTATCTTTTTGATATTGATAATAACCAGACGCCATAGCAATCCATTTTTGGCTGTCCACGAAACGACTTTGTAAACCGATACCAAACAAATTCAAACCAGAACTTGAAGTGCTATCACTTGCAGAACCATCAGACCAATCTTTGAATTCAACTTTGGTTTTATCATATTGCGCCATACCGATAATTGCCAAAGTATCACTTAAACCGAAACTGAAATCTTCCTTGACTAAAATCTGTGTCATCTCAGCCTTGCCACTCAAAGGTGTAGTAAAATCTGTCAGCGGAGAAATTTCACCTAAATTAGCACTCATATCTGGATTCGCATCTTGAATTCTCGCATTCAAAATATCAAATTTAAATTTGCTTTGTCCATAAGACACATCCGTCACAGAACCAAATCTTCCCTTTAATGGTTGGAAGAAAGGATGCGCCAAGAAATATTTACGCATCTGTGAAGTTTTTGTTTTGCGCGTATATGTTCTTTCTTCATAAGAATCATCGACCATAGCAACCTGTCTATCATTTGAAGAATATTGATATTCAGGTTCTTGATATCTCACATTACGAGTTTGTCTTGTGCCATAAGAATTTGTTCTTGCCGCTGGCTGATTATAATAAAAATTATTTGTTATAGTATTTTTATATCCACCAGTCTTACGATTTGTAGACACATTTTTATAAGTCCGTGGTTTCGCATTTGGACGAACAGTATAATATTCATTAGCATCATTACTGTATTGATATTCATTGGCAGCCACAGCAGGCAAAGCAACCATTAACGCCAAAAACATTGCAAATTTTTTCATAAAAAAACTCCTTTTTCTTTTGTGATTATATCATAAAAAAGGAATATAAAAAAGACAAAAATTTATAAAATATGTCTTTTGCCACCAGAATCAGGTGCACTGACCACGCCTTCGTTTTCCATGCGTTCAATAAGGGTCGCAGCCTTGTTATAACCAATCCCCAGTCTGCGTTGCAAATAAGAAATCGTAGGCTTTTTATCGCGCACGACTATTTCTTTGGCTTGCGCATATAAATCATTAGATTTTGCTTCTTTGGACACAGGCATTCCTGGAATCACGCCAGCATCGTCACCATCTTCAGTTGTTACACCTTCAGCATATTCAGGTTCACCCTGTTCGCGCAAGAAATCAGCAATACGATTAACTTCGTCATTATCAATAAACGCACCATGTATACGCACAGGCGGACGCCCTGCTTCACTGAACAACATATCACCACAAGGCAACAATTGTTCAGCACCTTTTTCACCAAGTGTTGTCATAGAATCGATATTAGAACGCGCCTGGAAAGAAATACGCGTTGGGAAATTCGATTTAATAACACCAGTAATAACATCCGCACTTGGACGCTGAGTTGCCATAACAAGATGGATACCCGCGGCGCGTGCCTTTTGCGCCAATCTTTGCACGCACATTTCAACATCCTTACGCGCGACAGTCATTAAATCTGCCACCTCGTCTATGATGATAACAAGATAAGGCATATCAGACAAATCAACCGCCTTGGTTTCAAATTCAAATTCGCCAGTCTCGCTATCAGTTCCAACAACAACTTGTTCAGTTAAAACTTCGCCTTTATCGCGCAGTTCTGCAACCTTGGCATTATAATCGCCGATATTGCGCACACCAAGTTTTTTAAGTTTTTGATATCTTTCTTCCATATCACGCACAGACCATTTTAATGCATTCACAGCCTCAGTTGCATCTGTCACCACAGGCGTAATAAGATGCGGGACTTTTTCCCACGCAGCAAAATCTACAGCCTTTGGATCGACAATCATCAATTTGCATTTATCAGGTGTAAAATGATACACAATCGAAGTAATAATAGATTGCACAAACACAGATTTACCAGAACCAGTACGCCCTGCAACCAACATGTGTGGCATCTTTGCCAAATCGTAATACATCGCTTCGCCACTAATATTCACACCCAACGCCAACGGTATAGCATATTTAGAATTTATAAACGCAGGGTTAGACATCAAAGTTTGATATCGCACAGTTTTTCTGTCTTTGTTCACCATTTCAATACCGATATATTGTGTCCCAGCAATTGGTGTAATACGAATTTTTTCCGCGGCCATAGCACGTGTCATATCGTGCGCCGTATCAGTAATTTTATTGATACGCGTTCCAGGTTCTGGTTCAAATTCATACTGCGTGACAATTGGTCCAGGTTTAATACCAACAACTTTGCCATAAATACCAAACTCTTCAAAATGGTCTTGTAATAAAATCGCAGTCTGTTTAAATTCAGGCGTAATAACATTTTTACCAAACACAGATTTTTCGAGCAATTCGGGATCAGGCAATTCATATTCATGCGCGACTGCTTCGCCTTCGCCAATCGCAACAATTCTTTTTCTTGATGATTTTTTGCGTTTTGGTTTTTCTTGCTGTTCTTCTTCAGCCTCTTCATCTTCTTCAATTTCTTCTTCTTCGTCTTCTTCTGTATCATCATCAGCCTCCACAGGTTTGATGATATGAAACGCAGACAACAACCATTTCACAAGAGCAACCGTTCTTTCCCAGGCCGCCCTTACATGTTGCCATTTAACATGTAATAAAATACCAGCCATAAATAAAAATAGAACAAATAATAAAACACCCAACGGAAACCGCGCACCATGTAAAATCGGTCCAATATCAGCGCCAACTATGGCACCAGCCAGCCCCCCAAAACTTTTAGACGGGAACATTAAGCCCAAGCCTGCGCACCCAATACACAAAGAAACAAATCCGCGCAAGAAATTATATTCAGGCGCCCTTTCTTCTTCCCATGCTATCAACAGGCTTAGACCAAATCTAATTAAACATAACAATATAAACACAGTTGGAATAAAACCAATAACATAACGAAAGAAACTGACCACGTAACCGAACAAGCCTTGCCCACCAAAAGAACCACGCACAGCGAAACCAGACAAATACGAACTGCCGAAACAAAGTGTTAATAACATCCAAACCGCAATCAAACAAAGCACCAGCCCCCCTGCCCGCAAAGACAAACTGCGCAGCAATGCCGAAATACTTTCTGGCAAAAATTTGGATTTTTTCTCCATGATTGGTATTTTATCATAAATTTTTCAAAATTAATAAAAAATTTTTTATTCTCCCCCAGCATGGGGGAGTGCGGCGTAGCCGGAGGGGGTTAACACAAACTTGTTCGTATCAACCTCCCCCGCCCTGCAGGCCCTCCCCCTCCTAAGGGGGAATTATAGACTGCGACTCCTGAGAGCAGATTCTCCCCTCGGGGGGAGTACTGGCGAAGCCAGGGAGGGAGGTTCAACGGCTCAAAGAGCCGTATCCAAAACAAAACGAAAGTTTTGTGTCATTGCGAGCGCAGCGTGGCAATCCAGGTGTATTAATGTGTCTGGCGTTCCGCCAGACTACTTTTTTATTTACCTGGATCCTCACGCTCGTTAACACTCGCTCAGGATGACAAAACGCTTTTAGCGTTTTGTTGATAACTCGCAGTCTCAGCATGACAACCCTTCGTTAAAACTTCGGGGTGCGGTATACAAGCCTTTGGCTTGTTTGCAACAAAAAACCGTCCCCACACACAGGGACGGTCTCTTTCTTGGGGAATACAAGTAGATTTCACAAGCGAAGCAAAGTGAAATCGTCACGGTATCCGCCCAGTGTCGGCACAGCCGACCGAGCGAATACGAGAATAAACGATTAGTAAAATTTTAAAAAATTGAATCTTATTAAATTTTTTTAATTTTATTTATCGTTTATCGAGGACGAAACTTGTTTATCGAGGCAGAAACTGTTTATCGCGTTATGCCGAACAATGCTGGCAAATATGTATTACGATAATCATATGAAGAGTTATAAATTGTTTCCATTGCACAATGATACGCACAAGAATCTTCACAAGATTGAATATAACATTCTTCGTATTCTTCAGTAACGCCATATGATGGATAGTATGAATCAGCACACCTATATCCAATGTCAAAATAATAGAAATAACCTATCCAACGTGTTGATGATACATTCCTGCGAACATCATTCACTGGCGCAAAACCAGTCACATTGCACCAACAATGTTCACCACGACCGACAAGTACCTGATCAGCGGTCGCAGCCCATTCGGCGATGCGACCCGATGGCCAACAAGGGTCGTCTTCTGCATCCTTGACATCCCCATTACGCGAAGAACAATATGCACGACCATATATCGTTCCATAACTAAAATTAGCCGACCATTCGCCATTACTTAATCCATCAGCATTTGCAGAAGTTTGTTGACTATATAAATTATATTCACTGGATGTGCCATAATTAATGGCCTTATATTGAACAGATGTTGCATGAATCGTTGGATCCAATGTAGTTAAATCAAATGGTGGCACACGCAACGTCCACCCATCAAATGCATAACCCGCTCTTGTTGGGTTAGTTGCGGGAAGGTTTATTGTACCGTCATAACTGCATGTTGTTGGGCTTGCTGCTTGTCCATTCTCGCCATATCCGGTATACCATTGGGTATTTATTGTGTTTGGGGTATATATTGCCTCAAGTGCTGCAGAACCCTCGGTTGTATTTAATACACTATTATTACATCCAGGATTGCTCGCAGGAATAAGTGTTGGTGTGATTGGTTCGTTGTCTGCAAATGTTGGGAAAATTGATATAAGGAATAGAAAACAAATTGTGCCAATTTGTTTTATGCTCGGCAAAAACTTACCTGTGTG
>JAGCOU010000025.1 GCA_017642565.1 Alphaproteobacteria bacterium | reverse complement strand
TTATGTTTCTGTTTAACGGTTGTTCCGCGTTTTACTCTTGCCATGATACGCCCCCTTATTTCAATCCGTATGGAGCCAAGATTTTAGCCTGACCCATCATGTTATCGTTCAAATACTGTGGCTTAGCACCCGCTTTGTTAGCGCGTTTTGATTTATGCAACAGACATTTGTGGTGAGAGTTTCTGGCAACGCGAATTTTTCCGCTTGCAGTCATAGACGCACGTTTTTTCAAGTACGATTTAGTTTTCATTTTTGGCATTTTCTATCCTTTTATTTGTACCCTCGTGGCAATGCCTTGCCATTTCGGTTGTGTCTATTTTGCCACAATAAAAAGAAAAATCAAGTTTTTATTGAATATTGATTTTTTTGTGTTTAAAGTGTTCTGCATGATAGGCGATAAATCATCTTATAAATTGTCAAAAATCATAAAATCGTCTCTGGCGGCGGCGGCTTTACCTGTTTTTATCATATATATAATGGTGGCAAAGCCTGATTATGCCATTATGAATGGTCTGGCTCATATTGTGTTACCTGTGGCACATGTGGCTGGGGATGTTGTCACTTGGCCTGTGCGTGTCATTGGTCAGGGTGCTAATTGGATAAGGGAAACATCAAATTTACGGGCAGAAAATCAAAAATTACGCGTTCGTCTTGATGAAGCATTGGCGAACAAGAACGAATGTGATGTCGCCATAGAAGAAAATAAAAAACTTGAACAAGAAATTGAAATAAAGAAAGCATCCCCGTTCAAAACAGTGTTAGCAGATATTCAATTTGATGATTCTGCTTTTCATCATAATACTTTTTTGATAAATCGTGGCAAAAGGGCAGGTATTACCAAAGGCATGGTTGTTGTATCTTTGGATAATCGTCTGGTTGGGGTTGTGTCTGATTGTGGCTCGCAATTTTGTCGTGTTCGTGCTTTGACAGATAATAAAACTAATATTGCAGTAAGAATCACAGGTTCTGATATATCTGGATTTTTACAAGGAAACGGTAAATCTGCTGCATCTATTGGATTTTTTAATGATACTTTGTTTGTAGGCAGAAAAGGTTTAAAGATTATAACGAGCAATATTAGTGGTATTTTGCCAGCAGGAATTTACATAGGTGATATGTTGGACGAGAAAACAGTAGATGTTTTGCGCCCTGTGGATATTTCACGCGTGATGGTATTACAATTTAACGACCAGGATTTATATAAATAATGTATCAAATTGTACCTATTTTAAAACAAGCCCTGCCATTTTTAATGACGTTGTTTTTGTGGCGCATGTCAGTATATTTTTGGAATCCTGCTGGGATATTGGCATTAATACCTATTTTCTATTATACATTCGTAAGACATATTCACGGATTTACTTTTTTTGGGCTTTTGTTTTGTTTTTTAATAGATTATCGATGTGATTTACCATTACTTTGGACCATTTTATTTTGTTTGTTTTATACAATAAATGGATTTCAAAACTATATAGATATGCAAAATGCTGATAATAACGCACTAAAAATTTTTATGACTTTTGTAGGTATTGGTATATTCCTTTTAATATTTTCTAAATTTACTTGGATGAATTTTATAAATAATATATGGTTGTTCTTGTGGTTGAGTATTTTATACCTGCCAATAACAGCGATAGACAATTGGGCAAAACGATGATTGATACCGAAGTAGCACGCACTTTTGATAGACGCAGCGCTCTGTTTTTAACAGGTGGCGCAGTGTTAACTTCGTTTCTTGTGTTGCGTATGTTGCAAATGCAGGTTTTTAATTACAAAGATTATTTGAAAAAAAGTGAAAATAATTCTTTTCGTGTTCAAAATACTATGCCTAAGCGCGGTAATATTTTATCTGAAAGTGGAACTGTTATTTCTGGTGATGCACCAATATATAGAATATATCTTATTCCCGAAGAAGCCGAAGATATAAATTCTGTGATGAATACAATAATAAACGAATTAAATCTCAGACAAAAAACCGTGGATAGAATTTGGAAAAATATAAAAAAACAGCAACCTTTTCAGCCTGTGTTGATTACAGAAAATTCTAATTGGAATACTTTGGCAGAGATATCTGCAAAAAATATTCCAGGCATTTATATTGGTAATGGTTTTTCGCGTGTATACGAGATGGGACCTGCAGGTGCACAAATTTTTGGTTATGTTGGTGCTCCGCAAAAACCTGTTCCAAACACACCATTTTTTACCACTGGTATTAATGGGCTTGAAAAAAGATTTAATGACGATATGGCGGGAAAATTTGGTCAAACAGTATTGGTTGCTAATGCTGTTGGACGCGTCACAGGCGAAGATAAATCTCAATTCATAGAACCTGTTCCTGGCCGAGATATTAAAACCACTATTCGTGAAAATGTTCAAAAGGTTTTATATGATGCTTTGGCTATGAACAGGGCAGGTTGTGGGGTTGCACTAGATATAAAAACCGGAAATATTCTGGCGATGGCTTCAACCCCGAGTTTTGATCCAAATAATTTTAAAACAGACGATGGTGAAGAATATATAAATTCTCTACTTGATGATGTTGCAAAACCATTTATGAATAAAACTATTGAAGGTTTATATCCTCCTGGTTCCACATTTAAAATAGTTGTGGCTTTGGCGGCACTTGAAAGCGGTGCTATATCGCCAAATGAAAAAGTATTTTGTCCGGGTTTTTGGGAATATGGAAATCACAAATATCATTGTTGGGAAAAGCATGGGCATGGTTATGTTAATTTATACGATGCTTTGAAACATTCTTGTGATATTTATTTTTATCAACTCGCGTTAAAAATTGGAATTGATGCTATAAAAAATATGGCACTAAAACTCGGGTTTACTCAAAAGTATATGGATGATGTATTGGCACATGAAATGCCTGGTATTATCCCGGATAGAAGATGGAAAGAAAAAAATGTCGGGGCACCTTGGGTTCATGGGGACACAGTTATTTCTGGTATTGGTCAGGGTTTTATTTTAACAAATTGTTTACAACTTGCTGTGATGATTGCACGCGTTGTTTCTAATAAAGAAGTTAAACCAAGACTAATATATTCTAATAAACAACCAAATTTTAAAAGCCTTGGTTTACAAGAAAAAAATATTAAACATGTTTTAACAGGGCTTGAACAAGTTACTCAAAAAGGTGGAACAGCGTCTGGCAGTGCTATTAATGTAAACGGTAAAAAAATGGGTGGAAAAACCGGAACTTCCCAGGTGCGTAATATTTCTAAATCAGAACGCGAAACAGGTGTTTTAACAAACAGTCAATTAAAATGGAATTTGCGAAACCATGGTTTATTTGTAGGCTATGCACCAACAGACAACCCAGAATACGCCGTATGCGTCATTATGGAACACGCTGGTGGTTCTTCACCTGCTGCCCATGCAACCGCCGAAGTTATGAAGGAGTTATTAAAATAAAATGGTAACAACACGCGTATCTAATGCTAATATGATGACTTTCAGTGAAAAACTTTCGCGTTTTTCATTGACTTTGTTTATACCTATGTGTGTTGTTCTTGCTTTTTCGATTATCGTTTTATTTAGTGCGGGTGGCGGTTCTTGGAAACCTTTTGCTATGTCACAATTATTAAAAATAATTTTTGGTATGGCTATTTTCTTTTTTGTGTCTTTTTCTAATATCAAGACCTGGATAAAATCTGCTTATTTTATTTATGCCATAGCCCTCATTTTCGTGGTTATGGTTACTTTTTTTGGTGATGTTGGTATGGGTGCCCAAAGATGGCTTTCGTTTGGCGGTATAAATATTCAGCCATCAGAGTTTATTAAAATTGCGCTTGTGTTGGCTTTGGCCCGCTATTTTGCATGGCAAAACAGCGTAGAATTATCCCAATTTAAAAATTATATAGTTCCTATTTTTATGCTTTTTGTTCCGTTTATTCTTATTTGTGCTCAACCAGATCTAGGAACTGGCATATCTTTGGCTTTGATAACTGTGGGTATGTTTTATATAGTTGGTGCAAATAAAAAATGGTTTTTAATTGCGGGAATTCTTGGCGTTTTGGCTATGCCTGTGGTTTGGTATGGCGCTATGCATGATTATCAACGTTCACGAATAATAACTTTTATTAACCCTGAATTAGATGCCAAAGGTGCAGGCTATCAAATAAATCAGGCAAAAATAGCATTTGGTTCTGGCGGTATCGTAGGCAAAGGATATATGTCTGGCACACAATCACAACAATCTTTCTTGCCTGAAAAACAGACTGATTTTATATTTACTATGCTTGGTGAAGAATTTGGTTTTATTGGTGCTTTTATGCTTTTGATAATATATACTTTCATTGTTATCATGTTGTTTTGGGCTGCAAAAACCTGTAGAAATCGTTTTGGGCAATTAATTTGTTTTGGGTTTATGTTGAATTTTTTCATTTATTATTTTATAAATATCTCTATGGTTTTGGGTATATTGCCAACAGTAGGTGTTCCGTTACCACTAATGTCTTTTGGTGGCAGCAGTTTAATCTCGTTGCTTTTTGGTTTTGGTTTATGTCAAAATGCCCATATCCACAAAGATCAACAATTATCATCCAGGGGGTTTTAAAAAATGAATTTATTAATCGTAGAATCACCGTCAAAAGCAAAAACTATTGAAAAATACCTCGGCAAAGGATGGCGTGTTGTCGCGTCTGTTGGTCATGTTCGTGATTTGGTTCCAGAAAGTGGCAGTGTTGATACAGAAAAAGATTTTAAACCAAAATGGCAAATTATGCCTGGCAAAGAAAAACAATTAAAATTAATAATAGATGAATTAAAAAAGGCTGATAATATCTATCTTGCATCCGACCCTGACCGTGAAGGAGAAGCAATCGCATGGCATATAAATGATATTTTAAAAGCCCGTAATGTTTTAAAAGGTAAAAATGTATATCGTGTTGCTTTCCATGAAATTACAAAAAACGCTATTGTCGAAGCTTTGAATAATCCGCGCCAAATTGATAATAATCTGGTTGATGCGTATCTTGTTAGACGAATTCTTGATTATTTGATTGGGTTTGGTATTTCACCACTGCTTTGGAAAAGAAACCTTGGGAAATCTGCGGGACGCGTTCAAAGTGTTGCTGTGAAATTGGTTGTTGACCGCGAAAAAGAGATAGATAAATTTATACCCAAAGAATATTGGTCTGTTGCTGCAAATTGCAATTTTAACAAAGCAGAATTTTATGCGAACCTGGTCCAATATAATGGCAAAAAAATAGAAAAAATGACCATAGAAAACAAATCTATGGTTGATGAAATTTTATCAAACATACCGACACCTGTGAATGGCGAAGTGTCAAATATTGAAAAGAAAAAAGTTCAAAGACACGCATCTGCACCGTTTACAACATCTACACTTCAACAAGAAGCAGCGCGTAAACTTCATTTTTCTTCAAAAAGAACTATGGCAACCGCTCAAAAATTGTATGAGCAAGGTTTTATTACATATATGAGAACGGACGCAACAAATTTGTCTGCCGAGGCGGTAAATGAAATTCGTGAATATATTGAAAAAGAATATGGTGATAAATTCTTACCAAAACAACCAAATATTTATATAACAAAATCTAAGAATGCCCAAGAGGCACACGAAGCAATCCGTCCTACACACTTTTTAGACCAAGAAGTAAAATTATCAGGAGACGAAGCAAAATTATACGATTTAATTTGGAAAAGAACTATTGCTTGTCAAATGACAAATGCAGAATTTGATTCTGTATCTGTTGATATTAAAATAAAAAATTCTTTGTTCCATTGTGTTGGTACAACACGCATTTTTGATGGTTTTATGAAAGTTTATATCGAAGATGAGGATGATGAAAAAGAAAGTAATGATGTAAAATTGCCTGTATTAAATATGGGCGATAGTGTGACTATAAAATCTTTGAAAAGTGAACAACATTTTACACAACCACCTGCAAGATTTACCGAAGCATCATTGGTAAAAAAATTAGAAGAACTCGGTATAGGGCGTCCTTCAACCTATGCAACTATTATGTCTACAATAGTTGATAGACAATATGTTGAACAAGATAAACAACATCGTTTTCACCCAACAACAGCAGGATGGGTTCTTGTTTCTTATTTATCTAATTATTTCAAAGATTTAGTTGATGTTAATTTTACTGCAAAAACCGAAGATACATTAGATGATGTTTCTAATGGAACACGCGATAAATTATCATCACTCAAAGCATTTTGGAATCCAACCAAAGATACTATTGATTCAGCGTCCAAGGTAAAAACTACTGATATCATAGATAAAATTAATGAATTTATGAATTTTCATTTATTTAAAGAATCAAATGATATCTGTCCAAAGTGTGGTGGAAAATTAGGTATAAAATTATCTAAGTTTGGACCATTTGTTGGATGCAATAATTATCCAAAATGTGATTATACAATGAAATTAACTAACACCACAGAAACGGCTGAAAACCAAGAAAAAACTGATGAGGTCAAAGAAAAAGATCTTGGTGAAAATATATTCTTTAAAATTGGTAAATATGGACCTTATGTTACTGATGGTGTAAAAAATGCATCTGCTAAAAAATATACTGTTGATACAATAAATTTAGATATCGCTAAAGATTTATTAAACAATGATAAAAAGAAGGTTGAACCAGTAATACTCGGTAAAAACCCTGATACAGATAAACCTATTTATTATTACAGTGATGGGAGATATGGACCATATATTTCTTCTAATCGTGTAAATATTTCTGTCAAAGAACAGCCTAATTTAAATGAAGCTATTGATTTAATTAATAATAAAAAACCAACTAAAAAATTCTTCAAAAAAAAGGCGTGATGATTGGCAAAATATGATAACTCTTTTACTGATGAATTAAGACAAAGGTTATCTTTGGTAGATGTTATTTCTCGCCGTGTACCGCTTGTAAAAAAAGGTCAAAATTATTGGGGGTGTTGCCCTTTTCATAATGAAAAAACTCCATCTTTTTCAGTAAATGAAGAAAAAGGATTTTATCATTGTTTTGGTTGTGGTGAACATGGTGATATTATTTCTTTTACTATGAAATCTCAAAATATAAATTTTGTTGATGCTATAAAAGAGTTAGCGGATATGGCTGGTATAAAAATGCCAGAATATAAACAAAAATCTAAAGAGCAAATCGAAGCAGAAGAAAATTATATTCAAATCACTGAAAAAGCCACACAAATATACCAAGATTTATTATATCAAGATTCAGGTAAAATCGCACTTGAATATATTAAAAAACGCGGTTTTACTGACGAAATGATTAAAAAATATAGAATTGGATACGCCCCAAAAAACAATATTATTTCTGCACGGTTTAATAATATAAAAATTGATAAATTAACTTCAACAGGACTTGTTAGAATCGGTGATTATGGACCTTATGATTTTTTCAGGGATAAATTAATGTTCCCAATTTATAATGCACATAATCAAATTGTTGCTTTTTCTGGGCGCTCTTTGGATGGAAGTGAACCTAAATATATAAATACCACAGATACTGAATTATTTCATAAAAAACAAACTATATTTGGATTTAATTTTGCCAGGGACGCGATTCATAAAAATAATCGCAGTATTATTGTCGAAGGCCAAATAGATGCTATTCAAATGCAATGCCATGGTTTTCCTGAAACTGTTGCACCTTTGGGCACAGCATTAACCGAAGATCATATTGCTATTTTATGCAAATCTAATCGTAATATTATATTTTGTTTTGATGGTGATAATGCAGGTCAAAAAGCCGCTATACGGGCGTGCACGCTGGTTTTACCGTTTTTGCGTGAAAACAGCGATGTTAAATTTGCTTTTGTTACTGGTGGCAAAGACCCAGATGAAATATTAAAAAATCATGGTGTAGCTGCTATGAAAAAAATCATAGATAATGCTGTACCTTTGATAGATTTTTTATGGGAAAGTGTGAATAAAAATTATCTTGTTAATACGCCTGGTGGACGCACAAGTGCAGAAAAATATTTAAAAGATTGTGTGTCAAAAATAACTGATAAAATTTTCCAAAATGAAATAAACGAAGAATATAATTCTCGCAAATTTAATCAATGGCATAAATGGAAAAAACAAGAATATAAACCAGAGGTTAAATTACCAGATATTGATGAAATGACCGTGAATGTTATTAAACAAATTGTTCAAACTTACCCAGAAATAACTGAAAAATATCTAGATTTTTTAACTTCGTTAAATATATCTTTTGATGATGAAGTAAATAAAACTGATTTAAGTCTAGAAAATGCCGAAAAATTCGTTATATCTCTAAAATTGCAACGATATATAAATAAACTTGAACAAGAAAGACAAGAATTATTAAAAAAATCTCTTGATAATGGGGAAAAATATAACCAAGAAATACTGGAAGATATAAATAAAAAAATAGAAGAATCTAATACTAAACTTGAATTATTATTAGATATGAATGATAAATAAAAATTCCCGGCCTTTTTGATAAAAATATTCAAAAAAGCCGGCTTTTTGTTTTTTTATAAAAATATATAAAAAATACCGGTGTTTACCGGTATTTTCTTAATTTTTTTACACATTAAATAAGAAATGACAAATATCACCTTCTTGCATAATGTATTCTTTGCCAACAAGTCGCATTTTACCGGCTTCTTTGACAGCAACTTCACCACCATATTGAATATAATCAGCCGGTGAAATTATCTCTGCTCGTATAAATCCGCGTTCAAAATCACTGTGTATTTTTCCAGCAGCCTGGGGTGCGGTCATACCTTTGTTAATAGTCCAAGCATGTGCTTCTTTGGGTCCAACTGTGTAAAAGGTCTGTAACCCAAGTGTATCATAACCGGTGTGTATTACTTGGTCTAGACCAGATTCATTTAATCCCAGTTCATCAAGAAACATCTTTCGTTCATCTATATCAACAATTTGTGCGATTTCCATTTCTATTTTTGAAGATATTATCAATACTGGTGCTTTGTCAGAAAATTTTTCACGCACTGTATCGGAATATTTATTTCCTTTTGCAGCAGCATTTTCTTCTACATTACAAACATAAATTACCGGCTTTTTTGTTAATAAATTAAAAGGTGATGCATCTGTTTCTTGTTGACGCGCAGGTATCGAATTTTCAAGTCCAGATTTTATAACTTTTGCGTCTGCGAGTAATTTTGCAGCGTTTTTATCTTGGCCATGAACTTTCTTTTCAAGTTTTTTGATTTGATTATCAAGGCTTTCTATGTCTGCCAACATTAATTCTGTTTCAATAGTTTCAATATCTGCCAAAGGATCTATTTTTCCATTAACATGAACTATATCATCATTTTCAAAACATCTTACCACATGAATAATCGCGTCTGTTTCAAGAATATTTGATAAAAATTTATTTCCTAGACCTTCGCCAGCAGATGCACCTTTGACTAGACCTGCTATATCAACAATTTCAAGTTGTGTAGGTATAATTCTTTCTGCCCCTGCAACACGCGCCAAATTATGTAATGTAGCGTCTGGAACCACAACACGACCGGTATTTGGTTCTATGGTACAAAATGGATAATTTTGCGCATCTGCAGCCGCGCTTTGAGTTAATGCATTAAACAATGTAGATTTTCCAACATTTGGAAGTCCTACGATACCACAATTAAATCCCATATTTTTTCACCAATTAAGTTGTTTTTTATTTATTTTTTATTTATTATACTTATTATTACAGGTTTATAATATGTCATACCTTTGGCAAGAATTCAATATAAAAACATTTCCCGCAGAAACTTTGGTTTTCCGCGATGGTGTCTTTTGTCCTGAGTTATCTGATTATAAAAACCCTGAATATAGCCGGGAAAAAAATCTTATTTTAATAAATAAAAAATCTAAATTACCGGTTCATATTATATATTTTGGTGAAATAGCCGGTAATATCGACTTAAATATAAATATAAATATTGATAATTTGCCAGTATTTATGACTTTTAAAACTTTTAATAAAAAGCCGGCCTTTTTGAATATTTTTGTTAAAAATGCCGGGAAAAATAGTGTATTTAATGGAAATATTATTATAAAAAATCACCGGGAATTAAATATCCGGCTTTTTGGTGAACATTTTAATGAAAATACCGGTATTTTTATACATACAAAGGTTGCTGCATACAAAGATTCTATCAATTATATGGAAGGTATCGCAAAAATAAATAAAAATATGCCCGAATGCGATTCAGATATATCTTTTACTGTGATGGCTGATAATAATTCAAAAATAACTATTAAACCGACTCAGTATATAAATTCAATTCCAAAAAATGCTGCCCATAGTGCTTCTTTGTATAAACCAAATGATAATCAAATCTATTATTTACAAACTTCGGGTTTATCTTCCAAAGAAATAAAAGAATTACTCGAAAAAGCATTTTTAGAAGAAGATTAAAAAAAATACCCATTTTATTGGGTATTAAAAATACTATCCAACAGGATATATTATTTTTTCTTAAAACCCTGTTTAGCCTTTAATTTTGGGTTAGAAGGGTCAATTAATATAACTTGTTTACCACGGCGAATTTGTTTAATGTTGCCGCGTTTTTTCCAAGCCTTTAAAGAACTTAAAAATTTCATGTCAAAATCCTTTTTACCGCATGATTATAAACCAGATTTCTAAAAAATCAAATATTTATTATATTTTATTGTTATTTTTATTATACCTGTTTGTTTTATTAATTAAAATAGTTGACTTTTTTTAAACTGTTTTTCAACAAAAAAATCCTTATTTTCTGGGATAAAATTAAAAATTGTTTAAAAAAATCTCATGATATAAACATGTTGAAAAAAAGCGATTTTTTCATATTTTAAACAATTTTTAATATTTGTATTTTATACTTGTTGAAAAAAGTTGAAATTGTTATAATAAAGTTATCAGGAGAGTAAATTTGAGGGAAAAAGTTCTAAAAGCTTTGGCAAATCCGCCACGTATATTCTATGTACCGTACACGCTTGCGTTGATAAACTTTGTTGTATGGTTTTTTGGATTTGTTATTTTTATAGTGGTGTTTTTAATTATTCCACCACATGAAATACCGGCTATATTACCCCTGGTTTTTTTAGGACTTTTGTCAATTTGTCATGCTATTTTAGCGTTTTTTTCAAAAAAAGACTCTCAAATAGCTCAAATTATATTTGCTACATTAAAAATATTCAAAAATAGAATACCAAAAAGGCTGGTTGTATAAAAATGGAACAGATATTTAATTATTTTGCAGGAAATAGTGAATCTACGGTATTAGTTTTTATAACGATAGCGATGTCAGTTATTTTGGTGTTTTTGGTTCTTTTGATGTATATTCCTGTTTTAACTAAGAAGATTTTTCCTGCGTTTGGATATGTAAAATATTCTGATTTTTTACCATTTAACAGGGTTTATAATGATAATTCTTTATCTATGGTAGATGGATCTTTGGTTCGTGTTTATAAAATTAACGGTATGCAAACCAGTATGATGGATGATAGAAATCGTGATAAATTTCTAGATTTGCGTGCACAATTATTTAATCAAATCCAAGATCCAAGTGTTTATTTAAGGTTTTTTACTGTGCGTGATTTTGTTGATGCAAAAAGAAACTATGAATTTGATCAGCCTACATTACAGAAAATATATGATAAATGGGATAATCAAGGATTAAAGATTTTTAACAATAAATATTATGTTGTTGTATCTGTAACAGGCCAAAATAATCGAGAAAAATTAGATCAATGTTGTAATTATATAGAATCTGTATTATCAGCGTATAAGCCAGAATTATTAAAAAATGATGATTTTGAAAATATGGCTACATTTTTTGGCCGGATTTTATCGCCTGTATCAAAGCCGATAATTCAGAGGTGTGATAATAATATACTTCAAAATGTTGCTGTTGATAATGTTGAATTTACTGATGATGGCATAGTTGAATATAGTAGTGGTGATAAAACTTACTATGCTTCGATGTTATCTTTTAAGGCTGCGCCAGATTATATGGACGAAGAATTTTTTGATACTGTATCAACAATTCAATGTGAAATGATATGTATGAATGGAATTCATATTTTAACAGCAAATGATATAGATGCTTTGATGCGGCAACATAAATCAACTATAACTGATGATTCAGAAGATTCTACACTTGAACAGTTAAGTGAGGCTCGTTCGTCTATGGATGAAAATGTCACAGGTGCACAAACTTTGGTTGATTATTATCCTTTGTTTATATTATTTGGTAAATCTGTTGATGAATTAAACCAATCAATTGACGAATTTAAGAAAATTTGTGCTTCGTTTGGTGTTGCGCCAGTTGTTGAAAGATTTGCATTAAAAGTGTCTTTCTTTGCACAATTGCCTGGGTTTGATACATTCCCAAGAAGTTTTAAAATGTTATCCAAGACAGCCGCAACAAGTATACCTTTGTCATCTATGCCAACAGGTATTGAAAATTGTGATTGGGGTCCAGGTCCACTTGTTATTTTCCCAACAGCCCAAGGAACACCATATCAATTTCAATTTCATGTGTCTGATAAACCGGCTGCTGTGGGACATACTTTGACTATCGGTCCAACTGGTGGTGGTAAAACAACTTTGTTCTCGTTTTTAATAGCACAATCTTTGAGACATAAAAAACTTAAAGCATTTTTCTTTGATAGAAACCGAGGGGCTGAGATATTTACTTTGGCTGTGGATGGTAAATATGTTACTATGAATGGCAAAGAAAAAGATGCTAGCAAAGATACATTTTTAACACATTTAAACCCATTAAAAGTTCCTGATAGTGCCGCAAATCGTGCTTTTTTACGCAGATGGTTTGGTATGATTAGCGGACAAAATGATACAGAATCTATGGATGAAATAGCAAGAGCTGTATCTGTTAATTTTGATTATTTACGAGAACAAGATAGATTATTAAAAAATCTTTATGAAAGTTGTTTTTCATCTTCTGGGAAAATGCGCGGAGAATTAAAAAAGTGGATAGACCCGCTTCAATATGGTGATATATTTAATGAAACCAATGATACTTTGGATTTAAATTCTCGTTTAACTACATTTGATTTTACGGATATTTTACAAGATGAAATATTGGCTCCTGCGGTTATATCTTATATTTTACACAGAATTAATACAATCACTGTATCCGGCGGAAATCCTTCACTTATTATGATTGACGAAACAGCACCTATGCTTGAAAATAAAATGTTCCGTGATAATTTTATAGCAGGTCTCCAAGAAGGTCGTAAAAATCGTCAGGCTTATATGGTGGCGTTTCAACGCGCTAATGTTCTTGATAAACTTGGCATAGGTGATGTGGTTCGTGGTCAGGCTCAAACAGTATTATTCTTCCGTAATCCTGCGGCTGATGTGACTGATTATGAAAAATGGAATCTTAATCCATTAGAAATGGCATTTATCAAAGGACAAGCTTATCCAAATTTAAAACGTGCTGTATTATTATCTAGACCTGTGAACAATGAATCTGTTATTTTAAATACTGAATTGGGTGGGCTTGGAAATATGTTGAAATTATTTGAATCTGGGCGTTCTTCTGTGTTACTAGCGGAAGATTTATATAAATCTTTTGGAAATAATTTTGTGGAAGAATATCTTAAAAAACAAGGGTAATTATAAGTGATTTTTTCTCGGTTTTTTAAAAGAAATTTTTTTATATTTTTTCAAATGTTTTTGTTTGTATCTGTTGCGAATGCCGCAGATGATTGTTTAGGGTATAAAATATCACCAATAATAAATTTAAAACAACCAGAATGGGAAGAAAATATTATTCAACCACTTGAACATACTGATATTTTACATGGTGATGTTATTGCGACTTTGGTTAATGAATTTGAAATTACTGGTGATATAACTTCTATTGAAGATGGTTTTTGTGTGGCACTTAAAAACATAGATGCAACTATTGGTTATTCTGATTTTATGGTTCAAATAGATATATTTTATCAAAAAGATTCGTGTGAATATAATGCGATTTTACAACACGAAGATGAACATATACGCGCTTATTTATCTGTGATAGAAGATAATCAAAATTTATTTAAACAATCAATACAATCTGCTGCGGAATCTATTACACCTGTATTTGTGAAAAACGAACAAGATATAGAATCAGCAATTGATAAATTAAATGAACAATTACAAAATCATCCAGATATAATTTTACTTAAACAAAAAATCAAAGCCGATGAAGAAATTCGTAATAAATATGTCGATTTAAATGATACAGGAAAAACATTAAAAAAATGCTTTAAATAATCCTAATTTTTCTTTGTATACTGCGGTTTTTTAGAATATATTCGTATATATAAAAATATTGAATTTATTCTTTTTATATTCTATAATCTCACCATAATTATAAAAAAAGGTAATGTATGTTAAAATTTAAATCGTATTTTCCGATAGATGTTGTTTATTTATGGGTTGATGGAAGCGATAAAAATTTTATATCAATCAAAAATGATTATTTGAGAAAATTACATAAAAATAATAATAAATACATTGATGATACCAAAGATCAAATTTTTCGAGATAATGATGAATTAAAGTATTCTTTGCGTTCGCTGGAAAAAAATGCACCTTGGGTGAATCATGTTTATATTGTGACTCCTTTCGGTCAAAAACCAAAATGGTTAAATACAAGAAATAAAAAAATAACTATTATTCCCCAAGAAGATATATTACCAAAAGACGCTGGTCCAATTTTTAATTCTTGTGCAGTCGAAACATGTCTGGCAAATATACCTGGATTGTCTGAACATTTTTTGTTGGCTAATGATGATATGTTTTTTAATAAACCTGTGATGCCAGATTATTTTTTTGATAAAAGTGGTCGTGCTAAATTTCGTTGTATATATAGAAAAAATGGAAAAATTATTCGTGATAAAAAAAGTATATATCTAAAATTATTAATAAATTCTGCGCGTGAAATAGAAAAGGCTTTTGATATATCTTTGTATAACTATAAATCTTCGCATGGGATAGATCCTTATATAAAATCTTCTATGAAAGAATGTTGTGAACATCCAATTCTTTCAAAGGCTATAAAAAATACAAAGTATCGCAGATTTCGTGATGAAGATGATGTTCATCGTTTAATATTTAATTTATATGATATTGTGAAAAAACGTGCATCTGTGAAAATTTCTCATTCTAAACATATTGGACATAATGTTATTTTAGATTTTATATATAATTTATTGTATTATAAATCTGTTAGAAATTCTGTGTTTTTCTGTAATGATGCAATTAAATCAAAAGTTTTATCTTGTGATGCACCAATAGTTTGTATAAACGATAGTGTATATAATAATGATATAACACGTGAACATAATAAACAATTTTTTGATACAAAGTTCCCAAATAAAAGTAAATTTGAAAAATAGGTGTTATTATGACGAAAAAGACTTTGATTTTTGATGCTTCTGTATTAGCTGAAAATCTTGTAAATGGTCGTGGTCGTTCAGGAACATATTTTGTATCTTATAATATATTAAAAAAAATCATAGAATCAAATAAATTTAAAATATCTTTGTTTACTGATACAGATAATATAGATTTTGATAATTTTGTGAAAGAAAATTTTGGTTATAATATTGATATATATTTTACTAATAAATATGTTAAATTTTTATCGAGAATGGAAAAATTAGATAACAAATTACGAAAAAAAAAGCATAATATTTTAAAATTATTATTAAATATATTTATTAGAAAACCAATTAAATTTATTGGTAAGAAAGTTAAACTTCCTCACTTTGATATTGCTTTTTCACCAATGCGCGTGATTCCTGATTTTATCAAAGCTGATAAAAAATATATTTTTTTACATGATACTGTTCCGTTATTGTTTCCAGAATATTATCCAGGATATAAAAAACACTGGTTTTATAATCTTACTCAATATATAAAATCAAATAAAAGTTGTGAATATTTTTCGAATTCTATTTCAACAAAAAATGATTTTGTAAGATTGTTAGGTATGAATCCAAATGATATTACTGTTGCGCCTTTGGCGGCGAATGATAATTTTTATCAAGAAAAAGATAAAAAGAAAATAAAAAATATCTGTGCGAAATATAATATTCCCACAGGTAAAAAATATGTTTTCTCACTTTGTACACTGGAACCGCGTAAAAATTTAATTCGAAGCGTCAAAACATTTATAGAATTTATCAAGAAAAATAAAATCGATGATATGGTATTTGTTTTGGGCGGTGGACATTGGGATGCATTTATTGGTAAATTGGAAAAAGAAATAAAAGACCTTGGCAAATATAAAGATAAAATTATTCGTGCTGGTTATGTGGATGATGAAGATTTGGCTGCTTTGTATAGTGGCGCTGAATTTTTTGTTTATACTTCCCAATACGAAGGTTTTGGACTTCCACCTCTTGAAGCGATGCAATGTGGTTGTCCGGTTATAACATCTAATAATTCGTCTTTGCCAGAAGTTGTTGGTGATGCAGGAATTATGATAGATTATGATAGCGATAAACAACATATCAAAGCCTATGAAAAATACTATATGGATAAAAAATATCGTTCTGAGATGGCTGTGGCTGGGTTAAAGCGTGCGAAGCAATTTTCTTGGGATAAAACAGTTAAAATTATAATTAATCAAATAAAAAAGGAAAATAATGGCTAAGTATTATATAGTTTCTGGCGGTTTTGATCCTATTCATGAGGGTCATATTGCGATGATAGTTGATTCTGCAAAGCGGTCAGATGGCGTTATTGTATTGGTTAATTCTGATGAATGGTTGTGTAGAAAAAAAGGAAAAAATTTCTATACATTTAATACTCGCCGTGTTATATTGGAGAATATTAAAGGCGTTATTGATGTGCTTTCTTTTGATGATACTGATAATAGTGCCTGTGATGGTATTAGAAAAGCGCGGGCAAAATATCCAGATGCAGAGTTAGTTTTTGCAAATGGTGGAGATAGAACAAAAGATAATATTCCAGAAACATCTGTTTGTAATGAATGCGGTGTTACTGTGGTTTTTGGTGTTGGTGGTGAAAATAAAGCGAATTCATCGTCTTGGATTTTAAATAAATGGAATAATAAATAAAAAGGTGTTAATTATGACAAATAAAGTTGCTTTGATTACAGGTATTACGGGTCAAGATGGTTCTTATTTAGCAGAATTATTGTTAGAAAAAGGCTATGAAGTGCACGGTCTTGTTCGCAGAAGTTCCTCTTATAATACTGGTCGTATAGAAAACATAATTGATAAAATAAATTTACATTATGGTGATTTAACAGATTCTGTTAATTTAGTTCGTCTTGTAAAAGAAATAGCACCAGATGAAATATATAATCTTGGCGCACAAAGTCATGTTAAAATTTCATGGGATTGTCCTGAATTTACAGCGGAAACAGATGCTCTTGGGACATTGCGTTTACTAGAAGCAATTCGTATAAATGGGCTGACACAAAAAACACGTTTTTATCAGGCTTCGACAAGTGAATTGTTTGGTTTAATTCAAGAACCTATTCAATCGGAAAAGACACCGTTTTATCCACGTTCCCCATACGGAGTTGCTAAATTGTATGGTTATTGGATTACTGTGAATTATCGTGAATCTTATGATATTTTCGCATGTAATGGTATTTTATTTAATCATGAATCTCCTCGTCGTGGTGAAAATTTTGTTACACGCAAAATCACATTGGCTGCAACGCGTATAAAAATGGGATTACAAGATTGTTTATATCTTGGAAATATGGATGCTAAACGCGATTGGGGGCATGCAAAAGATTATGTTGAAGGTATGTGGCGTATGTTGCAAGCAGAAAAACCAAGTGATTATGTATTAGCAACAGGAAAAACAACTTCGATACGCGATTTTGTTAAAATGACATTTAAAGAACTGGGAATAGATTTGGAATGGATTGGTTCTGGTGTTGAAGAACATGCTGTTAATAAAGCAACAGGAAAAACAGTTGTTGCTGTGAACCCAAATTTCTTCCGTCCTGCTGAGGTTGAATTATTACTTGGTGATTCAACAAAGGCGCGTGAACAACTTGGTTGGAAGCCAAAATATGATTTGGCTGGTCTTGTTCATGAAATGGTAGAACAAGATTTAAAATTAGCAGAACGTGAAAAAGTTTTAAATGAAAATGGGTTTCAAGAAAATATAAAATATGCTGATTAAAGGTTTTAAAATGTCTAGTAAATATTTAATAACAGGCATCAATGGTTTTGTAGGACGATATTTTGTTGAATATCTTGATGAAAAAGAATCTGATGCGAAAATATATGGTATAGATATCGCAAAAAATTGTGATATGGATATACAATATAAATCTTTAAATTTGATGGATGCTGAAAGTATTAACAAAGTAATAAAATCTTATAAACCAGATTACATTATTCATTTGGCTGCGATGTCTTCTGTTGCACAAAGTTGGGAAGAACCGTTGAATTGTTTTGTAAATAATATGTCTGCTTTTTTGAATTTGGCGGATAGTGTTCGTAAAAATAATTTAAAGACAAGAATTTTATCTGTTGGTTCTTCAGAAGAATACGGAACATATAATGAACCATTAAAAGAATCTTTGGGATTGCATCCAAAAAATCCGTATTCTGTGGCACGTGTATCACAGGAATATATGTCTAAATTATATGTAGATAAATTTGGTCTGGATATTGTTATGACACGGTCTTTTAATCATATTGGGCCGCGTCAAAATCCTAAATTTGTTATACCATCCTTTGTTGAACAGTTGGTTAATATTGCTTCGGGAAAATCAGAAAACAAAATGATGGTTGGAAACATTGATGTTATACGTGATTTTACAGATGTTCGTGATGTTGTTGATGCTTATTATCGCATAATTAAAAATGCCCCAAATCGCAGCGTTTATAATGTATGTTCTGGTCGTGGGGTTAAATTACGCGACATCATAGATAAAACCGCAAAAAAGTTAAATATAAAACCAAATATAGTTGTTGATCCTTCACGTGTGCGTTCAAACGAAGTTTTGTCCGTAATTGGTGATAATTCAAAATTAAAAAAAGAATTAGGTTGGAAACCAAAATATAAATTAGAACAAACTATATCAGATATGGTTGATTTTTTAAAAACGAGATAAGAGGTTTATAAAATGAGCAAGAAAGTTATGTTTACTATCTCAAGTTTGAATTATATGCATTATTCTTTAAATGTGCGTGAATCTTTTTTAAAGTATAATCCAGATTGGGATTTTATAATTTTTATGATGGATGAATTGACATCACCAGAATCTTTAAAAATGTTATCTGATTTAACAAATAATGGTATAGATATTCGTTCTTTTTTAGAAGTTAAAAATCTTGTTCCTCATTATCCAATTGAAGAAATGTTAAATCGTTATTCTGTGTTGGAAGTAAATACAGCAATTAAACCTTTTTGTATAGAATATTTGATGAAGTCAGGATATAACAAGGTTATATATATTGACCCAGATATTCAATTTTATGCACCTATTACTAAATTAGATAAGTTATTAGATGAGTATGATATTGTTTTAACCCCACATATGATGCACCCTTATCCAGAAGATGGTAAACAGCAAGAATGCCAAACTATTATGATGGCTGGTATGTATAATTGTGGTTTTTTTGCGTGTAAAAATACAGAAAATGGCTTAAATTGCGTTCGTTTTTGGCAACAAAAATTAAGACATAAATGTTATGTTGATATACCTGCGGCTTTGTTTACTGACCAAAAGTGGGCAGATTGGTTTCCTGCTTTGTTTGATAAAGTTTATATATTTAAAGATTATGGTCATAACACAGCATATTGGAATTTACATGAAAGAACGGTTACAAATCGTCATGGTAAATGGTTTTCAAATGATGATGAATTAGTATTTTATCATTTTAGCGGATTAAATCGTAAAGATATGGAATTGATATCTAAATATCAAAATCGCTATTGTTTGTCAGACAGAAAACCCGATTTGAAAAAGTTATTTGTAAATTATCTAGATAATGTAAATGCTAATCGTGCAGATGATTTTGTAAAGTTTTCTTATTTTGGAACGACTGTTGGACATACAAATTATGTAATACCTAATTCTGCACGCAGATTAGTTTTTCATAAACAACAGGCTTTCGTTCATAATTTAAAAGATGCTGAGAAATCAATAAAAATTTATGCACAAGCAGAAAAAGAACCAATTCCAAAAGATATTAAATTTGAATCTGGATATGGCATAAATGTAATAGGATATTTGTATGATATACATTCGTTGGGTGTTGTTATGCGCGGCTTTGTTGATGATTTAATGGCTTCGGGAATACCGTTTTCATTGTATGTATTGGAAAGCGGCGGTGCTAAAATTCCAGAATCAGAACAAGAAAAATATAAATCTTTTGTCACGAATGAAATTAATTATCCTGTGAATTTATTTGTTGTTAATGCAGATCAGATTGAAAATGTTTATAATATGAATCCAGATTTGTTCCGTGATAAATATAATGTTGCAAATTGGTGGTGGGAATTTGAAAATGGATTTGATGCGTATAAAAATATGTCAAAGTATGTTGATAAAGTACTCGTTTGTACAGAACATGTGCAAAAGGGTATAACAAATACTATAAAAGATATTCCTGTGGAGATTTTCAAATATCCATATCGTCCATATCAAGATTCTTTGATAGATGTCAAAGATGTTCGTAAGAAATATAAATTAAATCAAAAAGATTATCTGTTCTTTTTCAATTTTGACTATAATTCTTCATATGACAGAAAAAATCCAGAGGCGATTTTGCAGGCTTTTGCGATGGCATTACCTGCGCAAAAAGATGCAAAGTTAGTCGTAAAAACAAGCAATTTGTCAAAGCATAAATTAGAGCACGCAAAGTTTATGGATGTGGCTACAAAATTGAAAATCAAAGACAGAATTATTGTAATAGATGAATTTTTATCTAAACAAGGTATGATGTCTTTAATCAATGCGTGCGATGCATATATATCTTTGCATCATGCCGAAGGTTTGGGTTTGGGTATGATGGAAGCAATGAATCTCGGAAAGCCAGTAATTGCTACTGAATATAGTGGCAATATTGATTTTATGAATGATGAAAATTCTTTGTTGGTTCCTGCCAAGGTTGTGTCTGCTAAAATCGATTTTCCACAGTATAAAAATGTGACAGTATGGGGTGAACCAGATATTAAAAAGGCCAGTGAATATATCAAAAAACTTTATAAAAATCATGATTTTGGTTATAAAATTGGTCAAAAAGCCAAAGAATATATTAATCAAACATTTTCTTTGATGGTTTTTGACAAAGATATATATAAATTAATGCTGTCTGCGCAGATTAATAATCATACTGAGCCTATGAAATTTAAAAATGCGAAAACATGCAATAAAATTTTTTATTCGCAAAAACAAGATATGAATAGTATCACAAGAAAATATCTTTGTGGTTTATATAAAACAAAACATTTTAGACAGTGGAAATGCAAAAAACATTATATCTTGGGAATTCAATATCATATAACAAAGGATAATTAATAATGAAATGGTTTTTTAAAAAGACTGAAAATAAAGTTATTAATAAAGTTATTAATTATGATAATTTGGTTGTCATTGAAGATGGTATAGAAAGAAAACCTAGGTCTGATGAAGTTTTTAACATTCGTATAAATAACCAGGGAAAAAACAATGTTGTAAAACTAGAATTACCATATAATCCAAAATTAAGTTTATATATTAATTTTATTAGTGATAATAATACTGTTGTTTTTCATCGGTATTGTATGGGGCAGTGGAATGTTTCTTGTTTTGACGGTAACTGTTCTATTGAGATTGGTGAAAAAACAATGTGTATTAGCACATATATATCCGCAGTTGGGGGAAGTTTACAAATTGGTAAAGAATGTTTGTTTGCCAATGATATTATTATTTGGGCTGGTGATGGACATAGTGTTTTAGATTTAGAAACAAAATCTGTATTAAATAAACCAAAAGGAACACTAAAAATTGGTAATCATTGTTGGATTGGTCAAAATGTTAGTATTACAAAGAGCGCAGAGATATCGGAAGATTGTATAGTTGGTATCGGCTCAGTTGTTACCAAGAAGTTTACAGAAAAACATGTTGTTATAGCTGGTAATCCAGCACGTGTAGTTAAAACAGGAATTACTTGGAACGGCGCAAGTCCGTTGACTTATGATAAACAAACACTTAAAAAGAGTTAATAAAAATGAAAAAGAAAAATATTCTTTTGATTTCACATGATTTGAATGTTTGTGGTGCACCAAATTCTTTGTTGCGTCAAGCAAAGTATTTTAAACAAGCTGGACACGATGTAACTGTTTGGACTTTGGCAGATGGTCCTTTGCGTCCACGATATGAAGAAGCAGGTTTTAGTCCTGTTGTTGTGAATAATTCATATGATGCTATTGTTGATGCATACGATAAAACACAAAAAAATTTTGATTTTATATTGTGTAATACTATCGTGACTTATAAATTTGTTAGGTTTTTTAAAAATATAACTAAAAATCTAGTTTGGTTTATTCGTGAAACAAAATTAGTTGATGATTGGATTCGGGAAAATCCTGAATTCGCAAAAGAATACACATCTTTTCAAAATATTTACACTGTGTCTGAATATGCTGCGACAGTAAGTAAAAAATATAATGATAATATTCATTGGTTTCCTAATGCTATTGCTGATAATTTTCATGAATTTCATAAATCAAAATCAGGTGTAACATTTGGATATATTGGATCTGTTATACAAGTTAAAGGTATTGATTTACTTGTTAACGCATTTTTAGAAATAAACAAAGAAAATCCTGATACGCGTTTGATTATCGCTGGGTGCGAAGGTTTGCCATTAGAACAAGAATTAAAAAAATTAACAAAAAATAATAAAAATGTTGTTTGGATGGGGCAAGTTCAAGGTGCTGAAAAAGAAAACTTTTTTAACAGCATAGATGTTTTATGTGTTCCTTCGCTGGATGATCCTTGTCCTCTTACCGTGATAGAAGGTGCGATGCTCGGTAAAGCCATCATAACTACAGACAAGGTTGGCAGTAATTATATTGTTGCTGATAATGTTAGTGGTTTTATTATTAAATCTGGTGACAAGGAACAACTCGTTGCTGCTATGAAAAAAATTAAAAGTATTGAGATTGAACAAATGCAACGAGAATCGCGTAAACAATATTTAAAACAAGGAACACTAAACCGCGAAAGACGCGATGTTTTAAACATGTTAAAATATACTATTAATTTAAGTAAAACAAAAATTTTTCAAAAAACAGTATCAAAAAAAGGTCGTGTTCGTATCTATTTCTTTGGTGTGAAAATAGCAAGTTTTAAAAAAAAGGCTATGAAATGAGATATTTGGTTACTGGTGGTGCCGGTTTTATAGGATCTAGTTTAGTCGATAAATTATTGTCTTTGGGGCACAGTGTAGTTGTGGTTGATAATTTTGATAATTATTATGATATAAAAATTAAAAAATCTAATATCGCAGCACACAAGAAAAATAAAAACTATAGACTGTATAAAGTTAATATTGAAAATATTAAAAATTTAATGTCTATTTTCAAAAGACACCATTTTGATGCTGTAATACATCTGGCTGCGCGTGCGGGTGTTCGTCCAAGTTTAGAGAGACCGCTTGATTATGTTAAAACTAATATACTAGGCACAGTAAATATTCTTGAATGTATGCACAAATATGATGTTAAAAAATTAATATTTGCTTCGTCTTCGTCCGTGTATGGTAATTGCAAAGAAAAAAGTTTTTCAGAAGATTTAAAAGTAACCGAACCTATATCACCTTATGCTGCAACAAAATCTGCATGCGAACAGTTATGTTATACTTGGCATCATTTGTACGGAATAGATGTTGTTGTGTTGAGATTTTTTACTGTATATGGTCCTCGTCAAAGACCTGATTTAGCAATTCATAAATTCGCAAATAAAATAATAAAATCTTTGCCAATTCAAATGTATGGAGATGGAACAACAAAACGCGATTATACTTATATTGATGATATCGTAAATGGTATTTGTGCTGCTATCAATTATAATAAAACAGGATATGAAATTATAAATCTCGGCGGTGGAGAGCCAATAACTTTGAAGAGAATGATACAAACTATTGAACAGGAAATTGGCTGTAAAGCAATAATAGAACAAAAACCTTTGCAACCAGGCGATGTAGATAAAACTGTTTGTGATTGGTCCAAGGCATATAATTTATTAAAATATACCCCAAAAACTAAATTCGCAGATGGTGTAAAAAAATTTATAAAATGGAAAAATAAAAATGAAAGTATTTAAAAAAGAATGTTTGCCAAATGGTCGTGTTCATATTTATTTTTGCGGGGTAAAAATTGCGAGTTATAAAAAAAGATTTTTTAATAAATATCAACTCGTATCTTTAGGATTTAATTGTTTACCAAGAACTGTATTAACTCTTTGGGGTGTTAAACCAACAAAAGGAGACGGCGAATTATCTTATCCGTTTGATTTGGCTGTTCATATTTTACCTGGTGTAATCGATTTATTAAAAGCAGATTTTAAAAATTATTTTACTGATGTTGTTTGGAACGAAACACGTGGTTTTTATACTAAAAAAGATGATAGTATTCGTTTTAATCATGATACAGATTTAAAATCAATCGATGAATTAAAAGAACGTTTTAAACATCGTGTTGAAAATTTTAGAAATTTAAGAAAATCTAAAAAACATCTTATTTTTGTAATCGCTATAGATTTTTCAAACTATGAAACACCTTTAGATGAATACGATGTTGTTCCAAAAGAACGCGTTGAAAAAATAAATAAAATACAGCGAGATTTACATGAATTGAAAAACGTTTTAAAACATTATTTCAAAAGAAATAAATTTTCTTTGATGGTAATTGATACTTTGCTAGAATTAAAACCATCGAATGATTATATTTTGATTCAAAGTAAAATTCCATCAAAAGATTACGCTTTGAATTGGTGGAAGTATGAATATATTTCAGCACCAAGCGGAAAAACTTTTGAAGGTAAAATTGTTGCTGCGGTGAAAAGACATATTGCAAAAATTCAACACAAAGAAAATATTTTATCTGATGATGAATATAATGCTTTGTATGCAAATCGGTTTTTCAATACACTTACTTTGGAAGACAAAAAAGATATTATTAGATATCAATTTTTTAAACAGGCTGGATATATACCAGATATAGATAATCCAAAAACTTTTAATGAGAAAATGCAATGGTTGAAATTGAATTATTTGAAACCCTTGATGACAAAATGTGCTGATAAAATCAGTGTGCGTGACTATGTTGCAGAAAAAATAGGTCAAAAATATTTGGTTCCTTGTCTTGGTGTATGGGATAACCCAGAAGATATAGATTTTGATAAATTACCAAACAAGTTCGTATTAAAAGTAAATCATGGTAGCGGTCAAAATATCATAGTTGATGATAAAACTAAATTTAATATTTCTGATGCAGTTACAAAACTGAAAGAATGGATGAAACCTGAAAATAACTGGTACTATTATTCTTTTGAAAATGTTTATAAAGATATTAAACCAAAAATAATTGCTGAAGAATTTTTAGAAACTAGTAATAATGATTTACCAGATTATAAAATTATGTGCTATGACGGAATCCCAAAAAATTTATTCGTTTGTTCCGAAAGACGAAGCGGATTAAAGGTGACTTTTTTTGATTTAAATTGGGATAGATTGCCTTTTAATCGTATGTATCCTGTATCAAAAAACGAAATAAAAAAACCTAAGAATTTTGATGAGATGTTGAAAATATCAAAAATTTTATCAAGAGATTTTCCATTTGTTCGTGTTGATTTTTTCGAAGTTAACGAAAAACTTTATATTGGTGAAATGACTTTTTATCCTGGTAATGGCATGGAACCTTTTAATCCTTGTGAGTGGGATAGAAAATTAGGTAACTTATTAAAGTTGCCCAAAAAACCGTCAAATATTTGACGGTTCTTTATGCTGACATACCTTTGACTTCCCAACTGATTTTCATGCTGGCTGAGGCAGTGTTATATTGTCCAAGTAAGACTGTTGTAGTTGTGTTCGCTAATGCGGCAAGTGTAGATGCTGCTGCAAATATCGTTGTTGTTGTAATGTGAACAGGTTGAGCCGAAGCATAATAGTTCGTATTCGCCATTGTCACAGGTAATGTTGCTGATGTAGGCGTATTAAAGGCAAGTTCTTTGATTTTTTGCCCCTGTTCAACCCAGCCACTTTTGTATTTGCGGTACCAAGTATAATTGTTTTCTGCTGTGGGTGCTTGAGATTCAATCACAAAATCGTAATTGTTCGGCATAGTGTATGGTGTTGGTATCTCGCTTTGTTTCGCCAAGATCGTTCCGCCAAGTGTTTCACCATCGTGAACACGAAGTGTTTTGTTCGTTGTATCCATAGTGACTTCACCGATTGCACCGGTAAAGGCATCGTTTTCTGCCGCTGTGCCGCGTCTTATTTGTTTAACAGTCGCTGTCATATTGTTAAATCCTTTTGGTTAAATAAAAAAAGCCTGATATAAAAATCAGGCAATAAAAAAACGACAGGCAACCTGTCGAATGGTATATATTATATCATAAAAATAACTAAAAAGCAACAGGGAAAGAAAAAAAAGGAGGGTTCGGTTGTCAATGTATAATTTGACAAGTAGTATTGGTTGTGCAGTGTGTGCGGTTCTCGAGCCGAATTATTGGAAATAGGGCGAGAGATTGATAGAATGAAAGACAATCTATTTTTGTTTTGATTGTGTTAATTGATTAGCCCCAAGTTGATTTGCATATTTTGACAAAGCAACATAGAAAGCATCTTGACCATCTTTGCATTTTATATCTGGTTTATAACCATGTAATTCAAAATTATTGTATTCCAATATTCTGTAATGCATACCTGTTCTTATAATTAATTTGCTTATTGGTAAGTATGTTTGTGCCATGCAACCATAAACTTCCATTCCTCTTGAATTATCCCCAATCACAGTTACCATAGGATGATGTAGCATGCGTAATAAAAACATTTCTGCACTGGAACCCGTTTTAGAATCAGTCAAAATATAAATAGGTTTCATATAGGCTGTTTTTTTATTTATTGTAAAACTTTGTCCTTTTACAAATAACATCATTTTTTCTGATTCTGGTATTTTTGCCCATTCTGCCTTTGGTTTATATTTTTGTTGAATCCATTTCGCTTCCGGTGTGGTTCTGACAAATGTTTTTTTAGCGTTGTCGATATATTTTCCGCATAAATATGTTGCTAAGTTATCACTATTTATATTATCTCCACCGCCATTACCACGTAAATCGATAATCAAAGCGGAAGATGTATTTAGATGTTTTTTTATAAAATCATCTAGTAATTCCTTATCTTGTTTAGAACCTGACATTGTTGAAAAGGCGATAATGGCTATATTATCTTTGTGTAATGTTGCATAAAAAGTCTTATCGCCTGCAATATTTTTACCAACATCTAAACATTTTCGATTTCTTTTTTTTATTCGTGCATTAGCGATAGTTAAATGATTATCTGGAATATATAAAGTGATTTTTCTAATGTTATCGGCAAATTCACCAACCGTCATATCATCAGCATTTTTATATAATTTGGTCAAATAAACCAATACTTTGCGTTTAACGATATCATCATGTACAGGCCATCCAACATAAGCGCGTATCAATATGCGTGATAATATAGATATTTCACGTCGTACTTGGTCTTGAGTCATTTTTTGATTTTGGTTTGCTTGAACCGGATTAAGTCTATCCATACATTTTATATCTTGAAGCATGGAATCCTGTAACAAAAAATCTTCCATTTCTTTAATTAATGGTATCTTTGCCATAAACAACCCTTTTTTGTAAATTATACCACAAAAAGTTCAAAAACAGTATAAAAATAGCCCTTTTCAAAAAGATAACCTTCGAACTTTTTTGTAAGTGTTGAAAAACAAACAAAAACTTGCCCCGATGGGCAAAAATATGATTAGCCCGCCTTCGCCAAGGCTACGGCGCGGCACTAGATTTTTCATTAAAAAATGGTGCAGTTGCACCTTTTTTGAAAAATCTGTGGTTGCGGGAGATGGATTTATTCCGCTTCGCTCCATTGGCTGCGGATTTTTGCCTCTGGCAAACCGGCGCTTTCCAATCGTCTAATCCTTGCACTGAACCACCTTACTTCGGTGGTTCAAACCCAACATAAGAGAGATGGATTTCGCTCGCTCGGCACATTATGTGCCGGCTGTGCGCAAATTTGTAGTTATTCGAACTTCGCTTGAGGCTTGTTCTCATATACAAATTTTGAACCAAGCAACTGTGTTGCATGCTTCAAACCAATAATCCCAGAACAAATTAAATAAAAATCGCACCAAAAACGATGCGATTTTCATTTAACTGGTTGCGGGATATGGATTTGAACCACCGACCTTCAGGTTATGAGCCTGACGAGCTACCGGGCTGCTCTATCCCGCGATAAGCATGTTCTATTATATACCTTTATATTCATTTGTCAAATAAATAAAAGTTTTTAATCTTATTTTTATCGTTTATTATGCTTCTTGCATTGTATTCTTTTTGTTGCTAGAATCTGGTTCATAAGGTTTTAAGTATGAAAAAATCTTTGAAACGAAAATTTAAACGATTTTTTAGATTTCTTTATGGTTGGGGCGTTATCCAATGGATTTTGGCCATAATTTATTATGTTCTTATTTGGTTTGTTTATTTTACATCAAAAAAAGATATTCGTGGATATCAAATATTAAAAAAATATCGTAATAAGCCGGCTATATTCGTGTTTTGGCACGGAAGAACTATGATGTTGTCGCCTGTGATTGCTTTGGCGCGGGTGCGTGGGTATGCGATTGCTGATGCGAGAAAAGATGGGCGTGCTATTGCGAAAATGGAAAAATTATTTGGTCTTAAAACTATTTACGGCTCTTCTGCTGGTGGGGGTGTATCTGTTTTAAAGAAGGGTGTTAGTGTTCTTAATGCTGGGGGAAATTGTTTGGCTTTGTCGCCTGATGGACCGCGCGGGCCGTCTATGCGGTTTCATGATGGGGCATTATATTTTGCCAAGATGACTGGGGCACCAATTATTCCTGTGTGTTATTCTTCTTCGCGGCCTTGGTTTTTAAACAGGTGGGACAGATATTTATTAACTAAACCTTTTTCTATTATTGCTGGGACTGTGGGTGAACCTATATTTATCGACAGAAAAACTAAAATAGATGATTTTGAAAAAATACGCAAAAATCTTGAAGATATTATGGTAAAGCAGGCGTATGATTTAGATAAAAAATTTACAGATTTTCGTGTCGAACAGGACTTAACACCAGATAATTTTAAAGACAAAGCGGTGATATTATGAAAACTCCAAAATGGTTTTTAAAGAGAAATTTAATATCTTGGTCTCTTTGCCCGTTGAGCCTTTTCTATTTAATTGGTAGCAAATTTGTTTTTAATATTCGTAAAACTCGTGAATATGTTTCAAAACGCCCGATAATTTGTTTTGGAAATGTTTTATCTGGTGGGGTTGGAAAAACTCCTATTGTTCGTCAAGTGGCTAAATTTTTTGATGCGCCTGTGGTTATGCGCGGATATAAAAAATCTGCCGAGACCGGCGATGTTGGAGACGAAGCAAAAATGTTATCTAGTGATAATATTTTGGTGCATGTTGGTGATAGAAAAAGCAATCTGGTGTTATTAAATAAACAAAAATCAAATTCACCTATAATCATGGATGATGGTTTTCAAAATTCTTCTATAAAGAAAGATATTTCTGTGTTGGTGTTTGATGAATCTATTGGTTTTGGTAATGGTTTTTTGTTGCCTGCTGGACCAATGCGTGAGAAAAAATCTGCTATTTCGCGCGCTGATGCTATAATTTTAATTAAAAGAAAAAATATAGCCAAAGGTTTTGCATTGCCTACGAATATCCCTGTGTTTAGGGCTTATAACAAAGAGTTGTGTCCGTATGACAATAAAACGAATGTGATTGCTTTTGCTGGTATAGGCTATCCTGAGAAGTTCTTTAATAGTGTGCCGTGCAAAATTGTTGAAAAGATTTCTTTTCCTGATCATTATCAGTATAGTGATGATGATATAAAAAATTTGATTAAAAAGGCCAAAGAAAAAAATGCTAAATTATTAACCACGGAAAAAGATTGGGTAAGGCTTCCAGATTGGGCAAAGCAAGAAATAAAATTTTCTGCGCTGAACACGGAAATTGAACAGAGTTTTTATGATTGGTTAAAAGGAAAGGTAGATGAGCACACTCACAAAAAAAGTTAAAATATCAGGCGTTGGTATACATTCTGGTAACAAGGTGAACTTGGTTGTTTTGCCGTCAAAAAAATCAGGGATTTTTTTCAAACGCGTTGATATTAAAAATGCTGGTTTGATTCCTGCAACTTTTGATAATGTTGGTGAAACTTTGATGCGTAATACAACTGTGGGTGATAAAAACGCTGCACATGTTCAAACAATTGAACATTTAATGGCTGCGCTTTTTATTTTAGGAATTGATAGTGCTGTAATTGAAATAGATGGAAACGAGACACCAATTCTTGATGGTAGCGCGTACGAATTTATTAAGATTTTAAGTAACGCGATTGATAAAAAAACAAAAATGAAAAAAATCGTTGTTAAAAAAACTGTTGTCGCATATAGAAATGAACTGGTAAAAACGATGCCGTTTTTCAAAAGAATTAAAACTGTGATTTTAAATCATACTATTTGGCGGCGCGGAAACGGGTTTGTTAAGTTATCGCCTGATGATAGAGGATTAAGCATAGATGCTACTTTGGTTTATAATGATGCAATCATAGGAACACAATCTTTTTCGTGTCTGTTGGATGGAACAAAAAAATCTGTTGATAGTTTTATTAAAAATATATCTAAATCGCGTACTTTTGGAAAATATTCTGAATGGGAATATTTAAAGGCGCATGGTATGGGGCGTGGTGCAAATGAACATAATGTAATTGCACTTAATGCAAAGGGAGATGGGACACTTAACAAGTTATATTACAAAGATGAATTTGTTCGTCATAAAATCATAGATGCTGTGGGTGATATGTTTACGAGCGGTGGTTTTGTTTACGGACATCTTGAATCTTATAAGGGCTCACATGCATTAAATAATTTGGTTTTGCGCAAATTATTTAGTGATAAAACAAACTATGAAATCATAGAAAAATAATCCTACTTGGAGTAGGACAGAACAAAAGGAGAAAAAAATGAAAAAAACTTTATTAATTGCTTTGGGATTGGCAACTGCTGCGTGCACTTTTACAAAAGATTCCAATAATAATGGTTTGGTCAGATTTGACGGTGAACCAAAAAATTGTGAATATTTGTACACAATCGATTCTAATGCCACAACTTATCAAATAGAAAATGCTTATGACTATTTGGAAAAAACAATATTAGAACAAGGACCAAATGGTGATTCTTATTATATCGAATCTGCAAATATTTCTGAAAATCCTGGCGCAATTTTAGGTCCAAAAAATAACTATAAGTTTAAGGTAAAAGTATATAATTGCAAAAAATAATTAAAAGTCGTAGAAATACGACTTTTTTTTGTAAATTTCGGCTTTATTTTTTTTATCGGTTTATGCTATAATAATTTTAAACAGAGAGAGAATTGATAAAGCAAGTAATAAATATTCACCATAGAAAGTTAGCAACCGGGCTGTTTTGGCAGCCTTTGGGTGTGGGTAATACTGCGCAAAATTATGCGAAACAGTTGGCAAAAAACAATGATAAAAAATATACTTTGTTCATTGAATACAAGGCTATGATTGGTTTAACCGATACTCGCGAGGGTGCACGTGTTGGTATGCCCAGTGCAGCAGTAGAGATAGTTCATTCTTTGGCTGATTTGGTTTCGTTTTTGGGTGTTTTTCATGCTGATAAATATTACTATTTGGTTGCGGTAAGAAATGGCGTGATTATTCGTGATATGTTGTTTGAAACCGCGGATAGTGCGCGACAATTATATACCCAGTTGGCAGAATTGCCTGATTGGGGTGCTTTGTTTGCACCGGCTGCATGGGGAATGCCAAAATCCCAGGAAAAATTTTTGTCTGATTTAATTGGCAAAGGAACAACTGCGAAATTACACCAGATAAATGTTTTTAAATCAATGTTGCCTGCTTTGTTTTTTACAGCGGTGTTTGTTGTGTTTGGTGTTTTTGTTTTGACTAATCCTATTAACCGAGATGCGGGTAAAAAATTCAAAATAGATACAGAACTCGCCAAAGAATATAAACAAAAAATTGAACAAAAAAAGCAAGAATTACTCAACAGGGCTAGCGTCCAAACCGTTAAACAGGTTGAAGAATATCCTTATGATAATTTGCCGAATGTTATGCAAAGGGCAGAGTTGTGTTACAAGGCTATTGCGTTTGTAATGCAGCCGTTGGCTGGATGGAATCAAACTTTTGCGAAATGTGATGCTGATTTTGTTTCTGCGACTTTTTCTCGTGATTTTGGAACATTAAATGATTTTTATGAATTCGGTGCAGAATTAATGCCTGGCGCAGTTGTTCAAGAAATATCAGAAGACGAAATTATTGTTCGTGTAAAATTGCCAGAACTTGAAACTTATTCTTCATTAGATGAACGCGATCAAGCGACTGTGATGCGTGATATTGCTACTGTGTTTCAGCAAACAAATATAAAGGCTGATATTCAGGGCGTCAAAGATAGACTGATGAACGGCGAAGACAATTTGTATGTCACAGAGGTTGGTGTTGCTTCAAAATTAATACCAACAGAATTTATGCAGGCTTTTAATGGGTTTGGTGGTGTATATATGACTTCTGTTTCTTGGCGTGCAAATACGAGGACTTGGAATTACGAAGTAATCATTTATTCAAAATAAAAGGAAAGAGACATGTGGAAAAAATTAAATATTGCAATATTTTCTTGTGTAATCGCATTGGGGTTAAATATGGCTGCGTACGCAGAAGATGATTATGATTTCGATGATGAATTTGTCGAAGAAACAGAAGAAATTTATGATGATGTTCAGGGTGTTGAACAAGAAGATGTTAATGTCGATGCAGATTATGCGGACCAAGTTTCTGCTCAGGCATTGAATGATTATAATCCATCTGGTTCTCTGTTTGAAAAAATAACAGCGTTGGAACAAGAAAAGGTTGTTATGCAGTTGGAAAAAGAACGCGCTCAACTTGATTTGGAATTGGATAGATTGAATGCTGAAAGAATTAAATTACAGATGGAATTAGATACTCTGTCTGGACGCGCAGAACAACAACAGCATGAATTAGAAGCGGCAAAAACTCAACTCGAAATTCAAACTGAAAAATTGAGACGACAAAAAGATTCTATTGATGAAGAAGTCAGCAATTACGAAGCACCAAAGGTTGCTCAGCCTGCACGCAGAGAAGTTAGCGAAGTCAGCGGGAGATATAAACTGGTGAATGTCGTTGGTGTTGGTAATCAATTGCAAGCGACTGTTACAGAATTGTCTACTGGTCAAAACAAACGAATTGCAGTTGGTAAAGAATTAGATGGATATATTGTAAAATCTATTTCTTTGAATGATGGTATTATTTTCGAAAAAGATGGAGAAACGGAAAGTTTAAACATTGGAAAATAAATTATGCCCAAAACAAACAGTAATTTTGCAACAATAAAAAAGCCTTCTATACCAAACGGTCTCGAAAATGCGAACAGCAAAGAAATACTTGATTATTTGTTTGCTAATAATAATCGACTTTTGACCGCGTATGCTGGTGAATTGGCTTTGCCAAAAGACACACAAAATTTAGTGGCGTATTTTTCTGGTGGTGAAATTATAATATCGCGGACACATAAATATGATGGGCGAGTTTTGGCGTTTATCGATTTATTACAACAAAATAATCGTGTTATCAAAGAACCTTTCTATTCTGATTTGGGTTTGTTATCTAATATTTATAAGACACATGATGAAAGATTGGGCAGCAGCAGTAATCGTTCGCGTGTTGATTATGACAACCAGATGCAGAAAGATTTTGTCGATATAATCGCACGCGCTGCGGCACAGAAAGTTTCTGATATTCATATTGAAGTTGCAGACCAGACTACAATTTATTTTCGTATAGATGGCAGTATGCAACCAGTGCTCGAATATAATTCTGGCTGGGGTGAATCTTTTGTACGCGCTGCGTTTGCGTCTGCTGATATTTCTAATTCAAGTTATGCACAAAATGAATATCAAACCGCCCAGAAAGACGGAAGAACACCTTTGCGTGGAACCAAAGATTTATATTTACCCGAAGGTGTATTGGGTATAAGAATGCAATTTAACCCGATTGCTTTTGGGTCTCAGTATGTTGTTATGCGTCTGCTTTATGATAACCCGAGCGAAGGTATTAAATCAGAACAAGAATTTAATGATTACGAACAGAAATTATTATTACGTTTGCGTTCTGCACCAACAGGATTGGTTATTGTTGCTGGACCAACTTCGTCCGGTAAATCTACGACATTGGTTCGCAATATGGCGTTGATGTTAAAAGAAAGAAGATACGAGATAAATCTTATTACTGTGGAAGACCCAGCAGAACAAAAAATATTCGGTGCGCATCAAATGCCTGTGGTTAATGCGATAAACGAAGAACAACGAGAGGCAAAGTTCACAGAAGCATTGGCAGCAGCATTACGAAGCGACCCTGATACATTGATGGTAGGGGAAATAAGAACTCTCTCTGCTGCGCAATTGACGGTTAAGGGCGCATTATCTGGGCATAATGTTTGGACAACTTTGCATGCGAATTCTGCGATGGGTGCTTTGACGCGTTTATTAGATATGGGGGTCGAAGCGTTTAAATTAAAAGACGAAACGATGATACGCGGACTTATATCTATGCGTTTGTTTAAAAAATTATGTCCTCATTGTCGTGAAAGGCTGGCGGAAAAACATAATCATCCGGCATATAATCGTGTAAAAGACGCCCTTGGGGATTTGGGATTAAACCAAGTCTATGTTCGTGGACCGGGTTGCGAATATTGTAATGGAACTGGAACTTCTGGGCGCGTTAAGGCTGGTGAAATCATTATTACGAACAGTGAATTTTTAAATCTGGCTTTGGCTGGTGAAACAGAAAATGCCTTGAAATATTGGCTTGAAAAAATGAATGGGCGCACTTTGAAAGAAGCCGCCATAGAATTAATGTTGCGTGGAATCATCGGTGTAGATGAACTGGAACGTTGGGTTGGTATGCTAGATAGACCATGGGTGTATTAAGATATGAATAGACTAGAATTGCTTTATGCAAAAATGGTTTTTAAAACAGACACTGAAAAGCGTATGGCTATTTCGCGTAAAATCGCATCATTATTGCGTAATAATTTTACTTTGATGGATGCACTGCACAGAATTGAAATGATAGAATCGCATGATGGGCGTAAACCAAATGAGCCTTTTGCGATTGCTATGCGTGAGATACAGCAAAATCTAGAACGTGGTATGAGTTTTGCCGAAGCAACTGCTGATTGGGTCCCGCGCGAAGAAACACTTTTGTTAACTTCGGGTAATGTATCGAGTTTATTAATATCTTTGGAAAACATAGGGCGCATAGTTGGTGGAATTAGCCGTATAAAACGCGCTATGTGGAACGCTGTGGCGTATCCGTTGTTTTTGTTCGCTTTGACAGTCGCGATAATTATTATGGTGGGGCTATATCTTGTGCCACCATTGGCAGAAGCCGCAGGCAGCGAAGTTGTTTGGCGGGGGAGTGCGGCGTCACTAGTTTGGGTGTCTGGATGGGCAGGCAAATATTGGCACATAGTCGCTGGCGGTTTTGCAGTTTTAATCGCTTTGATATGGTGGTCTTTGCCAATATGGACTGGAAAATTGCGAACAATGTTTGATAAGTTGCCACCGTGGAATACTTATAAATTACAGGTTTCGGTCAGTTGGTTAATGTCTTTGTCTGCAATGGTGGCAGCGGGGGTTTCTGTGCCAGATGCTATGCGGTTATTATCGCAGTATTCAACAAGGTATTTGTCGAACATTTTGGAAGAATCTTTACATTATATTGCTAATGGTGAAAATCTTGGACGTGCGCTGGCTATGACAGAAAAGAATTTTCCAAGTGAAGAAATTGTTGGCGATTTAATTATTTATGCTGATATGAACGATTTTGATAAAAACCTCAGCCAGATTGCAAATGATTATATGGAAGAATCAGTTCGTAAAATGGAAAGCACGGCAAGTGTGCTTAACAGCGTTGGGATAATCTTGGTTTCTGTGATAATCGGTTGGGTTGTTATGGGGACTTTCCAAATGCAAGAACAAATTACAGCAGTATTTATGTAAGTTTTCACTTGTTGAAAAAATCGAAAATTGGTAAAATATGCGTGAGAAAATTGGAAGGGAAAGAAATGAAAAAATTATTATCTGCATCAATTATTGCTATTGCTTTTGCTTTACCAACATTTGCAGATAACGAACCAACAACACCAACACTTATTCCAGCAAACGACCCCGGATGTAATCAGGCCGTATTAAATACAACCGAGGGTTCTGCAGCACTTGAGGCAATATATACCCCAAATACAATCGGTACAACATGGTATAGTGACGGTGTTCAATTGGAAGTTGATAACGCCGCAACGAGTTGTACATACGATACCGCGATGACATTACCAACCAACCCAACCAAGGCGGGTTATGAATTTAACGGATGGAAGATAAAAAGATGTTTAATCCCATCAACAGACGTAAGTAACAAAGGTAATGCATCTGCATCAAAACGATTAAATGGCGGAAGCGATGATACATATGGTGGCGCGACAGCGGCGACATACGGAATAACAGAACCTGGTGAATGGGGTGTATCGTGGTCAAATGGTGATAAAGTAACCGGTGTTGCATTGTGTAGTGCACACAGTGGTAATAATCATAGTTCTCAATGGGGTGGAGATAGTTCAGATTGGACATCGGACGAAACCACATTAACCAGTGCATCTGGTGAAACGAGATACTGCTGGTGCAAAGCAACACATTATACAACAAATAACGCACAACAATGTAGTTTGTTGGCCCCTGCGTGGGTGTTCGACTTCGACTTCATTTCGGCTGCCACTTGCGCGAACAACTGTGCGTACAACTGCACCGCCGGCTTCTATCCCGATTATTCCGGCTTCCGGGCTGCGTTGTTCACAGGTTTGGTCGCACAATAATAAAGTTTCTGCCTTTGTATTAGAAAACCGTCCCTTTCCAGCGTTGGGACGGTTTTTTGTTGAACCTCCCTCCCGTCCGTCTTCGCTTCGCTACGCCGCGACGTACTCCCCCCAAGGGGAGAATTTTTGCTCTCGTTGCAGAACCAATTCTCCCCCATAGGGGG
>JAGCOU010000024.1 GCA_017642565.1 Alphaproteobacteria bacterium | reverse complement strand
TAGCAAGGTATCTAAAGCAAATCCTTGGTTTGTTGACTATGCAGAAAATGTGCATGATGGTAGAACAGAATCTTTCAACAAGTTTCGTGCGAAATGCAATGTGTCTGCCACCGCACAAAGACTACGTGATAGAGAAAGTAGACGATAATTCTATAGAGCAAAAAAACACCGATTTTTTATCGGTGTTTTTTATTATTTTGGTGGCATATTCAAAATCGAATATGTCGCACAAGAATATGCTTTTATCTTGTATGAGTTGAAGGAGTAACCATTGGTTTGTCCGCAATTTTACTGTAAAAGCAATTTTCTAAAATTTCATCTAAATTAAATTCTGTGTTTTTATCGTGGTTGTTCTTCTTCACTGTATCAATTATACGTTTAAGGTCTTTTACAAATTCAGGACGTTTAACTGCAATTTTCCCGGCTATTTCGCTAATTTCTTCAAAAATAATTTTTTCATTACGGCTATCGGTTTTTTTATTTGCTGTATTCCAATTGATTGATGACATAGCTTCTAAAATATCCACAGCACCTTTATAATAATCAGCAAGTGTGTTATTTTTCACATCTAACAACTGGTCAATCAAATATAAACTGTATTCTGTATTGTGTCCACCCGACAAAGCATGTGACATATTTAATAAGTTAGTTAACTGATGTCCATGGTTAATTTGTTGTATAGTCATTATAAACTCCTTTTTAAGATTGTCTGACTGCATTATAACAAAACCAAGGTTTTATTACGACTGGGGCAAAGGTGGGTTGTGCATATCAAAAAACCAGATTACTGCAAAATTGCGTTTTTTTTGGCATTAACAAAAAAGTTGAATTTAAACCTTGGTTTAATTTCAACACTCAAAAATATCTTCAAAACCGCGTATATTATAGATTTGAACGATTTTTAATTCGTATCTAAACACCAATAAATTAACCAAAAGGATTTTTTTATGATTTATGCGTATTGTCGGGTATCAACAGCCCACCAAACCGAAGAAAATCAATATTTCGTGATTGAACAATTTGCAAATGAAAACAATATCAAAATTGATGTCTGGATAACAGAGACCATTTCAAGTGGTAAAAAATTATCCATGCGAAAACTTGGTAAATTAATCCCACGATTAAAATCTGGAGATATAATTATTACAACTGAAATATCACGTCTGGCGCGCAGTTTAATGGAATTAATGGGTATATTACAGACCTGTCTTGAAAAAGAATGTCAAATTTGGACACTCAAAGAAAATTTTCGTCTGGGCACAGATGTTCAATCAAAAGTTTTGGCATTTGCTTTTGGACTGTCGGCTGAATTATCTAAATCTTTATTACAGGCGCGTGTTCGCGAAAGTCTGGCACGACTAAAAGCAGACGGAAAAAAACTTGGACGACCACGCGGTGCACGTTCACATGAATTAAAACTAGAACGTAATAAAAAACGATTAACATGGATGCTGACCCAGGGATTTAGTAAACCCAAAATAGCAAAATTATTAGGTGTTCATAAATGCACAATTTATAATTATTTAAGAGCATCAAACATAAATCTAGTTGAATAAAAAACACTATCACAAAAAAATCCGCCATCGCGGCGGATTTTTTGTTTAGTTCAACCCATTTATTAGATTTTGGATTCTTTCCATACTTTCCGAATCGTTCAATGCAACAGCAATTGCAAAAGCAGATTCTAAATCGTTTTTCGCAACATCGGCTTTGCCTAATTTCAAATTCAGCGCAGCAGATTTTTCAAAATACGACATCGCATTACTTGATTGCGATTCGCGTTGTTCTTGACTTGGTGCTGCTTGGATTTGTTCAGAAATCACACGCACAGCAGATGTATAATCTGCGATTGCTTCTTCGTATTTGTTCAAAGCCGTGTATGCTTCTGCACGTTCTGCATAAACATTAGCAACAACACTGCCGTCTGCACGCGCCAAAGAATTTGTATAGTCAGCAACTGCACCCTGCCAATTCTTTAACCACAAATTTAACTGACCGCGTTTTGCATACAAATTACGCAAAGACAATGTTTCGACTGGCTTCATAGATTGTGCCGCCAAAGCATTGTTTATATCAGTCAACGCAGCATCATAATTTTCAAGACGCGTGTTCAACAAAGCCCTGTCATAGAAAGCCAGCGCATTCATACCATCAACTTCTATGGCAGAATTAAAATCATCCAAAGCCTTTTGATATTCACCCATTTGCATATAGGCTTCGCCACGCAAAGTATAAACATTGCTATTAGCATTAGAATCAACCGCAGCATTTAATTCCACAATCGCAGCATCTATATCGCCAGCATTAAGTTTTTCTTTTGCAGAATCAATGTAATCTTGTGGTAATAACAAAGCCTCTTCTGTGATGACAACATTGTGTGCAGCCGGATGTAAAAATTCCTGACTGCGTCCAATAATATAAAATGTAGCGGCTATGAAAAATAAAATAATGAACCAATATACATATATAGCCCAAGACCACATTGTGCAAGAACACCCTGCTTCCTTGGCAATAACTTTCTTAGGCATAGCCTTTGTATTTCTTGTGTTTTTTGTTTTTTTCATGGAACTCTCCCTTCCTATTTATTTTGATTCTAGCAACTTTTTCAACACCAGGTCAATCGTTTTCTTATCAACTTCTAAAATTTTTCCAACCCCTAAATTTCCAAGTTTTACAGGTCCATAACTCACACGATGCAAAGCCTTCACAGGTGAACCGATATGTTTCAAAACGATTCTTATTTCGTTTTTTTTGCCCTCTTCCACAGTCACCTTTAAATTATGTTCATTCACCGCTTCTATTTTCATCGGTCGATATTTTATTCCGTCTATAATAACACCTTGGCGTGCAATATCTAATTTTTTTTCAGCAAAACTTTCAACAGTCGCGATATAAGTGCGCGGAATATGATTTTTTGGCAAAGACATTTGCCGTGCGAATTCCCCATCATTAGTTAGCAACAACAAACCAGTCGTTTTAAAATCAAGTCGACCGATATATTTTAAATTCTTGTATTTTTTATCTAATACATCATAAATTGTCCTGCGTCCCAAAGGGTCACTTGTCGTAGTCATTGTATTAATAGGTTTATGAAACATATATAACTTCGTTTCATCTTTCTTTTTTATATCTTTGCCATTAACACAAATTTTTTCATCACCTTCTACAAAAAACACAGGGCTGTCGACAACCTGTCCGTTAACAGACACAACACCTTGATTTATTAAATCTTCTGCACCGCGTCTTGACGCAATTCCACAATCAGCAATAAATTTAGCCAATCTTATCTTCATTTATCTAACACCTTTGATATTGCGACCACCGTTGCAACCTCTGCCCGCAAAACAGTTTTGCCGAGTGAAATTTTCGCAACATTTGCATTATCTATTTTTTCAAATTCTTTTGGTGAAAAACCACCTTCGGGTCCAACGAGGACTTTGTCACAACGAATCGCAGAAGTTTTTTCGTCTGTGTCATGTGCGAATCTTTCATCAGCAACCACAAGATTATTCAAATCTAAATCATCAAACTTAATTGGCCTCATCAATTTTGGAACACTGTTTCGATTCGATTGTTCAGCAGCCTCTATTATAATTTTTTTCATTCTTTCCCAATTTATATGATTTGCCACAGTTCTTTCTGTTATCACAGGCTGCAGAGTCCCAACCCCCATTTGAGTAGCCATATTTAACAAATCATCCAATCTTTTAATTGGTGCAAAACAAAGAGTTAAATTATTGCTGGGGTCAATATGGTTTGTTCTTTCTTTGACAATTAAAAATTTATCGTCTTCGCTCAAAATAGCATTGTATTCTGTTCCATCATTAAAAACCAAACAGTCATTTCTGCGCATAACACGGCGCAAATAATGAACAACATTTTTATCGACAGGCAGCCTTTGTCCCTCGATTATATTCATATCTATATATATTCTTGGTACATTTTGCATTTTTTAATCTTTTGGTATAAAAAGGTTTATTTTTATGATATAATACCAACCATGGCAGGAAAGTTCAACATTTTCTCTAATAGTGGTTCAGGCAAAGGTTTAAACATCTTTGATTCAACTAAATACAAAGAACACGAGCAAATACCAGTTGCGCGTAAGTTCTGGAATATTCGCTGGCATGTCACGGTCTGGTTGGTATGCGCCCTTGTGTTTTGTTTATCTTTCATAGCAGAACATGTATGGCGTTATGGTTTTGGTCCGGCGAGTATGCATTGGACTTGGATTTATCTAAAAAATATGTTTTCTTCGTTTGGGATGTCGGTTGCCGCAGAAATACCATTTTGGTTTTCTCGCATACTGTATCGCCCTGATTTTGCAACGCTTGCGCCAGTATTACCGATTATCGCATATTGCTTTTTAGTTGATGAAACACTTAAAAACGAATTTAACCCAGCGGGCAAAGATAATTACGATGAAAAATCTTCGCGCAAGGCTACTGCCGCAGACATTAGAAAAATGGGTGCAGACTTCAAAAACAAAGAAGGTTTATTCAATGGCTTTATGATGGTGCTTGGATACTTCAAAGATAAAAAAGAAACCAAGCCATTAATGTTTGACGAACCTTTGTCCGCTTTGTGTTTGGCACCTCCGGGAACCGGTAAAACAGCTGGGGTTGTTATACCGACAATTCTTGATTGTGACAAAGTGTCTATGATTATTAACGACCCTAAGCCAGAATTAAAACAGGCTACATCTGCATATCGTGCAACGGTTGGTCCAGTGTTTATTATGAATTGGGGCGGTCAAGACGACCCAGAACGCGGAATATATTATCCGTCTTGGAATCCACTGTCGCCAGAACATGTTCCTTTTAATCCGGAACAACGCGATTTGTACCTTGATACTATATGTAAAGTGTTGGTTCCAGACGCCAAAGGTGCAAATGCGGATCCTCACTGGGCGAATACTGGACGTGCAGGCTTGGCGGGACTTGTAAACTTCATTGTGTCCAAGGTGGAACGTGCCAAAGCAGATGATTATTTCTATGCACGCCTTAATAACGGAACATTTAACAGTGATGATGCGGCTGTCCTTGGTGATTATTATCTATCAATGATGAACGACCCGAATGCATACGCTGCTTATTCTTTGTTACAGAAAGGCGAACTTAACGTAATGAATTATGTTCACATTGGAACATGGGCAAACATTCCAGACGCTTGGCATGGACACGAAGCATGCTTTTCTATGATTCTTGACTGGTTAACAGGCAGCCAAGTTGCCATCGCCGAAGAACTAGAAGAACGCAGAAAGCAAGGCGACCAAATGGTTATGATGGCAGACCCAATGAAAGATTTATTACAAAACGCAGTCGAAGAAGCGCGCCGTTACGCATACGCAAGCCGTTCCATAGCTGAATTAACACAACTCGCCAATACACCTGATAAAGAACGTGGTTCTATTTTATCAACCATGGTCGAAGGATTGGCGATATTCCGTAACGCAGCGGTCCGCAACAGAACCAGCCATTCTGATTTTCACTTTGAAGATTTGCGCGGACTCAAAGACCCAAGAGACGGCAAAGTAAAACCAGTTAGTGTATATCTGTCTATTAACATGGTTGATGCCCAGGCATTAAATCCAATCACCGCTATATTTATTGAATTAATGTCAAATTATTTATTGGCGCACAAACCAGGCGATGTAGTAGATGGTCAAAAAGTTGGACCTTGCCCTGTTTTGTTCGTGCTTGACGAAATGCCAAAGATGCAAAAATTGGATGCAGTTATCCAGGGACCAGACCTTGGACGTGGTCAAAAAGTATCTTACCTGATTATCGGTCAGGATATTCACCAGATTAACGAACGTTATGGTAATGACGCTGCATCCACCATTATATCTACAACGGCTGCCAAGATTATCTTGCGTCAAAACGACACAGAAAGTGCCAAGAAATTCTCTGAAATGATGGGCAAAAAAATAACCAAAAAGATTGAAAAGAAAGACGGCAAAGATGTCGAAACACCAAAAGAAGAACCAATATATTCTGTGATGGATATTATGAAAATAGAAACAGGAAAACAATTGATTCTTTATCAGGGATGGTATCATCGTCCAATCGAAGCAGTCCAAGAAAGACACTTTATCAATCAAACACCTATACAGAAAAAATTGCACGCCAAGGTTCTTATGGGCGAAACAGCTCCATTACCAGAATTCTTGGTTCCATCACATCACGCGATTATGGGATACGAAGGAACACCAAAGATTTTGGATCCAATGACCAAAGAAGTAAAAATACTTGAACCATTGCATTAAGCATGCGAAAAATAGTCTGTCTCGTTTTATCGTTATTTTTACTTGGCTGTGCATCAACTACACAGTCGCGTCTAAATGCTGTGCAAAATAATTTTTCAAATGCTGATTTTACACCAACCACAGAAAACGAAAAAACAGAACAAAATAATCTTGAATTATTAATCAATGGTATGGCGCTTTTTCACGACAACAAATTTGCGCAAAGCGATTCGTTATTTGAAGAATTTAACAAAAGAAATTTAGATGAAACTTCTTCTTCCGTCTCTCGCGAAGTGGCTGGTTTATTACTCGGCCAGGGTGTAAATTCTTATAAACCATATATGATGGATTCGCTTTTTGTGTCTTATTATCAAATATGGGATTTATTGGCTTTGCAAGATTGGGCGAACGCGCGTGTGGTAATAAATCAGTCGTATACACGGCAACAGAATATGTCACGTGAATATGAAAAATTAATCGAAGAAAACAAAAATAAAATCGTTGAAAATTCTACATACGGCGAAATCATTGATAAAAACACAGCTGATTGGTTTGCCTTTACAGACATAATGAATCCTGCGTTAATGTATTTATCTGGAATATATTTTTTAAATGACGGCGATTTTGATAACGCAATTACATATCTTAAACGCGCGAACGGAATGATGCCTGAAAGTTCATTTATAAAACACGATTTAGAATTGGCACAAAAAAGAATTAAACCAATACATACAACTTGGCAGTTTATTGATACAGGTTTTGCACCAAGATTAAAAGAAGAACAAGATGGAATATTTTTACCAAATCTCGGTATGATATATTTTACTTTTTCATCGCCCTATTTTGATAACAATTTTATTCAACCGCCACACAGTGAATTAATTGCCAATGTCGATGCGATGTTCATCACAGAATACAAAGAATACAGAACAAATGAAATTCTGCGTTCATTTACTTCTGCCGCATCCAAAGCAACTCTGCAGGCGACCATGTATAATTCACACAGCGATTCTGCCCCTATTCTTGGCATACTGTCGTCAGTATACACAGTTGCATCATCAAACACAGATGTTCGCACATGGGCAACATTGCCTAAATACATATATGTTATACGAACAGAAAACTTGAATAATCTTTATGGGCATGATACGATTAAAGACGAAATTGGAAACGGAAACAATAATTTGATATACACACGAATATTCAATAACAAAAACGATACAAAAATAATCAAATTAAAATAAAAGGAGAAAAAGAAATGAAAAAATTTATACCATTTGCGCTGTGTCTTGCATTGGCTGCATGCGGCGGAACCCGTGTTATTGACACTGAAAACGAAAAAGAAGTTGCTGCAATGCAAGATGTTATGGAACTCGAATACCGTGACTGGACCAAAACCGCTGAAAAAATGACAGAATCTATGATTGCAAGCGGCGCATTTAAAAACCAAGACAAACCAGTAATCGCAATTGGCAACATTGTCAACGATACCCAACAACGTTTTGACACAGATATTTTAACAAAAAAGATTCGCACCACACTGTTGAAATCTGGCACAGCCCAAATCGCAGTATCATTTAAAAACGGACAGAATTTACAAACAGTATTGTTACCAGGTGGCGTTGAATCTGGCACACGCGTCAAAACACCAAGTGGCGCAATAATCGCCGTAAACAGCGCAAATGCCGAAGATGAAACAACTTATAATATGCGTTCTCAACGCGATGACGAAGAATACGACAAAAAAACTTTTGCAGACAAAGGAACATTGGTCGCACCAAATATGTCACTTTCTGGAAAAATGTTGCAAAGAAATTTGAAATTAGATTCGGGCTGGTTTTCATCGGTTGACACCCGCACAGAATATTATCTGCAATTGACATTAACAGATTTGAAAACAGGCTTGTCAGTATGGGAAGACGAACAACCAATTATCAAAGAAGGCGACCACGCCCCAACATGGTAAAAACATGTCAACATTAAAAAACCGCCACATCGGCGGTTTTATTATTTACATCAACACCCCGTCTTATAATGATGTTTAAATTTTCGTTTCCAACATAAACAGTTTCGACTTTCTCTTATCTTTTTTAATATTTGCCTATCATAAAAAAACTTATCT
>JAGCOU010000005.1 GCA_017642565.1 Alphaproteobacteria bacterium | reverse complement strand
TTCTTTGATTTCTGGCAGGCCTGCCATATAAGAATCTATGATTTTTTTCGCTTCATCGCGTGATATATTTAATTGGTTCGCCAATCCAAATGCAGATATTCCGTAAATAATAGAAAAGTTAATTGTTTTTGCGGCGCGTCTCAAATCTTTTGGGACAATCGTGCTGTCGGGGATATTAAAGATTTTACGCGCAGTTTGTTCGTGAATGTCAAGACCCGCGTTAAAGGTTTCTTTGAACACAGTCACATTTGCTACATCAGCCAACAGACGCAATTGTATTTGTGAATAATCAACACTTATTAGAGTTTTATTAGGAGATGCGACAAAACATTTTCTTATTTCTTCGCCGAGTTCTGTTTTTATAGGAATATTTTGAAGATTTGGGTTTCTGCTCGATAGGCGGCCTGTGTTAGTGCTGGTTTGCAAATAAGTTGTGTGTATGCGACCATCTTTTGCAATTTGGTGTGGCAGGGCATCTGCATAAGTGCTCGCTAATTTAGCAATAGACCGCCAATTTAATATTTTTTCAATAATAGGGTGATGGTCTAACAAATCGTTTAATGTGTCTGCATCTGTAGATTGTTTTTTCTTGGCTGGCAAATGCAGTTCTTCGAATAATACGGTTGCCAATTGTTTTGGGCTGCCCACATTGAATTCGTGACCAGCCAAATCATATATTTCGGTTTCTAATTTTTCAAGTTGTTTATGAAAAACACTTGATAACTGATTTAATCTTTCGCGATTGACCGCGACACCTTGTTTTTCCATTAAACATAAAATAAGACATAATGGTAAATCGCAAGTTTCGTATAATTCACGTAATTTTTTATTTTCGTTTAATTGCGGGCGCATCAAATTGTATAATGCCATACATACAATTGAATCTTCGCCTGAATATTTGGTTGCTGTGTCAATGGACAAAGTTTCAAAATGTCTGTCGCAATCTTTGATTTTAGCATCAAATAAATCTTCAAATTTTATGTCTTGGTGCCCCAGATATTTTTCTGCGAGTTCATCCAGTCCATGTCCATGCAACGCGCCGTGCAGAGCATAAGACAATAACATTGTGTCATCAATAGGCTTTATTTTTGTTATATCCCAACCTTCATTATCCAAGATATGTAAATCATATTTAATATTGTGCGCGATTTTAGTTATCTTTGGGTTTGTGAATATCGGCCACAGTTTTTTATAAACTGTTTCAATTGATAATTGATTGGCTGCTAAATTTCCGCCCCCAAATAAATCCATAGATTTAGTTAAATGTCTTATTGGAATATATGCGCCGTGTGTATCATCATAAGCCAAAGATATTCCAACCACTTTGTCATCAATTTGATTCAATCCAGTGGTTTCTGTATCAAAAGCGACAATATCTTTTATGTGCGATAAAAATTCATCCAACTGAGATTCATTTGAAATTGTGACGATATTCATTTCGCCGAGTATCGATGGTGTTTCGGGTGCAGTTGGAATTTCTGTCACTGGGCAAATAGATTTTTCGTATTCTGTGACTGACGGTGTGCAAGTAATTTTATCGCCAGGAAAAAGTTTTTCTATTTTCGCAATTAAGGTTTTGCTTTCAACTTTATTTTTTACAAAATCAAGAGCTGCATTTTTATTAAAACAAAACGGCGATATTTTTAGTCCACTTAAATCTACATCACGTTTAAGTGTGACGAGTTGTTTGGAAATATAAGCCTGTTCACGATTTTCTTTTAATAAATTGCGAATTCTTTCGTTTTTAACAGAATCTAAATTGGCATATAAATTATCAAGAGATTTAAATTCATTGACGAGTTCTGCTGCCTTTTTAGGACCAATACCTGGAACGCCAGGAACATTATCTGTAGAATCACCCATCAAAGATTGAACATCAATAACCTGGGATGGTTTTACACCAAATTTTTCAAAAACTTCTGGTTCGTGAATTTCTTTTTCCTTCATCCCATCATAAAGAAATACGCAATTAGACACCAATTGCATTAAATCTTTGTCGCCAGTTATAATACGAGTTCCGCCATCAATGTTACAATATTTAGTTGCGAGTGTAGCGATGACATCGTCTGCTTCGACCCCTGGAATACAAAGAACAGGAATACCCATTTCGTGAATGCCGATTCGTATAAGTTCACTTTGTTGTAATAAATCAGCAGGGGTTTCTTTGCGGTTTGTTTTGTATAATGGGTAAATATCTTGACGAAAACTGATGCGTGATGCGTCAAAGACGCACACGAAAGAATCTTTGTCTTTGGCATTGGCAAATATCGGCAAAACCATATTAAAAAATCCGTATACTGCGCCAATGGGCATATTATCAGATCTGGTTAAATTACCATGTACTCCGTAATATGCCCTGAATACCAATGAATTTCCGTCAATCAAAGTCAGCATTTATTTTGTGCCTTTCTAGAATATGAAACGCGCTTTGACGCGAACATTGTATTGCAACATATCTGGCGAAGTGTGTGTGCCTGGGATTTCATAAATATCCGGAGCATATAAAACACGACCTTCAACATCAAATTTTAATGGAATTGCTAAAACATCGATTGTTGCACCCAGCATAGCTTGGTAAGCTGCTGTTGTATCAATTTTGTATTTTGTTTCAACGCCAGCGTCTTTGAAAGTTTGATCGCCACCAAACACCATACCAATACCGCCACCAATATAAGGTAAAATTATTGTGGAAGGTATTTTTGCATAAATATTTGCCATGGCTGCGTTAGTGCTGAAATCTTTGGCAGCAAGATAATCGTATTCGGCTTCGACCCTGAATATAGGCAAATCCATACCAGCAATGGCACCAAATACACGAGAGGCGTCTGTTTCGTTTTTATGGTCTGCGAACATTGTTTGACCACCAGCACCTGCCATACCGCCGACATAAAAATCAGCGATTACGCCAGCGTTTGCAGCAGAAGCACAAGCCAAAGTTGAAACTATAGAAATTAAAGATGTTAAATTTATTTTCATATTTTTCTCCTTTATATGATATTATAGTATAAACCAAAGGTCGAAGAAATGCAAAAAAATAAACCTATTTTAATTGTTGGACTGGGCAATCCAGGAACTGAATATACTAATACGCGCCATAATGTTGGATTTATGGCTGTTGATATGCTGGCACCAAAAGATGCCACTTGGAAAAAGGAAAAAAATGCACTAACCACACGCATAGAAACGGACGGGGCGAAAATTATATTGGCAAAACCTCAAACTTTTATGAATAACAGTGGTGAAGCGGTGGGGCCGTTAATGGCGTTCTATAAAATCCCACTTGAAAATTTAATAGTGATTCATGATGATATGGATTTAAAATTGGGGACTCTGCGCGAAAAAGTTGGTGGCAGCAGTGCAGGGCATAACGGAATAAAATCTATTGATGTGGCTGTTGGTAATGATTACAGACGAATTCGAATCGGTATTGGGCATCCGCGTGATTTTGAAAGCCAAATGAATCCTGCCGATTGGGTGTTGGGAAAATTTACTGATGAACAGTTAAAACAAATTTACGGTGTTATTGCTGCGCTGGAACTCATTTGATTAATACTGCTGTCTGTTGGGTATGTAATCATAAATTCATTACTTGTTGGAACAGGAACACTAGTAGAAGAAGAGGAGGAGTTTGATACCTCTGTGCATTCGTTAGAATGGCTGTCCAACCATTTCCAGTTTGTATATGCGAAATTATGCGATCTAGAATATGTATATGAACACTTGGTGCCACAGCTCGAAGTGTTATTGTGTGTGTTACAACTGTTGCAAACGGAATCTGTTAAGTAAGACATTATTGGTGCACCTGTCATCGGTTCGAGCGAAACATCATCAAGTAAATTTAAATAATTACCGTATTGATCAACCATAACCCATACACCATTGCAAATATAAGAATCTGTAGTCGCGTCATATTCTACATAGGTATATGTTGTAACACAGTAAGTAGATAATATACGTGGATCTGAAGTGTTGGTTGAATTTCCTGGACAATAGTAATCGTTATTTGTGTCACATGTTCCGCGGGTTATATATAATGCATGATGTTGTGCGCTTGGAACACAGATACCGTTATCTCGATCTTGGAAACCTTCTGCGCAACAGTTTCTGAAAGAATCTCGAACGCCACTTGGGCAAAAGTTAGTTATCGTTCCTGTGGTGGTTTCTGCGACATTTATGAATTGGCTTCTGTTTGTGACGGCTATGCAATCGGTTGTGGTCATATCCACTGTCAATTGACAGATGTGTTGGTTATCTAATTCGTAACCTTGTGGACAACCCGTGGCATTGCAAGTTGTGTTACCCGTGTTTGTTGCAAACCAAGACATCAAAGAAGAATAAGTGTCTGATTGTAAAATGGTGGCATTTGGTTCTGTTGAATTATCTGTACAATTGCCCCAAATTTGTTCTGCAATTAAACACGCGGTAAGTTCGTATTTCTTTTGGACAGGGTTGTTGCTATAACCTCGGCATAATTCAGGAATATCATTACTAGATGTTATTTCATAAAACGATGTGTAATAATTATTGCGTGCATTGGAAAAATCATTGGTGGACGCTGAAGTGGTTATCGGCAAAATGCCACCAGTCATATTAGCAAGATTGTCCGCCCCTTTGACGCAATTATATACTTCGTCCCAACAGGTTTGTCTTTGCAAAATATCCATACGATTTTGAGAAGTTGTGCTTTTGCACAGAGCAAAATTACCAGAAGTTCCGTTGCATTGTCTAACTATGCAGTCGCGCCCGATTTGTGCGCAGGCGTCCATGATTGTATCATAAGTGATATTTGTTGCGATACCTGTCATACCTGTGCCCCAATCTTCGCTGCCCATGGTGTCTATGAGCGAGATACAAGCCGTTTGGATGTCTGAACACATTTGATTTGCTGTTTTGTCTGCCGGGACACTGAACAAAGATAGCGCGCGGGCATCAAATTCTGCCAAATCGGTCAATGCGTTTGTTTTGCATTCTGCAACCAGTGTAGTGCAACTTTGTTTTATTTCTTCCATTTTTGCATTTTGTGCTAACTTTATTTGTGAAAGTGCGTCATCCAAGAAATCTTTCCATACAGTATCTGATATATCTTCGCATTGTTTAACAGCAGGTTTTAAAAACTCTTTCTTTGTGGTCAAAAAGTTTACAAAAGGTTCGTTCTTTGTTAGTTTAGACCATTTTTCATCCGCACTTGGTTCCTGTAATAAATTGGTTAGGTTATAAAGATTTGTGGATAAAAATGCATTACCCGTAGAAGGGTCTATGTATTCGCCAGTCATATCAAGACACTTATAAAGTTTTGCCCCACAAACAGAATCATCGTATAACTGCTCAAGGATTTTCTTTTTACAAGTCAATATATCATCCGAATTTCTTTGTTGGTGATCCGTTAACCGCGATATATCAAGCAAAGCACTGCTTTCGTGAATTTTTGTCATTGCATCGTTGTAAAGCGAACTGTAAGATTTTGCGACAGTGTTGCAGTCTTGTTGAATTGTCAATTTATATCCGTCTTGGGCGATAGATAATTCTTCGTCAGAACAGACTTCTTTTGCCATTTCAATACACACAGGACGGGCAGCATTGTATAAATCAACACCTGATTTCGCAGTTGTTGCCGCGCCAGATAGAGAATCAATGTTATCCCATGCGCTGTCCAAGTCCAAAGACAAAGATATAGAAGACAAACTATTGTTAAATTTCGAATCGGTCGAACTGTTTAATGTATCAGTAATTTTGTTTAATAATTTTTCCGATTCGCTCCTGTCTTTGATTTGAAAGGCTGTTTCGCCTTCGGTCGCAACATTCAAAGCCGCTGCGTCTTCTTTGTCCATGCTGACAGTTAAAAGACGTTGGTTGAAATCAAGCATTTTATCTTCGGCGTCATTGAGTTGTTTTTGGATATTGTCAAATTCATGTATTCTCGAAGAACAGGCACATCTGCGCAAATTAGTGTCTTTGTTAGCACAAAATTCATCCATACATTCATAGTAAACGGTTTTGCATTTTGAATAATCAGCGGATTTTATGTCTGATATTTTTTCCGTGTTTAATTCAGCAGCGCGTACAGAGGTTTTTTTGCTGGTGTTTTGTGTGGTGGTGCGTGTAGGTCTGTTGGACATATTTATTGGCAATTTGTTCAAATTAAGCGTACGCGCAGTTGTTGTTTTGCGGGTCGGTGAAACAGCACGTCTGGTAACAACGGAATTTTCTTGTTGTTTTGGTGCTGTTTGAGCAGATGTGCGCGGTTTTACGTTTTTTGTTGGTGCGCGTGACACAACTTTTTGTGGTTGAGTTTTTACAGTGCTTCTTGAGTTTTTGTTTTGAGCAGGTTCTGTTTTACGGGTGTTTGACGCCACAGAACGAGTGGCGACAGAAGCGGTATTGTTTGTTGCTGTGACAGTTTGTGATGATGTGCGTTTTGTCGCTGCGCGAACTGCGTCTTCATTGTCAGCAAATGTCGTCTGGAATACAGACAAACCAAGGCATACAGTGAAAAACAGTATTATCCTTTTCATTCCTTAGGTTCATGTTAGCAAATTTGTGTTTTTTTGAGCAAGAACATTTTTAATATTTTTGTCTTTTTTTATAGAATTTGTTGAGCTACGGCGCGACATCCGTCTACGCTTCGCTACGTCGAGACAGGCTGAAAAATTTTAAGCCCACACTTTGTTGTGTGGGCTAACAATGTAAATAAGCCTGGTCCGCCTGCGCAGTGCTCAAAATGCGAAAACAATTCCAAGAATTTGTTGGGCTACGGCGCGACACTCGATTTTTCTAATTGTGCACTGCGTGCGCAATAATAAAAATCGGTGGTGCGGCCGGGGGGACTTGAACCCCCAAGGATTTCTCCACAGCATCCTTAGTGCTGCGCGTATACCAATTCCGCCACGACCGCGTCATTTTGCTATAACATATTATAAAACTATTTTTTTTTCAAGAATTTTATGTTATAATCTTAGAGATAGAAAAAGAAGGATTGACTATGAAAAATATATCTCGTGTTTTATGTAGTGTGGCTATGATGGCGGCTTTTCCTGCTGTTGCGGGGGCTGCTGGGACTTATTATAATGGAAATTTGTATCAAAATCCCCAGGGGCGGTATGGTATGAATGGAAGCAATACTGGGAATAATAACGGCGGTGGTTTCTATAATAATTATGGTGCAAATAACTATAATGGTGGTCGTGGATATGGACAGAGTATGCAGCAAAATCCCCAGGGAATGCAAAATATGGGCAATCGTAAAGTTATGGTCCAGGTGCAACAGGCGGAAAATACTTTTTCTTGTCCAAAAAATGATTGCGGTAAAAAACAGGGATTTTATTTAGATGCTGGACTTTCTCATCAGTTTGCAAGTTGGAATCTTGAAATGAACAAAGCGGGTTCTAAATTGCACTATGATAATTTGCGCTGGAATGTTTTTGGTGCTGATGGGGCTTATTATTTTGGAACATCTACGCCTATGCAAATCAAAGTAGGGGCGAGTTATGGTATGCAATTTGGCGATTCGTCTATGGTGGATGACGATATTTCTACGGAAAAAATGTGGGAAATTCAACGCATAGATGTTAGCGGCACAGAAGAAGATGTTTTAATTGGCAGTCCTGCTTTGTCTGTTGGAACGAGTAATGGTGGAACCCAGATGGGCTTTAATGCGTCTTTTGGTTTGACTGATTTGTTTTCTATGGGACGCGTGAAAGTGACACCGTCTATTGGGTATCGTTATTTTAAACATGAACTTAAGACGAAGAAAAATTATGGAATGATGATAAATGTATTGAATTCTAGTACATTCGTTAATTGTCTAGAGGTAGAAGGTGGCGAAATTCAATGCAGTCCTTATGTTGGTTTTGTGAACGGCAGTGGTGAAGTATTCAGTTTTGCGAGTTTATCACAGGATGAAAACGGAAATATTATCATACTTAATAATCCTGGAGCGACAGAACTTGATGTTGGGTATACTTATTATTATGAACAGGCTGGAACATCTCATAAATATGAAACTACTTGGATGGGACCATACATTGCGTTGGATATGGAATATGCTGTTAACAACAACAACTATATCAGCGGTGGAATTGAATTTGGTTTGCCAATTTATGAATCTAAGGGCGACCAACCATATCGTATAGATTGGGCACATCCAACGAGTGTTGAAGACAAAGGCAGTTTTGGTGATGCATATCATTTAGGATTGAATGCTGCGTGGACAACAAAGATGACAGACAGCGTTGGTTTAGTGTTGGGCTTTACTTATGATTATTATAAGGTAAGTGGTGCATCTGCAACAACATACTTTAATTCCACTTATTATACCAATTTGTATAACAATGGATTGTTAAGTGATGAAGATTATGCAAAATATAGTGCTAATAACTGGAGCGCCGAAGACAGCAGCGAAATAGATTCGATTTATAAATCTATGGGTATACGCGCTGGTATCGAAGTAAAATTCTAGGAGATAAGTTGTGAAGATGTGTTGTAAAACATTTTTTGGATTGATGGTTGCGTTGTTTTGTATGGCAGATGTTGCGTTTGGTTTTGAACTAAGTGCGACTGTGCCCGTTAATCAAACGAGTGAAACAGCTGCGAAAGCAAAGGTTAATGCGACTAATCTTGCGCGGCGACAGATTTTGTATAATGTTTTATCTCCGTATGCACAGAAAGAAGAACTTAATGGTTTAATTCATAATTCGTCAAGTGATGAATTGATGAATCTTATTGCGTCATCCAGCGTTTCTAATGAACAGATGTCGTCCAATAGTTATTCTGCGAATATCACGATGAATGTGGACAATGATGCTGCTAAGAAATGGCTTGATAAAAACGGTGTGCAAAATTGGGTTCCGCTTTCAAGTTCCGAAGAAAAGTTTACTGCATTCGTTGTTGTTCCAAATGGAATTCCTGATTGGGCTGAATTGAAACGCATCACGCGTTTTGATAACATAGAAATAGAAACCCAAGTTATGACAGGAAATCAAATCGTTATAAAATTGCCACTGAATTACAGAAGTAAATTTACCGCGGCTTTGCGTTCTGCTGGGTGGAGATATACTGATAACGGTGGAATTTTGCAGGTTTGGAAGTAAATGTAAATAAAGCGAAACAAAGGAAAACAAAATGAAAAAATTGCTTATAGGGCTGATGGCTTTGGTGCCACTTGTTGCTGTGGCTGAAGATTCGCCAAGTGATAATAAATTTAATTTAAATATTCGCCGTATCGGTTTAGATTGGACCAAAACTTCTATTCATAATCCTGGGGAATATCAAAATTCTACGGTTGCTGCGCTGAAGGCGGCAGACCAAGAAAATCTCCAAGGTGTTTTTGATGTTGCGCTTGAATACGGACACGATAGATTTAAGTGGGATAATTCTTTGTTCATGGAATATGGTAAACAGACTATTAAACCATATAATGAACCGAGCAGCGTTGATGAAAGTGCGGACAAGATTTTATTCTCGTCTGATTTAGCGTATGCATGTTGGGATTTTGATTCTTTTAAATTGGGACCTATTGTTCGTGGACAATATGAAACAGAATTCGAAGGTGACCCACGCAGAAATATTCTTCGTCCAAATGCAGGTTTCGCATTGTTTGATCATGACATTTTCAAATCTTTATATGTCGTGGGCGTTTACGAATATGATTTTACTTATTCGGATGCTAAGGTCAGCAAATCAGCCGCTGAAGCAGGTTGGCGTGTTGAATATAAGATAAGAGATGGGGTTAAATTTACTTCGGATGGATATTACAGAAAATATTTATCTTATTCAAAATATGTTGGCGAAGATTTGCATTATGATTTCTTGGCAGTTGCGCGTCTTGATACAAATGTTTGGGGCGATTTAACGATGGGACCATATGTAAAATATCGCCGTGCTCATTCTCGTGATGCGATTGATTTTGGTGCGAATACTTCAATTGGTATTTCGTTCAACTATATTCATAATTTCGATTTGAAGAAATCTAGAGAAGAGTAATTTTAAAAAACAATTTTCTTTTTACCCATAATCAAGAATTCGTTTTCTTGGTTTGGGTTGTCGATGAATGTAGCAGATAACCAATCGTATTTGATTGTGTATTCTGTGCCTGGGCGAGTGCGAAGATTTAAATCATAATCTTGATAAATTATATCTCCGTTTGAGGCGCGTTCTGTTGGAACTGTGATTGACATTTTGCCAGCAGTTATCGTTTCTGGAATTGCAAATTCAACAGCCCAGTTTTGCCATTGTGCGCCAAATTTTGCCGAAGTTGTATATATGTTTGAAAAATTCGAAATTATAGAGTTTTCTTCGGCTGTTGGGTGGAATGTTCCAAATCGAACATTTTGATAGAATTTTATGTTATCAAAATTAAATTCGTTTTTATATCCAACAAAGTGAGTTAACTGATTATTTTTTGTAGCGATTAAACCATTAGATTCCATAAAGTGATTTTGTTTAAAACCGAATTCCAGTCTATCAAACACTGTGACAGAATCATTTTCGTTTTCTGTTAATTTTTCAAAACCGCGTCCATAAGGAACTATTTTGATATTGCCAGATAAATTTGTTTTAAAAGCGCGACCAAAATCATCAAGAAATGCAATTTCTATATTAGCATTTTTTATCGCTGTGCCAATGGAGCCAGAAGCATTCGAAGTATGTAATGGCAATATTGTTTCATCTGCGAGAACTATTCTTGGGGTGCCAACCGGTTTTGTTGCTTTTTCCATATCCAACAGTCCCCACCCATAAACAGAATCTATACCTGGGGTTCCTAAATCTTTGGCAGTGGTAAAGAGCAGGGCGGTAATTTGGGATGCGCTCATATAAGGAAAGGCTTCTTTGATTGTTGCGATTGCGCCAGATACAACAGGTGTTGCGAAACTGGTGCCACTGGCATAATCTTGGGTATCAGTATTCCAGCCAGAACCAGGTGCTGCGATACAATAATTTTGCGTGATTCCACATTGATTGCTGTACCACGCGATTGTTCCATAATTGTTCAGTGCGACAACATTAACAAAATGACCTGTTAAATCTGGAAAGGCTAATGGCAGCGCAGACAAAGCACCGCTTTCGTTTTGCCCATCGTTTCCAGCAGCCATTACAAACACTGCGTCATCGTCAACGGCAGAATTTCGCAGTTGAGTGATGAAATTTTCGCTTGATATACCATACATAAAATCTTGGGCATCGGCGTAAGTTTTCGGGGAATTTTGATTATAAATAACTGTTGCAGCATTGAAGTTTTCGTTTGCTGGTGTTTGCCAGCTGAGGTTATAAATATTTGCGTGCGCGTTGCCGAGTGTGTTCGCTATGGCATCAAAAGAATCAAACGAATTTGCAGATGTTGCGATATTGTTTTTTACTAATACAGCGTCTGGGGCAACATTGTGCAATATGTAATAAACTGTGTCGCCATGGTTGCTTTGAAAATCATCAAGAATAGCTATGGTTGAATTTTTGCCGGAAAAACCGCGGGCCTGAGCCACAGCAAGATTGACAGCATTGTATTGATTGTAATTTCTTTGGAATGCAGCAGACTGTTTGATATTGTTTATTGTGTCAAAGGCTATGTCGTTGCCGTTTGTCAAAGAATTGAGATAAGAAGATGAAATCTTTTGGTTTTTTACCGTGTCTGTTCTGGCATAATTGATATTTATGTTTGGCGACAAAGGAACGCGCGGAAAAGTGCTTTGGTTTGAAATGCCGGATGAAGAACCATGGTCGCCACTTGAATGCGATGCCAAAGCAATGCCAAGTCCAACCAGAGCGGCACCACCAGCCAAAGCCAAGAAAGTATCGCCGTTTGAATTTTTACATCTTTCCGGATATGCGGCGCGGTAATATTTATCACTACAATTTTGTGTGGCAAACGAATTCATGGTCGTAAACACGACCAAAAAGATAATTGTAAAGATTTTATTCAATGCCTTCATCCTCACCACTACTATAAATATATACTAAATAGTTGTTTTGTCAATATATTTGTTAATTTTTATTGACTATATATGTTTTTGTGTTATTTTATTGTTTGATAAAAGGATTGTTTATGGATTTTGTGCCAGATATTGAAGTTGCAAAAAACTGTGTAAGGCTTGACAAGTTTTCTCCGTATTCCCCGGCATACGTTATTACTAATGAAGATTTGCGCCAATCAATGCGATTAGTTCCGGAAAATTGTAATCGTGCGCTGGTGACCGCAGCATCTGGTGATCACCCTTTGTGGTGTTCTTTATATGGCGCAAAACATGTAGATACTTTTGATATCAGTTATAATGCAAAATGCATTATGGACATAAAGACAGCAGCCCTTAAATGTATGGGGCATATTGCCTATATTGATTTGTTGAAAAATTTACGTTTGTGTCAAAATGTTCAACATGTTCCGGATATGGAATATATATCAAAGATGATACCAAAAATAGAATGGGAATATATGTGTTCAATGGCTGGTTCGCAAATATTTTCTAATGGGATAATTATCAAAGATGATAATTCGCATCTGGTGGATGACAGAGAATACAAAAAATTGCAAAAAATTGTAAAAGGTCGGTATAATTTTATAATGAGTGATATTGCCAATTTATCGGGACATTTAACAGGAACTTATGATTTTATTCATTTGTCTAATATTCTTGATTATCGACACACTATTAGTGACAGATTATATACGATTTTTCCTTTGTTAAAACATGTAAAAGTTGGTGGTCGGATAGTGTGTTATAACTTGGTTGGTATGAATTGGGAAGAAATGCACCCAACAGAATATTTTGAAGAATTAGTTGAAGAGTTGAACGAAGATGCCCAAAGTCTTAAAAAAGCCGGCCTTAATGGGCTGTTTGAGATAAAAAAACAGAATATTGCCAAAGCCAAAAAAATGTGTGATAGCGATTTTAAAAATTTCAATTATACAAAAAGTGGCTGCACGGTTGTTTTCGAACGGTTAAGATAATAAAATTTTCAGAAAATTTATTATAATCCACTTGATTTTTCGATAAAATTGTTTTATTATGCTGGCACGCATTTGATGCGAAGAACACAGGCAGCGGACATAATTTCTGTCCAAACGCGTTTTGGTTTTTACGTCTGCTGACCGAGGATAACAACAGAAAAAAGGATAAAATCATGGCATTGCCAACTTTTACTATGAAACAATTAATGGAAGCAGGCGTTCATTTTGGACATCATACTCGTCGCTGGAATCCATTGATGACACCATACGTTTATGGCGTTAAAGATAAAATTCACATTATTAATTTGAACAAAACTGCACCTTTGTTGCATCGCTCACTGGTCGCATTGGAAGCGATTGCTGCAGCAGGTGGAAAAATCTTGTTCGTTGCTACTAAACATCAGGCAAAAGATATTGTCAAAGATGCAGCAGAACGTTGCGGACAATTCTATGTTAACAATCGCTGGTTGGGTGGAATGTTGACTAACTGGACTACGGTTTCTCAAAGCATTCGCCGTTTGAAAAAAATGGAAAACGATATTGCTAATGCTGACAAATTGGGCTTGACCAAGAAAGAAGTCGGCGTTATGACCAAAGAAGTTGCTAAATTGCGCGAAATCTTTGGTGGTATTTTGGAAATGCACGGCGTTCCTCAGGCAATGATTGTTATTGATGTGCCACGTGAATTGAATGCTGTTCACGAAGCAAGAAATTTGGATATCCCAACAATTGCTATTTGCGATACTAATGCAAATCCAGAATTGGTTGATTATCCTGTCCCAGGAAATGATGATGCGTCTCGTGCAACTCAATTGTATTGCGATTTGTTCGTAGATGCTATTTTGTCTGGTATCGAAAAAAGATTGGGCGGTGCTGCTGGTAAAAAAGAAGCAACTGATAACGCAGAAGCTGCTGCAGAAGAATATGAACACGAAATCAAAGCCAAAGAAGCAAAACAAAAAACAAAAACTTCCGAAGCTCGCGAAGTTCGCCGCAGCAAATTGGCAGACAAAGCCGACAAATAATTAACTGTATAAAGAAAGGAAATACAAATGGCAGAAGTAACAGCAAAATTAGTTCAAGAACTGCGTGAAAAAACTTCCGCAGGTATGATGGATTGCAAAAAAGCATTGGTCGAAAACAATGGTGACATCGAAGCCGCTGCCGATTGGTTGCGCCAGAAAGGTATTGTAAAGGCTGCTTCAAAGGCTGGTCGTGTTGCTGCATCTGGTTTGGTGACAGTTGTAAAATGCGATAACATGGGTTGCGTTGTTGAATTAAACGCAGAAACAGACTTTGTTGCGAAAAACGATAAATTCCAAAAATTGGTTGCTGATGTTGCAAACAAAGCATTGGAATTGTCTGGCGATTTCGAAGCAACTTTGAATGCTGTCAAAGATGACATCGCTGCAACTATTTCCACTATTGGTGAAAATATGAGTTTGCGCCGTATCGCCAAAGTTAATGGTGACCATATTTATACTTATGTTCACAATGCTTTGGTCCCAGGTATGGGTCAAATCGGTGTAGTGGTTGGTATTGACGGTGATGATGCTCGTATTGACGAAATTGGCAATAAAATTGCTATGCACATTGCTGCTAATAAACCAGAATTCATGACAATCGCTGATGTTGATCCAAAGGCAGTTGAACGTGAAAAGAAAGTGTTTATTGAATCTGGTGCTACAGCTGGTAAGCCTGAAAACATTGTTGAAAAAATGGTCGATGGTCGTATTCAAAAATGGTATGCTGAATCTGTTTTGGAAGAACAGCCATTTGTTATGGATCCTTCTAAGAAAGTTAAAGATGTTATTGCAGAACACGGTGGTAAATTGGCTGGTTATGCTTATTACGTCTTGGGCGAAGGTATCCAAAAACGCGAAGACAACTTGGCCGATGAAGTTGCAAAAATGTTAGGCTAAGAATCAAAGCAAGAGATAAAAACCGCGCTTTGATTTAAGCGCGGTTTTTAAGTCAAAAATCAAAAGGAGGAAAAATGATGAAAAACGATGTGACTTTGGTGAAACATGCTCATGTTCGTTATACGACATCAAAAACAGGAACTCATGTTTCATATTTTGATTGCGTATCTAGACACCAAAGAAGACTGAATTTGTCTTTGGCAAATTTACAAAATTCTAAACAAAAATAGTTTATTTTTGTTTGGAATTATGATATTTTGGTAGTATGATGCAAAGGAATTTTGGATGGCTGCTAAAATTGTCAAAGTTTCGAAAAATATGATTGTTTTGAAAACAGAATATTATTTTTTGGGTCGAAAATTTCGTAATATAAAGGTGATATTTACGGAAAAATACAAACGCGAATTAGAGAAAAAATTGCAAAAGTGTTTGGAAAAATCTAGGTCTAAATAAAAAGGATAAATTATGTCAGAAAAATTATTCGATATGCTGCAAGAACGTGGTTTTGTTAAGGATATGACTCATCCTGAACAAATAAAGGAATTATTAAACAGTGGCAAAAAAATAACTTTTTATTTAGGAATTGATCCAACAGCAGATAGTTTACATATTGGACATTTCTTTGCTTTGCGTATGTTTAGACATCTGCAAAATGCTGGACATCGTGGAATTCTTGTTATTGGTGGCGCAACCAGTTTAATTGGCGATCCAACTGGCAAATCTGATATGCGCAAAATGTTAACCAAAGAGCAAGTAGAACATAATTTGGCAGAAGTACGCGAATTGGCGAGTCATTTCGTTTTGCCGGGAACAGAAATTTTAAATAATGCTGATTGGATTAACAAGTTTACTTATGTAGATTTTATGCGCCTTGTTTGTGTGCACTTTAATGTTAATATTATGTTGGCGAGCGAAGCATATTCTCGTCGTCGTGAAAATGGCGGTTTGACTTTCTTGGAAATGGGCTATATGCCGATGCAGGCTTATGATTTTGTTCATTTACATAATGAGGCGGGCTGTGTCTTGGAAATAGGTGGCAGCGACCAATGGGGAAATATTGTTGCTGGGACAGAATTGTTTAGAAAAATGAATATAGAATCAGGCAAAGAAAAAGGTGAAATTTATGGGTTAACTTCCCCGTTGTTGATGACTGCTGATGGTAAAAAGATGGGTAAGACAGAAAAGGGGACTTTGTGGGTTGCTCGTGATAAAACTACACCGTATGATTTTTATCAGTATTTTTACAATACTGCCGATGAAAATACAGAAATGTTGTTGGCTTTGTTCACAGATATTCCAATGGAAGAAATACACACGATGTGTTCAACTGATATAATATCGGCTAAGAAACGTATGGCTTTTGAAATAACAAAATTGATTCATGGTGAAGAATTGGCGCAACAGGCAATAGAAGCCGCTAGTGCGTTGTTTGGTGGCGGGGCGAATTCTGCCAATGTGCCGAGTTTTGATTTGGGAATGACAGGGCCAATGGGAATTATCGATTTTTTGGTCGCAATCAAATTGTTTGACTCTAAATCCGAAGCGCGCCGTATGGTAGAGCAGGGTGGTATTCAAATCGATGGTGAAAAAATCACTGACAAAGATTATGTCGTTGAGCCAAAAGAATCAATCATGGTTCAACGCGGTAAAAAAGTTTTCTTGAAAGTGAATGTGAAATAAAAAAAACGCCCAAACGGGCGTTTTTTTTACTTATTTGTTTCTTATTATTATATGTTTATGCCATTTTTCTTGAAAATCGGTCATTTTATCAATGGTTTTGTTGTCCAGAGTTTGACCGGTGGGGCAAACTATTAATTTATCGTCTTCTTCGTTTGTTCGATGAATTATTGCTATGCATTGACCGGTAAATTCATCCAATGGTTCTGTTGGCCCGATAACATAGGCATCTAATTCTTCGCCATCGCCCGATATAGTATTTGGTATAAAACCATAATTTATGGGGTAAACAAAGTCGTGTTTAGGATGTTTAGCCCCAATCGGTCTGTCCATTTTTACAGTGACGATTTTATCGAGATAATCAACGGAATTTACTTTCTCTGCCATTTTTGTTTCTCCTTTTTTTATGGGAAAATTTTAGCATTTTATTTGAATAAGTAAAGTATTCTGTGTTAAAATAAATGCAAAGGAACAAAATATGAAATTCCAAGCGATAACTAAAGATTCTAAAGAATTTACACGATTGTTAAATTTGCTCAAAACACAATGGGCAGAGGCTGTTGAATGGTTTTGTGATATAGAAGGGGGCTGGAAAACAGAAGACTTACCCCAGATTGTTGTCGCAATACAAGACGGCGAAATTGTTGGTGAATATTCTCTGGTTCGGCATGAATTATTAAAAGATAACTTTGGTTTTACACCGTGGATTGGGACTTTGTTTGTTGCTGAAAAATACAGGGGGCAGGGTTATAGCAAAAAATTGCTTTTGAATACATTTGAAAAAATACAAAAAATGGGTTTTGATGAAGTTTTCTTGGCGACTGATTTAGAAAATTTTTATGAAAAGTTTGGTTTTGAATTTGTTAAAACTGGTGTTTTTGATTGGGGCAAAGAAACCAAGATTTATAGAAAAAAGTTGAAATAAATAAACCGACCATGCGGTCGGTTTGTTTTAACGCTTTTTATGATATAACTCTTGTTGTTGTTTAATCACATGGTTTTTATAGTCAGGTTTTGGGTCTTTGATAACATTGTAAGTTGGGATTCTTCTCCATTCTTTTGTGTATTTGTCATAAGAAAACCATACTGTGTCGCCAATGTTATAGTTTTTGCTTTGAATACGTAATATTAGTATTTCTTGTTTTTCTAAATCTAGATAATACGTTTGATCGATTTTATCTTTAACTATTGCATAAACGTCTTTGCCCATCGGGTTGGGGCGTTTGCATCCAACGAAAGAAACAATAAACATGAAGGGTATAATTATTTTATATTTTATGTTTTCAAATTTCTTCATAGTTGCGCTTTTTGTTTTTTTTGTGTTGGTTGTACGATGTATTATAGGACAAAAAAACAAAAGGTCAAATTTTGTTTTTTTTTAATTTGTGGCGCGCCCAGCAGGACTCCCTCGACACTTTGTGTCTGTGGGGCAACCGTGACGATTTGGCTGCACTGTGTTTGCCAAATCTACTTGTTGTCGAACCTGTCGTTGCTTCGCAACTTTGGTCGGTTCTCGTCCTTTGGCGACAAACAAAAAAACACGGCATGAAAGCCGTTTTTTAATTTGTGGCGCGCCCAGCAGGACTCGAACCTGCAACCCACAGATTAGAAATCTGTTGCTCTATCCAATTGAGCCATGGGCGCTTTGGGTAGAATTCTAAACTAAAATCAAAAAAATTGCAAACGTTTTTAGTTCTTTTTTTGTTTCGTATATGGAAAAAATACTTGACCCAACTTGCGCATTTTTTCTACACTATGTTCATATGAAGGGTTGCCCTGTCTGCTGTGTGTGTAAAGTGCCGGAAAACAGGGAAAAATTCTTTATATACAAAGAAAGGAAAGAGGAAAAAATCAGTATGTTTAAGCGACTACTTTTGGTGGTAATGCTGGCGGTGATGCTTGTATCGCCTGGCTTTGCCGCACTTGTAGGTTGCGAAGATGGTTCTTGTATTATCTCTTGTTCAAATGGTTCTTGTCAGGTCAAAGAAACCCAGATGTGTGACGCTTCAACTCTCGATGTATACAGCGGAAATATTACCTTAAAGGCTAAAATGGTGCCACATTCGTATTCTTGTGAACCTGGGGAATATTTAAAAATTACTTCCGAATCGGCGGGATGCGCAACTTGCGAAAGCGGGTATTATTGTGCCGGTACAGAAAATATTTTGTTTGATGGCGTAAGTCATGGTGCAGTGCAGTGCAGTGCAGACTATCCGAATTCGGATGTGGGTGCAACATCAAGCAGTAATTGTTATAAAATTGAAACCGTTCCTTGTCGGTTTAAGAATCCATATGATGGTGGTAACGGTTTGGCTGTATACGCTTTTGAAGAAAGGACAGATGCAGATGTTGTAAATGGCAAAGTGAAATGCAAAACACACAGCGGACAACGATCTGAGGACTGTGAACTGGTTGATTCAAGTTTGTGCGAAATTGTTAGATTGGAATGCGATGCTGGCTATAAACAGGAAGAAGTTAATGGTGAAAAGGTTTGTGTTGGCGTTGATATGGTAAGATGCGTTGCTGGAACCTACCTGAAGAAGGGTGAAAGTAACTGTTCTGTGTGCCCAGAAGGCGCTTATTGTGCAGGCAGCGGAGAAGATGTGTTCGCTGTATCTTCAACAGAAGACCAAGGTATCGCTTACTGTGAAGATAATTTGAAGAGTCCGCAAGGTGCGACTTCTGTGAAAGATTGCGGATATGTATTGCGTGTTGGCGAAGATAGAATCTTCTTGCACAAAGATAAACGGACGAGTCCTTCATTGCGTGTGGATATCGAGGGTGAAGCATGGTATGCTAATACTACGCCAATCAGCGAAGGTAAGAAATTGTTGCCAAGTGGTAGGTCCTTCCATGTTCAAACACCAACTGGCGAATATACTGTGCATACGGCGCTTTGTGAAGACGAAGAATGCGAATAATAATAGATAAGTAATTATGATTTTTCCGCCATGATTTCTTGGCGGAAGTTTTTTTATAAAACGCTTGACAAATAAAAAATATTGTCTATAATAACCATGAAAAAGAGGTAAAAAAGCATGACAAATGAAAACAGAAAGAAATTTTTGATAATGCTCTCTGCTTTGTTTATTGCGGGGAGTGTGGTCTTGGTTTCTGTTTCAAAAAAGTGTCAGCGAGAAAGACGTAATGCTAAGATTGAAGCAACTATTGATGTCTTGGAAGCCCGAAATACCAAAATGGTCGTCCAAATCAAAAGTCTCAATCAAACAGATAAAAAAATTACAAACAAAGAAGCTGTTGTTGACAATCTTAACAAAAAGATTTCAGCAAACAACGCGAGAATTGATTTTTTAAAACAAAACTTGCACTAGAAAAAACAAAAGGATAAAAAATGAATAAAACACAAAAAATGAAAGAAGCAACTAACAAAGCCCGTGATAGACACGATGATTTAATTTTGGAAAAAATTATATTGTTTCCTTGGCGTGTAATCAAAGCCTTGTGGCGTTTGATTTGCAGAATTTGTCGCGCTGTGTGGAACTGGCTTAAAAGCATTGATGTTGTCGGCATGATAAATTTAACATTGTTGGTTATAATAATTGTTTTGTTTTCCGCTTTGATTAATAATTTTGTGTGTTGCAATAAACGCGCTGCTTTGAATGCAGATTGTGCAAATAGTACCGGTAAAAATATTACTGCAACAACAACACAGAAAAACCCTGTTGAAAAACGTAAAGTCGTAAAACGCACTTTTAAAACGACTTTGCCATTAAAGGCTGACCCTCAGACAAATATTAAACCAAAGATTAAAACAGTTGGTGTTAAAAAACCTGAGATTGTTAAAGAATTGTCTTTCCCAGCAGAAGAATTGCCACAACAAAATTTATCTGGTGATGTTATTGTTGATTTGATGCCATCTTCTCCGGTGTTGTCAAACGGTGTGAAGATAGATGGTAATTTATTCGTTCAAAATATGCGTAAATATACATTGCCATGTGGTGCAAAAATAAACGGACATTTGTTTATTCGCAATGTAGATAAATTGAGTTTCTGTGGGGAATTCACAGTAAACGGAAATATCTATGTTAACCGTCAGTCTTCGTTTGGTCCGTTGCCAAGTGGGGCACGCGTTCGCGGACAAATTATCTTGTAAAGATTAATCATTTTTTATCTCTGATAAAAGTGTCGTGAAAATTTGCGACACTTTTTATTTTGTGGTTGGTGTTTTTTGTGATATAATAGAAAAGAATCCAAAAAAGGGGAGAATAATGACTTTTTTTGAAAAATTAGGTAAAGTGTTGACTAATAATATGGGTTATACCATCGCATTAGTAGGTGCAATAATTTTGTTTTTGTATTTTACTGGCGGTGATTTGATTGCTGGTGCATTTACGGCGTTTTTTGCGTTGATAATATATGTTTGCATCGCGTTTTTGTACAAAGAATACAAAAAAATGCCAGCAGGCAGCAGCGCAAAAAAATCTGTGAAGAAGAAAAAATAAAAATCGCAGAATTTTCGTTAAAATCAACCTTGTGCCTTGTGCGCAGGGAAGGTGGCGTTTATAAAAATTTTAAGCCCACACTTTGTTGTGTGGGCTAACAATTTAAATAAGCTTGGTCCGCCTTCGCTGTTTATGAAATTTGAAGGCATCCCCGAGAATTTGTTGAGCTACGGCGCGACACTGAAAAATTTTAAGCCCACACTTTGTTGTGTGGGCTAACAATTTTTCGTGGTGGGGATAAAGAGAATCGAACTCTTACGGGTTGCCCCACTGGAACCTAAATCCAGCGCGTCTACCAGTTCCGCCATACCCCCAAATTTAATACACAGGATAATTGCGTGGGTAATCTGGGTCGTGTTCTAATGCGGACTTTGTTCCGCAACCGCCCAAAACCAACGCACATAACAAAACCATACAAATCAAAAAGAATATCTTCTTCATGCAAGACAGTATATAAAAAATAGTTGCATTTGTCAATTTATGAAAATGTCTAAAAAAATACTTGCTTTTTTAATCTGTTCGGTATAATATTGTTCTGCTCTGGGGTGTTAGCTCAGCTGGTTTAGAGCGTCTGCCTGTCACGCAGAAGGTCGAGGGTTCGAGCCCCTTACATCCCGCCACAAATTTTTGTTAAACCCACCGTTTGGTGGGTTTATATTTTTTTTGCATCAAGTTGTTTTTTGTGATATAATGCACAACATAAGGGTAAAAACAAGGAGAGAATTTCATGAATAAAATTTTGATGTTCGTAATGATTTTTTCCGTGGCTTTTGTGTTTGATGCGGATGCTGCGATAAAGACGAAAAATCACAGTAATAATGCTGCACGTTCTGCGTTTGTTGCCGAAGATGGTTCGGATCTTGATGACGCAGAAACGATTGCTATTTTGGAAGAAGATATTCGCATACTAGACGAAGAAATCGCAAAATGTAAAAAACAAAAGAAAGGCTGGATAGCGGCGACTGTAATTGGCGCAGCTGGTGTCGTTGCTACTGGAACAGCTGCTGCGGTTCAAGGCGCAAAAATAGGACAGAAAAAAGATACATATACAACTAAACAGAGTGAGTTGAAAAGTTTGAAAGATGAAAAGAAAGAGGTACAAAAAGAGTTGACAGATTTTGAAAGTCAAAATAATTAAAATAGGGCTATAGGGGTACTTTTTTTGTTAAAATCTGCATCAAAAAGATATCTTTTTGATATAATGAAAAACATTGAGAATCAGGGAGAAAATCTATGCGTAAAATATCTTTTATTGGTTTGTTGATTGCACTGGCACCCAGTTTGTGTATGGGGGAAAGTTTGCGGGTAAATCGTTTGGTCCAAGAAAAACAACGCAAAATGGCAGAATTGGAAAAGTGCATGGGATCCACCAAAGGATTAAAAATCGCGGGTATATCTACGCTGGGGTTAACAGCAGTAGGTGTAGCGGGCAACGTAGTAGAAGCGAAAAAGATAAAAGATTATGATACCAAGATAGCAAGCACAGACAAAAGCATAGAAAAGACACAACAAGAAATAGATAACACCAAGACAACACTTGCCACCAAGAAAGCCGAAGCCGAAGCCAAAAAGAAAGCCGAAGAAGAAAAACGGCAAAGACAAACAAATTGTACACAAACAGGTGGTCAATGGCATGAAGATATGGGTGTGTGTACATGTAATACAAACGCGGGCTATAAGTCTGGGGAAGGTGGCCTGTGTGAATATGGTGTGACTTTGTTGTCTGGTCAGGCGAACGCTGGTGGGCAAAATGGTACTGTCAACGTGAATAATAATGGAGAAAATACCACAACAAATCCAACTTCAACATCAAATTCAAATTCAACATCAGCTTCGACCCATAATAGTTCGCAACAGAATGGTGGTACATTGTTAAAAGATGCTGTTGCGCGCGATATAGAAGACTTGAGGCGCGAAACCGATTATCAGGCGTTTAATATAGCCACCATTGGTTACAGACCTTGTGAGGTCCCATCTTCGTTAAAGTCAGGTTTAGACTCTGCTATAAAAGATGCGGAAAACCGTTGTCGCAACAAATTACCAGACAGAGTGAAAGAAAGAAAATTGACGACCGTTGATTCGGGGGCAGGTTGTGGTGCAACAAAGTCTGAAACAGATTCTGTGGACAAAACAGCGAATATTGTTTCTAGGTGTGAAGTAGTTGAATGTAACAGTGATTATGATTTAAAAAATGGTGCTTGTTTTGACAAGGACACCCAAACAGTAGAGGGAGTTGTTGTATCTGGGACTGGTGCAAATAGTGCTGCTGGCAATTCAAATGTTGCGAATGCGAACAATGCAAATAACAATGGGTCTTCTTCAACTGTGAATTCGTCAGGTGAGAATACACTTAAAAAGGTTGTAGAACGCGATATTGCGGCTATAAATGCTACGCCTGGAAAACTTGGTCAAAAGATTTATTTAAGTGGGTACAGTTCCATGCGTTTGCCTTATCCTTTGGATGATAAAATTACAGACGCTTATCAACGTTTTGGGGCCAGATGCAATAATAACAGTACTGATGAAAGTAGATATATGAGTGCTGATGGGGCAGACAGCAGAGCTACTGCGAATGGGTCGACTTATGAAGAAGATTATATCGTTCCTTCGCCAACCACTAAGTATTTGCTAGCTTCGTGTGTATGTGATACGGAAGCGGGCTTTGTCGAAAAGAACGGTGATTGTGTAGAAAAAGATGAAAGAAAACGTTGTGAAAATAGTGGTGGTGGATACTATAATGGCAGTTGCGAATGTGGTGACGGTTATGAACCAAGCGGAGTTGAATTTCAATGTCAGAAAAAAAGTTAGGTTCATAAATAGGGGTGCTAATTACTGGTATTAATATTTAATTCTTGACAAACGGGAAAAAGTCTTATAAAATTTCTCCGCGTTTAGAGAGTTATGGCCCCATCGTCTAATGGTTAGGACACCGCCCTTTCAAGGCGAGAATCCCGGTTCAAATCCGAGTGGGGCTGCCAAAATA
>JAGCOU010000023.1 GCA_017642565.1 Alphaproteobacteria bacterium | reverse complement strand
TATCCAGTATACCACTGGGTTGTTATCGTGTTTGCTTCCCATGCAACTTCTATATCTGCGGTGCCACTCGAAGTGCCAAGATTCGTTTCATTACATACTGCGTTATTTGGCAGTGTTGTTACGGTATCTGCAAAAGCCGGCACGGCAAGCATTGCAATAATTGATGGCAGTAATAATTTTTTCATATTTGTTCTCCTTCCTTCCCCTTTTTTGAACGCCATAGGTTCCTAGTGTTAATAATAAAACCACCGATTATAGTAAACAGGTGGTTGGAGGTTGAAGACAATTCAAAGAGAAATTGTGAGCCTATTTTACATGATGTGTATTATTCAGCTTCCCTCCAACCAATTTATTGATTGGAGATTTTTTTCGTCTGTTTTTAACGGACGCTCTTCGAAGGGGTCTTCACACCCCGCCAGAAAAATTCTTTCTGACGTCACTTATGTTAACATAATTTTATTTTTAAGGGAAGAGAAAAACATAGTTTTTAAATCTGCTTTTTTTCAAAGACTTTTTGTGATATAATTAACTGCGAGAGATGAAGAAAGTTTCTTTGTGGATTTTCATCGGTCTTTTTGCAACCGCAAACGCTTTTGCGGCGACTTCGGCTATATCGCGCGCAATTCCAACGAAAAATTCAAATGAAAATGTTGAACAAAAAACAGAAAATAAAACTGTGAAAAACCGTTCTGCGCGTGTGGTAGAACGTGGACAAACCAAAAATGTTGAGGCTTCACGTTCAGTAAATGTTTCTTCGCGGTCTGTGAATAATCGTAAAAATAATTCTCGTTCAACACTAGAGGCAGCAGTTAACACAGTTGGCCGCAACACGCGCACCGAAAGTGCGAGTATCAACAACAACCCAGCACTTCGCCGTGCAGGAATAACTTTGCGTGCTTCGACTGCAGAGGTTGGTGGTCGCGCAACAATTGGAAACACTGATGTTCAAACAGGTTCTAACATAGACGAACAGGTTCGCAAAACAAAAACTCGTGCGTCTATATTGGGAACAAAAACAGAAAAACAAAAAACTGTGACGGCGGAATCTTTGGCCGAAGCAAAAGACATTTTGGAAAAAACTTCGGATTTAAATAATACTTGTCAGCAACAATATAATGAATGCATGGACCAATTCTGCAGTGTTGTTGATACTAACCAAAAAAGATGTTCGTGTTCTGCAAATCTCGATAGATATGAACGTGCGCAAAAGGCTGTTCAGGAAGCAAACACAGAATTAAACGATGTGGCACAACAAATTCGTTATGTAGGTTTATCTGCTGACGAAATTCGTGCAATTATGTCCGCGACAGAGGCTGAACTTGAATTATCTAAAACCAAAGATAATACACAAACTCGTTCTATGCTTGACGACATAGCAGATATGATTAAAGATCCAACGGCGAGTGTCACCACGACATCAAACAATTCATCTTTGCTAGAGTTAGATTTTGATTTTTCGTCTGATTCCGCTGATTTATTTAGTTTGGATTTATTTAATTCTTCGTCTAATGATATTGCTTCAAAACGTGGCACTGCACTTTATAACGAAGCAAAAAAACGTTGCAAAGCTGTGCTTAATCGCTGCAAAGATGCAGGTGGAACAGAATCTCAAATATCGGGCAATTATGAATTGGCAATTGACAAAGATTGTTTGGCTTATGAGCAGGGGCTGGATAAATTAAATCAAACTTTGTTAAATAATGTTCGCAGTGCAAAACTTATGTTGCAGAAAGCGCGTCTCGCCGTGTTGCAAAATAAAAACGAATACGATGCCAAAGATTGTATCGCTGCGCTGGATAAATGTATGTTGGACGATATGGTTTGTGGCGAAGATTATTTAAAATGTCTTGACCCAACAAAGCGGTATATTGATGAAAATGGTAATGTCGTATTGGGCAGAAATATCGCGAATATAACTGACTTTATGACGAATTATAATAATGCAAATATCACGGCAGAAACTATTAAGTCTTCATCAAATGATACTAGTTGTTCCAATCATGATGGTGCTTGTATTGTGAATTATTTAATGCAAAAAATCGGGACAGGTCAATCAGTCAAAGACGGCGGTCTGTGCAGACCTGTGTTGGATAAATGCCAATACTATACTTATGAAAGCAATACTAAAAAAGCAGTATACAAACCATACAATGATATTGTTGTGAATTATGTTAAACGCGCGATGGTTAATATCAAGGCAGCGCAGAGCAGAATCATTTCAAACTATGCGTCTACTTGTATGGCTGATGTCGAAGAATGTTATAACCAACAAAATACACAGATTACATCATGGACGACTTCTGCGTCTGTTGATAATATCTATCGTGTTATGACTGGGGCGTGCTATAATGTCGCACTAACTTGTGGTTATGCAGTATTCGCTTATGATGCACAAATGGGCACAGATTTGTTGCTTGAAGCAACCACATACGCAACCAATAATAACCTTAATGTTAATGAGATATATGCTTGGTCAGAAAATCATAAAAAGGCTCTGGAACGAATTCAGGCACCGATATTGATACGGGGAATTTCAGAGATATTCTATCAATCGTTCTTTTGTCCAGAACATTCTACTTATGACACAACAGCGTCAAATATAACCACGGCTGATGTTCAAAACTTTGTTAAATCAGGTTGGGTAAATACCAAATGCAAATGTGATGCGGGTTACACTGCATGGAACGGCGCATGTTTGTTATCTTGTGCAGACGACCAATATCGTGATACAACAACTGGTGTTTGTACAAGTTGTACGGAGACGTTATTAAAAGATAATGAAAGAGAGGATACTGAATTCTCTTTGTGCAGATCTATAACTATGGCTGCGGCATATATGGAGAGATATGAAAATGCTAGTTCTCTCCAAGTGGGTGGAGCAGAATAATAAACATATTATTTCCCAGAATTTAATAATTTATCCATAAATTTATTATGAATTTCTAGTTCGTCTTTGGGAATTTCAAAGTTGCGATGTGGAAAATCGCCACCTATCTTTGGCGTTTTTAAAAAAGCCTGATGTTGTTCTTTGATTAAATCGTTAATATCAATCGCAGGTGCTGTGTTTTCAAGTTCCAAATACACACGTGCCAAAATTTCAGCGTCAATTAATGCACCATGCGCATCTGCACGCGCAGTTAATGATATACCAAACCATTTTGCAAGTGCGTCCAGCGTGTAAGTTTTTGGCCCATACACACGATTTCTTGCGATAACAATGGAATCAAGCATTTGAGAACGCGGAATAGGCTTTAAATGTAATTTTTCCAATTCGTAATTTATAAAAGGAAAGTCAAAATCTAACCCATTATGTGCAACCACCACAGAATCACCGATAAATTCCAAAAACTTTGGCGCAACTACAGACATCTTTGGTTTGTCTTCCAAAAACGCATTAGATATTTTATGCACCATGTATGTTTCAGGCGGGATTATTTTACCCTCTGGATTGATATATTCATGAAAGGTGTTTTCGGTTAATTTGCCATCTATTAATTCCACAGCGCCGATTTCTATACAGCGGTCGCCCCGCATATATTCAAAACCTGTTGTTTCAATATCAAAGCAAATAATTCTTGTCATAACTTTTCCATATTCTAAACAAAATGATTGTATATAAAACTTTTATAAATTACAATATAGAAAATTAAAAAATGTCTCTAGATTATATGAACGATTTGAACACAGAACAAAAATTGGCTGTTGAAACTGTTAACGGGCCACTTTTGGTATTATCAGGCGCAGGAACCGGTAAAACACGCGTCTTAACATCAAGAATTGCTCATATTTTGTATAATGGCTTTGCGCGACCATGGGAAATCTTGGCTTTGACTTTCACAAACAAAGCGGCAAACGAAATGCGCTTTCGCGTGGCGCAGTATAATGAAATATCTCATCTTTGCGGTGATTTATGGATGGGAACATTTCATTCTGTGTGCTTGCGAATTTTGCGGTCTAATTGGGCTGCGGCGAATTTGCGGCGTGATTTTCTAATTTATGGCGAAGACGACCAAAAATCCGTGCTTAAACGCGTTATAACTGATTTAGGTCTAGACACCAAAGAATTTAACCCAAATGATTGGGTGGATAAAATATCAAACCTCAAAGACAAAGGAATAATAGATACTGAAAAAATGGGGCTGTCTAATATCGCCAAAAAAATAGTAAATGCATATAACGAAGAATTATCAAATCTGGGCGCAGTTGATTTTGGTGATATTATTTTGTTTGTTTTGAAATTGTTTGTCGAACATGAAGACGTTTTACATAAATATCAAAATCAGTTTAAATATATATTGGTTGACGAATTCCAAGATACTAATGCTGCGCAAATGGCACTGTTGAAATTGCTTACCAAAGACAGCGACAGCCCAAACATTTGTTGTGTTGGCGATGATGACCAGTCTATATATTCTTGGCGTGGTGCAGAAATAAGAAATATTTTAGATTTTGAAAAAACTTATGTTGGTGCGAAAATAATCCGTCTGGAAACCAATTACAGAAGCAGTGCAAATATTTTGGGTGCGGCTAATTCTTTGATAAAAAATAATATGGGCAGACTTGGCAAAGATTTGCGTCCAGTAAACGATAAAGATAGCGGTGAACCAGTATATGTTTTAACTGTTCCATCAGATTGGGACGAAGCGCGTTTCGTAGCAGATACAATTTCGAGAAATGCAAACGGTTCTTTTTCAAATTTTGCTGTCTTGATTCGCGCAGGTTCTATATCCCGCACCTTTGAAGAAGAATTTACATCACGTGGTGTTCCATACAGACTCGTTGGTGCTACGAAGTTTTATGACAGGGCAGAAATACGAGATGCAATCGCATATATAAGATTGCTGGTGTATCCGTTTGATAATATCTCGTTTGAAAGAATTATATCTAAGCCACGGCGTGGTTTCGGGGAAAGTGCGATTGCAAAACTGCGCGAAAGCGGCAAAAGTTTGATGGATGCTTTGAAGACCGCAAAATTATCTGCGAAACAAAACACGGCTGCAAATGAATTTTTATCTGCATTTGATTTTGATTGGCAAAATACAACTCCAAAAGATGCGGTTCAACAATTATTGGAACGCAGCGGTTATTTAAAAATGTGGCGCGAATCTAAAGATACAGATGCAGACGAAAGACAGGAACATATTCGTGAATTGATAAATGGCGTTGTTTCTAAATATGATACTTTGCCGGCGTTTTTGGAACATGCTGCGTTGATGATGACAGACGATAACGACAGCGAAACAGATGAAAAAAATGTCGTAAGTATTATGACAATTCACGCAGCCAAAGGGTTGGAATTTAATACTGTATTTTTGCCAGCGTGGGAAGAGGGTGTCTTTCCAAATGAAAAGAAGCAAGATAATGATATGGAAGAAGAAAGACGGCTCGCTTATGTTGCCATTACACGTGCACGCGTTCGTGTGATAATAACAAATGCTATGGTTAGAACGGTCTTTGGTCAAAGAATGTATCAAATGCCTTCGCGATTTATTGGGGAAATAGATAAACGATTTGTAAATGATAATACGCGCCCTCGATATAACGAAAGTCCAAAAACATATTCAAAACCAATTAATAAAAAAATAGAATCATCTGTTGGAAAAATGGTTCAACATAACGAAATGGGTTCTGGCGTTGTTATCGGGGAAAACGGCAATATTTTGACTGTTGCTTTTAAAACACGTGGAATAAAAAATGTGGCGCGTGATTTTGTAAAGTTTATTTAAATTTTATTTTTTCTTAACTTTTTTATAAATGTTCTGGGCAACATTTTTAGTGTCAGTCCAAATAGTTTTTGCACCTTTTTGTAATTTAACACCAAATGAATTATCTATGTCACCACCTAACTTTTTGGCTAATTCGTCCGCTTTGTCAGCAAAGAATAATACCAAACAACCACACAGTATAGTCGTCATTGCAGCCCCAAGATTGTATCCGTTGCCTTGGCTTAATGGTGCGATTTGCGACAGCAATGCCGCGCATATAGCGATTAATATAGACAAAGTCACAAAATAAAGCGCAGTATTGATAAACTTAAGAAAAACCTCTGAAGTTTTTTTGGTTTTAAATATGCCTAAAAAACCATCCAAAACTTGTCCTAGATAATTTTTTTCTTTGGCGCTTGGTAAACCTTCTGCCAGTGCAGTAAATGGCAACATAAGCAAAGTTAAAAATAAATCTGCAACGATGCCCAAAGTCATGAAAGCATATTTGAAAATACACTTTATAAATATCACAACACAAACTGCGCCAACAATAATTTGAACTAAACTAAGAGTTAAAAACCCAGTTGCAAACCATTTAAATGCCGTTGCAGTAGCATGATAAAAGAATACTGATAATCTACCAGGTAAACACATAATGCTCGCTGCTGCATCAGGTTCTATTAACATTTTTCCATTATCATTAGCCATAACATAATTGTGTATAGCACTGCATGTGTCAGGAATATCAACACTAAAAGTTTGTGCTATGGCACCAAATATGAAATCAGATATAAATGTCCCAAGTCCCAATATGGGTGTAATTATCAAAGTAAATATTTTTGCGGGTCCATAATTTAATATCATAACCCACACTGCGATAATCATACCTTGTTTAAATATATCGTAAAATACAGTTTTATAATCTGTGGCTTCGCGTATCATTTTATATGCTTGGACAACAATCCAAAAAGCATACATTGTGAACAAAAATATAATCGTAAAACGAACTAGTGAAATACTTAACAAATAATCTATGGACGATAGAGCCTGCATAAAAGCCAACCCGAGTTTTACTTCTATGGGAACAAATGTAGAAGGTTGTAAATACGCTTCGCTAGATTTAAACTGTTGTTCAAAAGCGTCTGCGTCACTAGATAAAGCATCGTGATATTTGTTTATGTTTTCAGCATTCATCCAATTGCCATATTCTGTAACTTCTCCCAGTGGTTCGTTGCTTTCTGCAAACGAAGATACGCAAAAGCACCCTATGCATAAAATGCAAATCAACAAACGAGATAATATTTTCCTTATTTGCATTTATTTTAACCTTTGCTTTTCTTTGCGTTGCGTATATAGTCGTATATTTTCGAAGGTGCTTGGTATGTCGTTTTTGCAACATTTTTAATCCAACCACCATAATCAAATTTTTCATCGGCAGGTTTACCAATTAATTCATCTATCTTTGGGGACACAACCCAAAAATAGAGGAAGAATATACCAATCATAAACAACAAGAAATCAAAACCATCATCCATAAAATCGAACGCACCAGGATATCTTGCTTCGACCATGCTTTTTTGAGCATTGAAACATACCTTGAAAACATCTTTATCTATATCGCCATCGCTGTCTATGGATGCTTGTTCACATGTTGTGAATACATTCATCACAGCCATAGTTTTTGCGTCAGGATTTTCAGTTGTCATTGTTCCAAGCAATGGTGGCAATACACTTGTGAAACCATCTTCGGGTTCCGGGTAATATTTGTCTGCTGCAAAATACACCACCGCATAAATGATAACAATTTTCAAAGTAATTTTTAATATGCTTATCGCTGAATTGATAATTAAACTGAATGCATTATTTACAATGCCTTTTGCCATGCTCCATACTTCTTCAAATGCCCCTGCAGCGATTATCAAAGGTGCAAATATGATAATAAAAACTAATTTAAACACCACGGTTAAAACTTGGAATAATAAATTAAATCCTAATACCAAGAACAATATAACGAGCGTTAACCCTGATATCCATGTGAACAAACCACCACCCCGCCCCAGCCATGCGTAATTCATCAAAGCAAATCCACCTGCTGCGCCTGCCAGCATAACAGTATTAAGGTTTCCCATAACACACATAAAAGGTCGTAAAACTGGGTTTAAAATATCTTCGTCTGTTGTTGCGACTTCTGGATATTCGCATTTGCCACCACTGATTACACCTGTCGCAGCCATAGATAATTGAGAACCAACATACATTACCGGTGTCACAGTAAGATTTGTAACCGTTCGTAACGAACCTGTGCCAGACCAACTTACTGCACCTAATAAAGCGCCTGCTATGATGACGCGTAAACCTGTTTTCCAAACTCTTTCAAACCATTTTTGAAAATCTAATTTTGGTTGGTTGCCTGATAAATCTTTGATGTCTTTAGAACTCGCTTGTTCCCGAAAGAATTTAATCGTGTGGAATATTATGAACAGTCCAAAACCTATGGCCATCAATATCCACAAATTATGAACAACAGAATTCCAAAACATTTCCGTAGCACGTCCCATGACCGCAAACATTTCTTCAAGATAAGTACACAAAAAACATCCGTTAACATTAGAAATTTCGCCATCCGTAGCGCCAATTTGTTTCATAAATAAATCGACACTGGTATATGACAAAGAAGAGCCACCAATAGAAGATGACAAATACCAAATGCCGACCCCAAATGCAATTAAGCACACGACAATTTTGACAATCTTTTCAATAAGTAATTTTTTTAACATTACTTTTTGCCCTCTTTGCTGTCGCTTTTAGTTTCTTTGTTTTTACCTGATGTAATGCGGTTAAAAACAGTTTTTGTAATATTTTTTGCTTGTCCTGCCACGATATTCGTTAATTTCCACATATCTTCACCTGTTTTTTTGGAATAAGAATTTTCAATTTTAACCCCGAATGAAGATAATATTGTTTCTGATACTTTTGGAATTTGGTCTGCTATGTAATTTATAACATAAACCAAAACAATAGCACCAGAGAAAGTTAATTCCATCGCACTAGAATTTTCCAAATCAAAATTAAATAATGCATCTGTAGAATTTTGAATAGCATCTGCGTCAACACCATTTGAATTTAAAAATCCACGAATAATAAGCATAATAACGGTATAAGTCAAAATAGCAGCACAAATAGAAACAATCGCGTCTATTAATTTCTTTATTTGTCCAACTCCTAATGAACCACCCATTTTTTTCATCCAATCCGGGGATGCTTCGGCGTCTTTGAATATAAAAAGCACCACGGATATAGGAAAGAAGAAAGCAAACATCGCCATCGCAACAATCACATCCATAAAACAAAAAGAATATTTTATAAATAACTTTACAAAGTTATAGGTTAAAAACAAACCGATAAAAAAGACTATGGTGTGACGAATTATATCTCCAACAGTAAAAGGAATTGATAGAGAATAAGCGGCGTCCATAATGGCTAGTCCTGTTTTAATATAGACTTGGAAACTTGATACACTGACCTGTAACATTTTAATTATTGTGTCGCGCAATTCTGGATTAAAGAAACCGTTTTCGCTTAATTGGACAGCGTTATAATCATCAGGAATTACATAATCGCTTGGCAACAAAGTTTTAGAAAATTCCAAAGTTATTTCTGCTGCTGGTTCAAAAGTTATTGTTGATATAAGGCGCGGAACCAACAAACCTGCGCTCAACAAAGTTAACGCTATCAAAGATTTTATAATAACAGGCTTCAGCGTTTTTTGAAAAGCATTGTCAGCACCACCACTTTTAATATTTTTCCAAAAAACATTTAAAACATAAAAAGCCAACAAAACGCAAAATATAAGCACACTGATAATCGTCAATCTTTGATATGCAGCACCAGCAGCATCAGATATAATCGCAAACAATGTGTCAAACACAGGACAAGTCCAACACTGAGCCGCGCTATCTATCAAAGAATTACCTAATTCTTGCATGCTATTTGCCACCTTTTAGTTTCTTCGCAACACCAACGACATTTTTTATCTTTTCAGGAACACTTTTGATTTTGCCCCACATGATTTTTGAATCGCTCTTTACATTGTTGTACAAATCTTGTGATGTGCCTTTGGTGTAAACACCTAATCTTTCTTGGGTCATTTTGAAAATACTTAACATTACAAAAATAGTTAATATTGATGACAGCCATAATAATGAATGCTGACCAAAACTGCCTGCGCTGTTTACGACAGCTGGCGTGTTTGTTGTAGAAACTCCACCTGCTGCAACAACGAACGAAGACGAAGACCAATGAAACAAAGCGCGAACTATTGCGATATTAATACACAAAATAAACGAACAAGCAATCATAGTAATAACTAATTTTTTTAACGCTTCGATTATCTGGCTGAATGCGGGCAGAACATCAAACCATTTATCAGATTTTTTCGCAACCCATACAAGCACATTAAATGGATACATAATCAACGCTAAACAGAAGTCAAAAATAGCCTGTATCATCAGCAAAGCCATAAACACATTTGAAGATACAAAGGCAGAAATTAACAAAATGCCAGTGATAATATTTAATAAATTTTCGCCACCGCGTGGTATTAACAGCATAAGCCCGCGCAACCCAGATTTTAAATATCCAAAACCATATTTTATTACACGATTGTTCTCTTTGGATATTATGTAAATAGGTTGAACCAAAAATTCACAACTGCGTTTGGAAATCCAACCGCTTTCAGCGATACTTTCTGGACACGCAGGTATTTCTTGTTTTGCTGCTTCGGAATTAGAGACAGTAGTTAAAATACTTTCAGAATAAATTGCACCAAATTCCAGAAAAGGATTAACCAACCATTCCGTGACATATACTGGTTTAATTTGTAATAAAATAACTATTGCAATAATGGCGCGCAAACATGGTTTTGCTACATTTTCAGCAATGGACCAGCCGGTCGCGCTTCCGTCCCACATTTCGCCACCACCAGAAAACCCAAGAAAACCAAGCCAATCTTTTGGTAAATGTATTTTGACAAGATAAAGCACCAAATATCCGCCGAGAAAAGCATATACGAGAATGTATATTATACCTGTTCCGTTGCCAACAAAATAACGATACAGGGATGTCGCCATAGTCATCATAGAATCAAGAACCAATGGCACAAACGGAGACAAATTAAACGCATCAATTATATTTGCATGTGCTGGTTGAACAAAAAATCCAAACAAAACAGCCAGTCCAAATATGAATTTGGCACGACAAAACAACCAAGATATACCGCGTTTAAGTGTGTACATTCTCTCTTTTTAATTTTTATATATTGAATTATATCACATTTATAATAATTTATGGTATAATTAAAATCATGAAACTGTTAAAAAAATTTTGTATGATGTTTGTGGCAATGTTTCCTTTGGCCGCAGGTGCTATTGCACCCATAGTTGTTGGGGGAATTGCTGCCGGGGTTGGAATACTCGGCATGTCGATATGGAGAACAGCATCTCCTGTTAATATGCAAGAAGCCCTTGATTTCTTTTCTTCGTGTTGGACGTGTCAAATGTTTTCAGACATAATGTTAGCGATGTCTAATTTGTTGCCAGGCGTGTTTAAATCCATAGGCCAGGTTGTAATACCAATGAGTGCCACTTTGTTAGCATTGCTTATTGCATGGAGAATCACCGTTGGTTTTCTTAATAACAAAATGGAAGACGCATCAAAAATGGCGGGGAATTTTGGAACATATCTTGTCAAATTGACGGTTGTTGTGGGGCTTTTGTTATTGCCTTTGCCGCGTATGGTGACAGAGATATTGGTTGAACCAACTTTGGCCATAGGAACATCTTTTGATGGTGTTGTTTCAGATAATAAAACTTTTTCGGAATGCATGGTTGCAACAGCCATAGTAGATCCTATGTCCGTTTCAGCAGAGGCGGCAGATTATGGTGCTTTTTCACCAAAGGCGAGACACCAATTAACATGCGAAGTAGCCCAGGTTCACCAGGTTACTGGGCTTGGGATGACTGTTGGTTGGACAATGTTGAATATGGCTTTTAATACGAAATACATGCACAAAATATTGTGGAAGATACCGGTGTTTCCAAATGTTCCACTGTTTTTTGCTGGGTTATTAGTTTTGGTGTTGTTCTTTTATTCCTTGCTGCCGATACCGTTATTCTTTCTAGAGATTTTTGTAAAATTATCCATGGATTTGATAATGTTGCCTTTGATGTTGATGTCTTGGTTGTTTGACGAAGATGAATTTGCTTTGTTCCCAAAAGGTGGAAGAACGATTCGGCAAATGATGGAAGACCTTATCAAGGGTATGGTTGGAATCGTTATAACCATTGTATTCTTGGTCTTTTTGGTTATGTTCTTAAACGCTGCGTTTGGCAGTTGGACAGGTGCAGATGTTTTGCAACAGGCTATTGCTCAAAACGATTCGGAATTCTTTATGGATAGTTTAATGATGCAAAATAACAGTTTGATAACAGTATTGCTTATGGGGGTATTTATAGCGATGTTTATGACCTCGATTCCCCAGTTAACCAGCATGTTATTCAAAGTTCAAATTTCAGATAAATATTATCAAACGGCTAAAAAAGATCTCAAGATAGTGTGGAACGGTATTAAAAAACTTATACCAAACAAGGATAAAAACAAAGCAGGCAGTGGCAGTGCATCATCGTCTGTGGCTGGCGCAAGCGGCGGCGGCGGCAGCGGCGCTGGTTCTTCGGGCGGTGGCTATACCAGACTTAAATACATTGAATCAGATGGAACACAATATATTAATACAGGTATCAGCCCGAGTAATGGTACAGAGATAAATATCAAGGCTGATATCAGTTCCAGACAAAGTGGCTCCAGACAAATATACTTATTTGGTTCCAGAGACGGTGTAGCATATAATTCGTTTGCGATGGAGGTGTTTTATGGTTCTAATTCAGCGTCCGCAGCCATAGAATATGGTTCTTCCAATGATAATATGAATGTAGGAACATCTATAACTGGCAAGAAAATATATCTGGGTATCAAAGGAACAGACTGGTTCGTAGACAATAGAACTAAAAACCTTCCCAATGAAACATTCAGCGCGTCAAATAATCTATATTTGTTGTCTTTGAATGATAGAGGTTTTTCTACTGGTGAATGTTCTTGCAAGATTTATAGTTGTGAAATCAAAGAAAATGGCTCTGTTGTTCGCAATTTTATACCTGTTTTAGATGGTAATGGTGTGCCCTGTTTATACGATACAGTAAGAAACACATTCTATTATAATGAAAGAACTGGAAAGTTCAAAGCTGGTCCTGCAGAATAAAAAAACCGAGAAAATAGGCGCCAACAATAAAAAAATAAAAAATCAAGTAATTTATTTAACAAAGTGGTCTTTTTTATTTACTCCGAATCTGATATAATTCATACCGATGAGTAGATTTCCGATTCTTTATTGGCCATATAAAACAAATGGTAATACAGATTACCAGTTGGCGCGCAAGGTTATAAATAATGCAACTGGCGTTATGCCCGAAGTTATTGCCTCTGATTTAGATTTGGCGAACATTTTTGCGAATAATGCCGAATCGGTTGTTTATTATCCTGTGTTTTGTGAATCTACTGGCTGGTGGGGGGAATTATTGGGTGCTAACGCAGCCATAGTTGATAAAATGATTATCTCGCCAGAATGTCAATTAATGGTGATTGTTGATGAAACACGCGCAAAATCGCACGGAACGCACAGATTACTTGCCGCTGAAATTAGACCTGCCAGCGGTTTTTTCAAGAAAATGAATTCATCTATTGCGACTGTGACTGATATGTTGGCAACAGATGCAGGCACTATTTTGGCTTTGTTTTCTGGAAAAAATCAAAATCAGTTCATAAACATTATCGAATCGACAGGCAATTCGTATTTGGGCTGTATCGGTCAATATTAACCATAAAATACAGTAACTTTATCTTGATTTTAAGAAAAAAGCAGGTATAATCTTCAGGCTATTTAGGTAAATAACAAAACAAAGGACATCAAGATGAAAAAAGGAATTCATCCAGAATATCATGAAATCAACGTCACAACAACTGACGGAAAGACAGTAAAAATGTATTCTTCTGTTAAAAAAGATTTGGTTTTGTCTACTGACAATTTGAATCATCCTGCTTGGACTGGTCAACGTAGCAACGAAGGTGCCAAGGGTAAACGCGCAGAAGAATTTAAAAGCAAATTTGCTGGCTTTAAATTTTAATACACTTTAACAAAAGGGCATATCGATGGATTTGCTGATTAAAGGTTCAACTGAATTAAACAAAATGTTCGCAGCATTACAGAACACCGCGTCTGGTTTGCGCCACGATTTTGGAGAGGTTGAAAATTTACAGCAATCTTTGACGAGTGCTCGTGATTTTGTTGCCAAAGCTTCCGCTAGAATCGAAGAAAGTATATTGGCAGATTTACAATTGGTTCGTCCAAGTGCGGGTTTGTTAACACCAGATGTATCAAAGGCTGGCGATGGACGTGACGAATTTGTGTTGGCATTATCTGGCGCGGCTAATTTTGTTCGTGGTAATGCACACTTTGCTATATCTTTGGCTTTGCGCTCTGGTGGTGAAACAAAAATTGCTTTGGTATATTCCCCAATAGACGAAAGATTATATTATGCAGAAAGTGGAAAAGGCGCATACGTGTTTTCTGCATATCATTCGGAAAAAATCCGTGTGTCTAATTTGAAAGAACCAGCGGATTTGACAATCGGCTATAACACAAATGGAATTCGTCCTATGATTTCTGGTAACGCTCGGGAAACAGGATGTCCTGCACTAGATTTGGCTTGGGTTGCGGCTGGTAAATTGGATGCGTTTGTATCTGACCCAGTTGATTATGCAGAAATCGCGGCCGGAGAATTGCTAATTCGCGAAGCAGGTGGCAAAATTATTGAAACCGGTGGCGATATTGTCGCTACTAATGGCAAAGTCGAAATTTAACACAACCGGCATCGCCGGTTTTTTTATTTACAACCATCACTTGCAAAGTTAAAAGATTTGGCATAAAATTATACTTATGAAGTTTAAAAAGTATTTTCGTATATTTATTAACTTTGTCTTTTGGTGCATAGTTGCCGCTATTGCTGGTTTGGCGGCTTTGATTTTAATTTACGGGCATGATTTGCCAGATTATAAAAATTTGGCGACATATACTCCGCCCGTGGCAACTCGTTTGTATGCGAGTGACGGTTCTCTTTTGATTGAATACGCCGAAGAAAGACGCGTCTTTATTGATTTCGATGATATGCCACCACAATTGGTTAATGCATTTATTGCTGCCGAAGATCAAAATTTTTGGACACATCCTGGTATCGATGTCCAAGGTATTATTCGTGCAAGTTTGAACAATGGTATGAAAATGTTGGGATTTAATACCAAATTCACAGGGGCTTCGACAATTACGCAACAGGTTGCAAAAAATTTCTTTCTCACATCGGATAGAACCATCTCGAGAAAGGTCAAAGAAGCGATTCTCGCTTTGCGTTTGGAACGCAGTTTTTCCAAAAAACACATAATGACCTTGTATCTTAACGAGATATTCCTTGGCGCGCGCGCATACGGTGTGGGGTCTGCGGCATTAATGTATTTTAACAAACCTGTTAAAGATTTAAGTTTGGCTGAATGTGCATTTTTGGCATCTCTGCCAAAGGCGCCAAATGATAGAAATCGCGCCGTAGAACGCAGGAATTATGTCTTGCGCCGTATGGTTGATGATGGTTATATCACAAAAGAGGAAGCACAAGCGGCTTCAAATGAACCATTAAATATAAATTCAGGTTTTACCGCCCAGATGGAGGTAGACTTTCAATATTTTGCCGAAGATGTGAGACGCAAATTGTTGGAAACAATTGGTCGTGAAACTCTTTACAATCAAGGACTTTATATCAAAACAACGATTGTTCCTGAATTTCAACGCGCAGCGGCAGCGGCTTTGGCCAAAGAATTAGACGCCTATAATGCAAACAAATCTGCAAACGAGGCTAAGTTGCAGGGTGCAATAATTGCTATGAATCCGCACACGGGTCGAATCGTTGCGATGAGCGGGGGGCGTTCTTTCCGGACGAGTTCGTTTAATCGTGCAACCCAGGCATATCGTCAAATTGGTTCAACTATAAAACCTTTTGTGTATTTGGCGGCATTGGAAAAAGGCTACAGTCCAGAAAGTTTAATTTTAGATGCGCCGATTGTTGGCTGGCGTGAAAACAACAAAGAATGGCGTCCTGAAAATTACGATAAAAAATTCTTGGGCAATATACCTTTGCGTTTTGCGCTGGAAACTTCGCGTAATGTCCCAACAGTCCGTTTGGTTGAACAAATAGGCGTCAGGGATGCTATTGAAACAGCGCAAAGATTTGGTGTGTATCCAAAAGATTTAAAAATGGTTAACGAATCAATGGCTTTGGGAAGTGGTGAAACAACATTGCAAAAACTTGTGTTGGGTTATTCTGCTTTTGTAAACGGCGGACATCCAATAGAACCAAAAATGGTTGACTATGTTGAAGATAGATACGGCAATCTTATCAGTGGGCAAAAGCATGAGCAAATAGAATGGAATTCATCTTTGTTGCCGCCTTCGGGTGCGGAAAAAAGCGAACCTTTGTCTGATGCACAAAGTTTGTACCAAATCATTTCTATTTTACAAGGCGCAGTTGAACGCGGAACTGGTAAACAGGCGGCGATTTCTGGACACACAATTGCTGGAAAAACAGGCACAACAAATGATGTCAAAGATGTCTGGTTTATCGGTTTTTCTAAGAATTTAATTGCTGGTGTCTATTTGGGATACGATACTCCAAGATCTTTGGGCAAAGGTGCAGGTTCTCATATGGCTGCGCGCGTGTTTGCCGATTTTATGCGGGTTGCGTTAAAAGATGAAAGTAATCAGCCTTTCTCTGTGCCAGATGGTCTTAAATTCATGCGCGTCAACAGAGAAACAGGTGTTGCTGCTTCCCAGGACCCAAATGGCGTCATTATAAACGAAGCGTTTAAACCAGGACAAATGCCTAATAAATTAGAAGCCCCAGAAGTCCAAACAGAAAAGCCTGTGGTTGGCGGTATATTTTAAGCATATTTATTTTTTAAATTCGTTGGTTTCAATTCATTTTTATGATAAAATAAAAACTAAGAAAAGGAGTTTTTTATGCTGACGGATTTTTTAATAGGACGTGGTTTTAATTTTTTTGCGAGTGGCTGGACACAATTTGCTGCGGCATTCGGTGTTGCGTTTATAATCATGATTGTTTTTGGACGCAGTTTCATTAGATTTATGCATAAAATCCAAGGCAAAGGTCAACCTATAAGTGAAAATGTTCCGCTGCAACATCGTAAAAAAGTTGGGACGCCATCAATGGGTGGCATATTGGTTTTAATAGCAATATTTGTTGCGGCACTTTTATTTATGCCTATGCATAATGCCACAGGTTGGATTGCGCTTGCTTCGCTGTTGATGTTTGGTGCTATTGGTTTTGCTGATGATTATAAAAAAATCAGCAGTCAATCTAAAAAGGCTTCTAATGGTTTGTCGCCTTCGTTGCGCCTTTTATTAGAAGCGTTTTGTGTCATAGTACTCGCATATCTAATAAATAAAACTATGCCTGGTTATGTGCCGAGTTTGTCCATAGTTGTGGGTTCGAGTATTGAATTGCCTTTGAATGCTTGGCATCTGTTTGGGTTACCTGTAACACTTGGGTTTTTGTATTATATTTTTGCATATTTTGTAATTTGTGGTTCTGCGAATGCTACAAATATCACAGACGGACTTGACGGTATGTTGGCTAAATTGTATTTGCCTGTCTTGATAGTTTTGGTTGTTGCACTTTATGGCGCAACCCGCACAGGCTTTATGGATGCGGTTATATTCCTGCCAGAAACGAGTGCGCTTTATGGTGTTCTTGGTGCTGTGTTTGGTGCGGTTCTTGGCTTTTTATGGTTTAATGCTAAACCCGCAGCAATATTTATGGGCGATGTAGGCTCACTAGCCCTTGGTGGTTTTATGGGAACTGTTGCAATGTTATTAAAATCAGAAATCATTATGGGGGTTGCAGCAGGTATGATGGTTTTGATTTTGTTATCGTCATTTTTACAAACTACATATTTTAAAATAACGAAAAAAATTACTGGTACAGGAAAACGCATATTCCTGCGTGCACCAATTCATCATCATTTTGAAGAATTGGGTTGGGATGAAACGAAAATCGTAGACAGGTTTTTCATCATGTCTGTTTTGTTTTCTGGTCTGGCATTAGTATTATTAAAATTCGCATAAAGATTAGGTATTAAAATGTTAAGAATTACGCGCGGTGAAGAAAGTAGGTTAACAAGTTGGTATTTTGAAATAGACCGTGGCTTGCTTTGTTTAATTTTATTTATGGTTGTTATTGGCGCAATTACAATGATTACAGCAGGTTCTGCCGAAGCAGCCAAAATGGGTCAGCCTTGGTTTTTCTTTATTAAAAAAGCAATACCTGCGTATCTTTTGGGGCTGGTTTGTTTGTTTGGGTCCAGTATGTTAAGCAAACAAGGTGTAATAAGATTATCCATAGTATGTTTGGTTTTGGGTGTTTTTGGTTTGCTTATTACATTGGTTCATCCTGTGGTAATCAAAGGAAGTGCGCGTTGGGCGCATATTGGTGGTTTTGGTTTTATGCCTGCGGATGTGTTGAAGCCTGCGTTTATTGTTTTAACTGCGTGGTTTTTAAACAAAATGCACAATGTTTATGGTAGCGATATATTTTTGAACAAAGAAGCGTGGCGCGCAAGATGGCTAAGTTGGTGGCCTTATTTAGTGATATTTGGAATATGTGCGGCTACATTTTTCAAACATCCTGATATTGGTAATTTGTTTTTGTATATATGTGTTTTGTTCATTATGTTGTTCGTTGCGGGTTTCCCTTGGAAATTTATGCCTGTGGTGTTCGGTGGTATGGGGGTTTTGGCAACAATAGTTATTATGACCAAAGAGCATGTTCGTGGTCGTTTCCAACATATTTTTGATGTAGATAGATGGTCTCAGGCTTGGTATTCAATAAACTCTATCAAACACGGGGGGCTTTTTGGTAGCGGTTCTGATGCGTATGTCAAAGACGTCTTGCCAGAATCAACAAACGATTTTGTTTATGCTGCCATTGCGGAAGATTGGGGTGCAATTGGTTGTATTGCTTTGGTTTTGTTGTTGCTTTTGGTGTTAAACAGATTAATAAATCATGCAATACATGCGCGTGATAATTTTGTTATCTATGCAGTTGTTGGTTTGGCTGCTTTGTTTGGTGGACAAATTTGTTTTAATTTAATGACAGCATTGCATTTGGTAATAAGCAAAGGAATGACTTTGCCATTTATATCTTATGGTGGTGTGTCGTTTGTAACTTTCTGTATATTGTTCGGTGTGATACTGGCTTTGATACGTGAAGATACATGGAATAAATAAATAGGGGTAAAAAATGAAAATATGGATTGCAACAGGTGGAACAGGCGGACATGTTTTTCCTGCGTTAAGTGTGGCAAAAGAATTGGCAAACCGCGGTCATAAAATCACTATTTCCACAGATGGTCGGGTATTAAAAATGGTTCGTGATGGTAAACCAGATAATGCGCGGGTTGCGTTTGTATGGGCTTCTGGTGTAGGGGCTAAATCAAAAGTAAAACAATTATTGGCACTATCAAAAATAGGTTTGTCTGCAATTGCTTTGATAATAAGATTTTTGTTCAGCAAACCAGAACGCGTGGTTGCCTTTGGTGGATATGCATCTGTTCCTGCTGTGTTTGCTGCACATGTTTGGAAAATACCAACATACTTGCATGAACAAAATGCAGCAATTGGACGCGCTAATAAATTCGCGTTGCGCTGGGTTAAAACATTGATGACAAGTTTTGAAACAGTGAACGGACTTCCTAAACAAACGAATATCAAAATTGTTTACACAGGCCTGCCGGTGCGCAGTGATTTTATAAACAATTCCAATTCGCCATTAAAACATAAAAATAAAATCTTGGTTACTGGCGGTTCGCTTGGCGCGCAAATATTGGACGAGATAGTTCCAATTGCAGTGGCTGAAATGAAAAATAAAAAAATATTCATAACGCATCAAACGCGTCCTGAGAATGTTGAAAAATTACAAAGGTTTTACGCAGAACATAAAATTCGTGCAAATGTTTTATCTTTTATTCGTGATATGGCTACATCTATCATAGATGCGGATTTAGTTATTGGTCGTTCGGGCGCAAGTACAGTTGTCGAATTAGAAACAATTGGACGTCCTGCGATATTGGTTCCGTTAAATATTAACCCAGATCAAGCAGCAAACGCAGCGTCTTTTGAAAAACTGGGTGGTGGATTTGCAATTGCCCAAGATAAATTTTCTGCAAAATGGTTAACAAGTACTTTGGATGAATTATTTGATAACCCTGCGCGCCTTGACAAGATGGCAAAGAAATCTTATGTAGAAAATTTAGCGGTTAAGAAAATTGCAGACACAGTTACAAAATAAAAAAATCCGCCCAACCGGGCGGTATTTTTTATCTTAAATACCATCTTTTATTAATTAACAGCAGATACGGCCAAACGTTTGCGACCACATGCGCGTCTGCGGTTTAAAACATCGCGTCCGCTTTTTGTTGCCATTTTTTCACGAAAGCCGTGTGTCTTTACACGACGTGTCTTAGATGGTTGATATGTTCTTTTTGTTGCCATTTCAAAATCCTTTTGCTTCGCTTATTTAATCATACCTTTTTGCAAAACGCAACTATTTTATTTACTTTTTATTAAACCCATTGATTTAAGGCCTTCTAAAAACAAGCACCAAACAAAATATAACCCCAGTAACTTCCAAAATGGTAAAAATAAATTGGATGCAGTAGTTGTTTTCATTTTGACCTCCTTAGGTTGTCTTTTATACTTTTATTATAATACATATTGTTGTTTTGTCAATTGTTTATGTAATAATATTTTTTTACAAAAAAAATTGTAATTTTTTGCTTTATTTCTTGACCTGAACGCTAATTTTTTGCTATTGTTTCACTATCGAAAAATAGGGGAAATAGTCAATGTCTGAAATGAATGAAATAAACAATGAAATTAATGAAATCAAGGTGCCAACTTCGCCTATTGAACACGAAATGCGGACATCTTTCTTGGACTATGCAATGTCGGTTATTGTGGACCGTGCATTACCAGATGTAAGGGACGGTTGTAAACCTGTGCATCGTCGTATTTTGTATGTTATGAACGAAGTAGCGCCGGCAACAAAATCTACTGTGAAATCTGCGCGTATCGTGGGTGATGTGATGGGACGTTACCATCCGCACGGAGATTCTTCTATTTACGAAGCAATGGCTCGTATGGCGCAAGATTTTTCAATGGGTGAAATGCTGGTCCAGGGTCAGGGTAACTTTGGTTCGCGTGATGGCGATAAACCTGCTGCTATGCGTTATACAGAGGCACGCCTTTCGAAACTCGGTGCAACTTTGATGGAAGATTTGGACAAAGACACAGTTGATTGGCAACCTAACTTTGACGGCACATTACAAGAACCAATTGTTTTGCCAACTAAGTTTCCAAATTTTTTGGTGAATGGTGGATCTGGTATTGCTGTGGGTATGGCAACAAATGTTCCAACTTATAATCTGGGCGAAGTATGCAATGGAATATTGGCAATACTTGATAACAAAGATATAAGTGATGACGAATTGTTTGGAATTATTCCGGGGCCAGATTTTCCAACAGGTGGAATTATCATGGGACACGCTGGCGCGTACAAGGCACATACAACTGGTCGTGGCTCTATCATAGTTCGTTCTAAAACACACTTTGAAACTTTGCATGAACATCCTGCAATCATCGTTGATGAGTTGCCGTATCAGGTAAATAAATCTCAGTTGATTATCAAGATTGCAGAAATGGTCAAAGATAAACGCATAGAAGGTATCTCTGACATCCGCGATGAATCTTCCAAAGAAGGCTTGCGCGTGGTTATCGAATTGAAACGCGACACTATGCCAGAGGTTGTGTTAAATCATCTTTTCCAAGATACAGAAATGCAGTCTAATTTCCCAGTAAACATGATGGCGTTAAATCGTGGCCGTCCAATGTTGTTCACGGTAAGAACTGTGTTGGATGCGTTTATTGAATTCCGCGAAGAAGTTATAAGACGTCGTACCATATTTGATTTGAACAAGGCACGTAATCGTGCTCATACATTGTTGGGCTTGTCAGTTGCATGTGGCAATCTGGACGAAGTTATTAAATTGATTAAAGAATCAGCGAGTCCTGACGAAGCGCGCACCGCCTTGGTTTCGCGTGGTTGGGCGGCATCGGATATTGAAAGTTATATCAATTTGATTGACGATCCAAACACAGAATACAAAGACGGTATGTTCTATATGAGCGAAGACCAAGCCAAAGCAATTCTTGAATTGCAATTGCACAGATTGACAGGTCTGGAACGTGATAAGATTCATAATGATTTGACAGAACTCGGCGCAGTTATTAAAGATTTGCTTGCGATTTTAAGTAGCCACGAACGCATAGTTCAAATCATCCGCGAAGAAACAACCGCAGTGCGCGACAATTGGTCTCAGCCGAGACGCAGTGAAATAAGCGATGCAGAAATCGACATAGATATCGAAGATTTGATTGCAC
>JAGCOU010000022.1 GCA_017642565.1 Alphaproteobacteria bacterium | reverse complement strand
GATTTGTACAACAGCGAAAACAGATGATGAAGCCCGTGCATTGCTGACTAAAATCGGCTTGCCATTGGTTTTGAAATAATAAGTAAGGAAATAAAAATGGCTAAGAAATCGTTAACAAATAGAGAACTTAAACGTAAAAAATTGGTCGCGCAATATGCAAAAAAACGCGAAGCAATCAAAGCGAAAATGTCCGTTAACGCAACACCAGAAGAACGTATGGATGCCATGAAAAAATTGGCTAAGTTGCCACGCAACGCAAATCCAACTCGTTTGCACAATCGTTGCTCGATTACTGGACGCGCACGCGGATTCTTCCGTATGTTTGGTTTATGCCGTCAACAGGTTAGAACCCAAGCATCAGAAGGTAAATTACCAGGTGTTCGTAAATCTAGCTGGTAAAATTAACAGGCAAGCTGTGGACAATGCAGCCCAAGCGCAAGAAAAAATTCTTGCAAACTAAGGAGTAAAATATGTCAATATCACATCCAATCGGAGATATGGTTACCCGCATCCGTAACGGACAAAATGCAGGTAAAGAATTCGTCACCGTTCCAAATAGCAAATTGCGTGTTGCTGTGTTGGAAGTTTTGAAAGACGAAGGTTTTATAACAAATTTTCACCAAGAAAAAATTGATGAAAAACGCAATAATTTGGTTATTGAATTGAAATACGTTAATGGTAATGGCGCAATTCAAGAAATCACGACAGTTTCTAAACCAGGTCGTCGTGTATATTCTGGGGCTGCGAAAATGCCACGTGTTTTAAATGGTTTGGGTATCGCAATTGTGTCTACACCAAATGGCGTTATGACAGACCACAAGGCGCGCTTGATGAATGTCGGCGGTGAAGTTTTATGCAAAGTTATCTAATCAAAAGGAAATCGTTATGTCTCGTGCAGGAAAATATCCAGTAGAAATTAAAAATGGCGTATCGGTTGAAGTGACAGATAACGCTGTGGTAGTTAAGGGTCCAAAGGGCGAATTGCATGTATCTTTGAATACAAAGAATGCTCATTTGGTTGATATCAAAGTTGAAGACGGTCATGTTGTTGTGACTCCTAAAGACGCAGAAGATAAAGCTTCGCGTGCTATGTGGGGGACAATGACTCGTAATATCAAAGCCGCTGTGAAAGGTGTTTCAGAAGGTTTTTCAAAACCAATGTACATGAAAGGTGTTGGTTACAAGGCTTCTGTAAAGGGAAATCAATTCACATTGGTTGTTGGTTTTTCTCATGATGTTGTTATGGAAATTCCAAATGGTTTGACTGTGACAATGGGTGAAACACCAACAGAATTTACAATTTCTGGTATCGATAAAAATTTATTGGGACAATTTGCTGACAAAGTTCACAAAATCCGCAAAGCTGATCCTTATAAAGGTAAAGGTATCTTCTATAAAGACGAATATATCCGTCGCAAAGAAGGCAAAAAGAAATAATAAATAATCTCCGCTGTTACGGGGGTGTATAAAAAAGGAAAAGTAAAATGTTAAGACATTTATCTTCACAAGAAAGACGTACATTGGCGAATCGCGGTGCGTTGAAAAGAAAGAATCCTGACAAGATTCGTTTGTCAGTATTCCGCTCGAGCCGCCACATTGAAATTCAGGCTATTGATGATGTAAAGGGTCATACTTTGTGTGCTGCATCTTCAAAAGAAAAAGATTTCAAAGGCAAAGGCTGGAATATCGCTGGGGCTGAAATGGTCGGCAAAATATTTGCAGAACGTATGGCCAAAGCTGGTATCAAAGATAATTATTATTTTGATCGTGGTCGTTACTTGTATCATGGTCGTGTAAAGGCTTTGGGCGATTCTATGCGCGCAAACGGAATGAAAATTTAATAGATGGAGCGTAAAACAATGGCACGTTTTGATGATAAAAAATTACAGACAGATAATTTGGTAGATAAATTGGTTTCTATCAACCGCGTTTCCAAAACAGTGAAAGGCGGACGTAACATGTCTTTCTCTGCGTTGGTTGTTGTAGGAGACAAGGCTGGTATGGTTGGATTTGGCAAAGGTAAAGCTTTGGAAGTTCAAGCAGCCGTTCAAAAAGCAACAAAGGCAGCAAAAGCAAAAATGATTCGTGTTCCTTTGAAAGAAGGTCGCACATTGCACCATGATAGCGCTGCAAAATATGGCGCAAGCAAATTGGTTGTTCGCAGTGCTGTTCCTGGTACTGGAATCATCGCTGGTGGTGCTTTGCGTGCAGTTTTCGAATGTTTGGGCGTTCAGGACGTTGTTGTGAAATCTCAGGGTTCTAATAATCCAAACAATATGATTCGTGCTGCATTTTTGGCTTTTGAAAAAATGAATTCTCCAAAAACTGTTGCTGCACGTCGTGGCAAAACGGTTGCAGAAATCATTGCTGGCAGAGACGGTAAAAAATTAGAAACACCGGCTGAGGCAAAATAATAAAAATTAACCGAGTACATAATCTTGTATTATGTGCGAAATAGACTATAATAATATAGTCCTAGGACAAAAAGGAAAAAGAAATGAAATTAAATGCATTGATGGATAATTTCGGCGCACGCAAAGATGTTAAACGCGTTGGTCGTGGTATGGCTTCTGGATATGGTAAAACATCTGGCCGTGGTAATAAGGGTCAAAAGGCTCGTTCTGGTTCTCGTAAACAGGCTACTTTCCAGGGTGGACAGATGCCAATTTTGCGTCGTTTTCCAAAATTTGGTTTTAACAATCCTTTCCACAAAGAATATGTAACTATCAATTTGGGTGATATTGAAAAATTCATTGCATCTGGTAAAATTGATGCGAAGAAAGAAATCAATATCGATACTTTGTTGAATGCAAAAATTTTGAATCGCAGATTGGATGGTTTGAAAGTTTTGGGCAAAGGCACAATCAAAACAGCAGTGAATATTGTTGCTGACAAATGGTCTAAATCAGCCGAAGCAGCAATCGTCAAAGCTGGTGGAAAAATCCAATCTAAATAATCAATATAAACACATCTGCCTTTTTGGGCGGGTGTGTTTTAATCACAAAAGATAGATATCATGAGATTCTTGAAAAATATTTTTGGAAACCTGACAGATTTACAAAAGCGCATCATGTTTACTTTGGGTGCGTTGATTGTGTATCGTATTGGTTCTTTCATTCCATTACCAGGTGTTAATGCCAGTGCTGTTTTGCATTTGTTTAATGGCGACAATGGTATGATGGGAATGTTCGATATGTTTTCGGGTGGATCGTTATCTCGTATGTCAGTGTTGGCGTTAAATATTTTCCCATACATCTCGGCATCTATCGTTATTCAATTGTTGACTGCGACCAGTAAATCTTTGACTGATTTAAGAAAAGAGGGCGAATCAGGTCGTATTAAAATCAATCAGTACACGCGTTATTTGGCTGTTCTTTTGGCTGTGGTTCAGGGGTGGGCGATTGTGCGCAGTCTTGAATCTATGGCGCCAGTTAACGGTGTTGCGGCTGTTGCGAATCCTGGATTTTCGTTTGAATTATCTGCAATAGTTGCGCTGGTTGGTGGAACTGTGTTTGTTATGTGGTTGGCAGAACAAATTACGGCGCGTGGCATAGGGCAGGGCGCATCGCTTTTGATTTTTGCTGGTATTATCGCAGAAGTTCCAAGTGGTGTTGCAAAACTGTTTTCGTTGGCAGGCGTTGGTCAAATGTCACCTGCGATGATTGCTATGGTGTTGGGGTTTGTTGTTGGTATTATCGCTTTGATTGCGTTTATGGAACAGGCTCAACGTCGTATTCAAATTTTGTATCCTCGTCAGGCAATGGCTAATGGCGTTATGAACACAAATGTTTCTTATTTGCCGATTAAGGTTAATATGTCTGGCGTTATGGGACCAGTGTTTGCTGCGTCTATCATGATGTTACCGGCGTTTATACAACGTTTCGTTCAAAGTGAGAATTTAACAGTTCAAAGCATACTCGGGTTTTTCACTTATGGAACATGGTCTTATATGGCGCTTTATACTGTTTTGATTGCGTTCTTTGCGTATTTCCAAACAGCAGTGGTTTTCAACAGTGAAGAAACCAGCAACAATTTGAAAAATATGGGTGGTTATATCCCTGGTGTTCGTCCGGGTGAACAAACTATGCACTATTTAGATGGCGTTGTATCAAGAACAACTGCGATTGGTGTTGTGTATTTAATAGTTGTTTGTGTATTGCCAATTATTTTGAATACGCGTGGTGGTATGCCGCTGATGATTGGTGGAACCAGCGTTTTAATCGTGGCTGGTGTGGTATTGGATACAATGAATCAAATAAAATCTTATTTGGTTGAAAAACAATATACTGGCGTAGTGAACAAGAACGCCAAAAAGGGTCGTTTCCGCGGTTAGTTGGAAACAAAACAAAAATTTGATTTTTGCATTGATGCATTATAAAATTGGTTGATGTAAAAATCAGGGGGCATTCAAAAAACGTGTGGATTTTGAATGCAAGGTTGAATCCCCCTTCGCCGAGGCTTCGGGGGACGGGTGAACAAGATAGAAAAAAGGAAAATAAAAGATGGCACGTATAGCAGGTGTTAACATCCCGTCTGAAAAACGCATTGAAATTGCTTTGCGTTATATTCATGGTATTGGGCCGGCTAAATCTGCACAGATTTGTTCTGCATTGAAATTGAAAGACGGTCTGCGCGCAAAAGATTTGACTGACGAAGATGTTATCAAAATTTCAAATTACATTGAACAAAACTTCAAAGTAGAAGGTGATGTTCGTCGCGAAGTTGCAATGAATATTAAACGTTTGCAAGATTTAAAAACTTATCGCGGCATTCGTCATCGTAATCGTTTACCAGTTCGTGGTCAACGCACTCAAACTAACGCTAGAACTCGTAAGGGTAAACGCGTGGTTGTTGCAGGATCTGCGACCAAGGGTAAATAATATTAATTGGGTAGAGATTAACACGATAGTTAATTGAAGACATCTAGAATTAAGGAAACACAAATGGCAGTTACAAAATCAAAAAAGAAAGTTGTAAAAAAAGTATCACATGGAATTGCTCATGTGGTTGCAACTAATAATAATACACGTATAACAATCACAGACCAAAGCGGTGCAGTTTTAACATGGGCTACCGCTGGGGCTAATAATTTCAAAGGTGCAAAAAAATCAACACCATACGCAGCAACAGTCGTAGCAGATGCAGTTGGCAAAAAAGTTGCTGAAATGGGCATGAAAACAATTGATGTTTTGATGCGCGGTATTGGTCAAGGTCGTGAATCTGCTGTTCGTGGTTTGGCAAATGCAGGATTGGTTGTTCAATCTATTACAGACACGACACGTATTCCACACAACGG
>JAGCOU010000004.1 GCA_017642565.1 Alphaproteobacteria bacterium | reverse complement strand
CCTATGCGTAGTGGTTATGCCTTTGCGGGCTGGTGTGTTGGCACTGATAATTGCAGCAATCCACAGAAAAACTTCACAATTAGCCCTGAAACAGTTGGAAGTATTGATTTGCGCGCTCAATGGACCGCTAATCAATACACTATAACTTATGATACAAAGGGCGGAACCCCGTCTTATCAATCAGAAAACTACACTGTTGGCAATATAGTGTTTTTACCACCTGATTCACCTTCGAAATCTGGTTATGATTTTGCCGGTTGGTGCCCAGATGATGAAAACTGTGCCGAACCTATAACAACCATTACTTGGTCTGGTTGGACAGAGGATGTGACTTTGTATGCAGTTTGGTTAAAAACATACAATATTACCTATGTTTTTGATAATGGAACACCGAATAAAGTTGAAAAACATTATGTTGGTGAAACTGTCACGTTCCCAAGCGCGCCAACAAAATCGGGCTTTAGTTTTGCTGGATGGTGTGTTGATACAAATTGCGAAACGCCTTTGACTGGAACTACTCATTCTGGATGGGAAAACAATATAACGCTTACTGCAAAATGGGTAGAAAATACCCCAGAAGAATTCGTATGCGAATCTAATGCCTGGTTACATGTTGGTGAAGACAAAGCATGTTTGGCTACAACATACTTTGAAAAACCAATACTTGTAATCAAAGGCAAGAAAGGAACATATTATTTGAAAGCAACGAGAAATTCTGATTTGCCAATGAGCAAAGACACAACAAAACAACTGCGTATGAATCTCAAAGGAACAGTGTATAATATACACGATGAATCGGTATCTGGAAACAATGACGACAATTCTTCAAACTATGACGATGAAAATAATTCAAATTCCAATAATGAAACGGTATATAATATAACATCTTTGAAACAAGCTGATACCAGTATAAAAGGGACAGGCTTGGCATATTTACAAACCATTCGAGGCAATCACGGCTATAGTGGAGCCCGCAGATCAGATTATGGTTTGACTGCCGCTGGCGATTGGGGCGTAACCTTCCCATACGGAAAAGTTGTTGGTACATCTTTGTGCAGTTCAACATCAGGAACTTATGCTATGCCAGGATATCCAAACGAAACAAATGATATTGTTAACACAAATTGTTGGTGCAAACTGACAAGATTTATACCAAACACTGGTTCTCAACAAAATATTACATCTTCTCAATGGATTTTCCGTGACGTTGTAAGTTTTTGTCCTGACTGTGCAGGTAGATGTGCAAACATGCTAAGAGATTATAGCACTGACCCACAAAAAGCGATAGATTTTAGAACTTCTTTATTTAACAATTATTAATTTTTACACATCAAAATCGTATGAATTGATAGATTTTACGATTGCGGCAACCAATTTGTTTTGGTGGTCGTCTGATTTCAAAAGTTTTTCTTCGTTTTTATTGGACAAATGCCCCAATTCAATTAATGCACCCGGCACGGTTGAACGCAACACAGCGAACGGTGCATGACGGACAGACGGTCCCTTTTGTTGTTGAATAGACGCACGATTTAACGATTTTGCACAACTGTTTGCGTATTCTTCACTTAATTCGGCAACTGCATGTTGTTGAAGCGCTGATAATGCGACACGAATATCCTTGGAAAATTGTTCGAATCCGTTTACATCAATTTTATCTGCGGCATTTTCAGATTCTGCTAGTTTTTGTGCCTCTTCGTCAGACGCCTTTTCCGACAAAGTATAAACAGAAAAACCACGCATATCCCGACTTGGGTTAGCATTAGCATGCAAAGATATAAACAAATCTGCACGTTTCTTTTCAGCAAATTCCGCCCGTTCCGCCAATTTCAAAAACGAATCATTAGAACGGGTTAAATATGTTTTGTACCCCGCACTGTCCAATTTAGATTTCAATTTTTTCGCAACAGATAAAACCACGGTTTTTTCCTGGGTTCCAGCCTTACCCGTGCAACCAGGGTCTTTGCCCCCGTGTCCAGGGTCAATTACTATGACATGTTGTGTTTGTTTCGTTTGTGTTTTTGTTTCTTCTTTCTTTTGTGTTGGTTGTTGGGTAGCCGCCCTGCCCGTTGTGGCGGTACTGGTTATTCCACGACCGGTTCCAGATTTAAAATCAATCACCAGACGATAATCATTATCGCCATTTGGTTCCAAAATCATTATTTGTTTTTTATCAATCGCATCAATCGCCCCAGAAAGCGCAGCCGCAACCTGTAAAGTAGAACCATTTTGAATTTGTGTGATTTTTTTTATCAATGTTCCCTTTGCTAAAGTGGTCTTGACATCTGTTTTTCCATTTGTATTAGATAAATTTACATTTAATTGTTTATCGCCATAAGACAAAGAATAAGACGGACGCGATGCCGTTTCAATTACCAAACGCGTTTTTCCCCCAGGTTGTGAACCCGTACGAATAGAAAGGACTGTATTCGGTGCTGAAAAAGCAATGCGCGGTGTCAACCCGATAACAAGGGCAGAAAAACTGACTGTTTTTAAAACTTGTCTGCGAGATATTTTCATAAGTTTAATTATATCAAAAAAAACTGTACTGTTCAAGAAAAGTGTAAGATTTTTTTGACATAACAAAAAAAACGCCCGATTGGGCGTTTCGTTTTTAAATAATTGTTTTATCTGCTGGCACAATTAGCAAACGCTTGTGCAACAATGGATGTTTCTGATTGAGTCAATGTTGACACAGGTATTGTATAACATCTGGCGCTGTCACGAATAACAAAGACTTTTGTGCCACGCTTATATGCCTTTTGCATTGCATCCATTTGCGAACTGGTCAAGAAAGAGTTTTGAGTCAAAGCAGAACTCGTTAACCCAGCCTGAACCACCTGATTAGCAGTTGCATAATCGTATATTTCAGACATAGACGTCACTTCCATAAACACGCTTTGGTCTGCATACGGATTTTGTGCGTTATTTTGAGCCGCTGGGAATGTAGCACCAGCAATAACATTGACCGCTGCCTGTAAATTAGGTGTCGTATTTGTCGTTGTAGCGTGTTGCACTGTGTTAAGTTGCAAATTATCACCACAAGCGAGATTCATACGATTAGTATAACTTGCTAAAACAGCATCCACCGCCGCTTCCCAATTTGCACCTTTGGAATTTGGTTCCAAACTTACCACTTTTTCCGCCCAACCCCAAATATTAGCACCAACATTACCTGCGTTTGCAAAACGAGTTACCATTTCAGCAGACCCACCAGAAACACCAGCACCACAATAATCAGTTAATTGTGTTGTTAACATACTGGTTGTTTCGTTGCCATACGCAAGCGCGACAGAATGGCAAGCCATTGCAGCCTCTAATTCACGGCGGCGTTGTGTACACAAATCCGAATGAGATTTTGTTAATTTGTCCGCCATATTAGCCATAGATAAATATGACATTAATTCCTGTTGAACATAAGACGGACAAAGGCGCGCAGCAGTATTCATACCACCTGTGCCATTTTTTGTAACCGTATTATATTGTGGTAACAAAATAGAGGTATCTTTTTGCAAGCAAAGCAAAGCATAATTGTATAATTCTATTTCTGTCGCATACATACAACGGCCCGAAGTTTTTCCAGGAACAACAGCCACATCACCACAATAATCTGTTAGACATTTATATATCTTTTCACGACAGGCAGTATCAACATCAGGCTGAGTAATCATAAAGTATGTATTGCGCTGATTTTGAATATACGCATTTGCAACACCCTTTTGACCACGTGTTCCACCCGTAGAAGCCCCTGCGGAATTTGTATAAACAGCCGCACGCGCACTGTCATTAGCAGTAGTTCCAGCCCCCACAGCAAACGCGCCATTTCCCATTAAAAAAGCCCCGATAAAACCAAATGCTAGTATCTTTTTATTCATAAATTTTCCCTCTCGTTATGTTTTATTTTATCATATTCGTAAATAAAACGCAACATAAGTTTAATCAAAAAACACAAAAAAGTTGATTTAAATAAATAACCTGGTATATTTTGAGCATGACAGTCATAAACAACGACATTTTGACAACTATCCGTGACGATATATCTTCGTTAAGGGGGTTTCTTTGACCCGGAAAAAATTAAAAAAGAAATAGAAGAACTTACTCAAATTTCTAACAAAGCAGATTTGTGGGACAACCCCGATTATGCTCGTGGTATTTTACAGAAAAAATCTAATCTCGAAAAACAATTGGCTGAATTAACAAGTCTCGAAAACGAATACAAAAACCTTTGTGATTTGTATGAACTGTCTCCCGAAGACGAAGATATTAACAAAGCCATTGCAGAATTGGGCGATGTTGCACACAAGGCTAAATTTATTACTTTGTTTAGCGACCCGATGGACAACAATGGCGCTTTTCTATTTATTCAATCTGGTGCTGGCGGAACAGAAGCGCAAGATTGGGCACAAATGCTGGCTCGTATGTATACTAGATGGTGCGAAAGACACGGGTTTACTATCGAAACAGTCGAAGAACACGAAGGCGATGTTGCTGGCATAAAAAGCGTCACTTTTCGTATATCTGGCGAACGCGCTTTTGGGTGGCTTAAAAATGAAATCGGTGTTCACAGATTGGTTCGCATATCTCCTTTTAATGCCAACGGAAAAAGACAAACCAGTTTTGCCTCTGTGGACGTGTGGCCTGATATAGACGATTCCATTGAAATTGATATAAACGAAAAAGATTTAAGAATTGACACTTATCGTGCAAGTGGGGCTGGCGGGCAACATGTTAACAAGACTGATTCTGCTGTGCGTATCACGCATATCCCGACAAATACCGTTGTGACTTGCCAGAACGAACGCAGCCAACTTCAAAATCGCGACATGGCTATGAAGATGTTGCGGTCTAAGTTATATGAACTTGAAATGGAAAAACGCGCAGCCGAAGAAGACGCTGCCAAAGCAGCCCAAAAGAAGATCGAATGGGGCAGTCAAATACGCAACTATGTGCTCTACCCTTATCAACTGGTCAAAGATGTTAGAACGAATGTGGAAAAAACAGATTCTGCCGCAGTATTGGACGGTGATTTAGATGATTTTATGCTGGCAATGTTGTCACAATAATGTATAATGTATTTCACATGCACCCATAGCATAACTGGATAATGCATTGCCCTCCGAAGGCAAAGACTGTGCGTTCGACTCGCACTGGGTGCGCCATAAAATTAAACCGACCAAAAGGTCGGTTGTTTTATTTTTGTTTTTGAATTTTTTGTTTGCTTAAATTAATTGTCATCGGCATATTACCTTTGAATGTTGATGAAATCGCAGCGCACAAATCAGGATTTTTAATCAAAGCATTTGTGATAATATTCAACGCTTGCTTCATTTCTGCTGTGTATTCTTTAAGTGTAAAATCCGGAGATTCTTCAATTTGTTTGCTGATTTTATTTGCGAGTTTTGTTAATTCTTTAACGTCCGCGTCTTTCATATTAGCAATCAACAATGCAGTAATAACCTGTGCCATATCTGGATTACATTTTTCAAACAAATCTTTATCTAAACTAGAATCAATTTCTTTAAACGCATCAAACAAACGAATTGTTAATCTGTTATAAATTTTTTCAACTTCGTTTATGTCTTTTTCGCGATAAGCCATCACAAAACTGCCTGTGCCCATAACTAAACTCAACAAGACGACCAAGGTTGTTATCAAAGCAATATCTATTTGTCTTGTCCGTTGATTTGTAACTTTCTTTGGGCTTAAATAATAATTTGTAGCACTGTAGGTCATTCCCCCTAATGTCAAAGCAATACCAAGGACAAGAACATAGTCTAGCTTTTTAATATGCTTTAAAATATCTTTTAATGGTTTGTCGGTTGTTTTACCGATTTTTTCTCTGTTTTGATAGCGAACAAAATCATAATCAGATTTAATAAATTCATTGTTAAAGTTAGTATATTCTTTTGGATCATCAAAAAAATTACGCATTGGCGAAACAAATTTGTTTTCTTTTTCTATTTGGTTATTTAATACAGTTTTAGGGGTATACATCTGTTATCCTTTTGTTTTGACAAAAGAATAACACAAAGTGTCGCTTTGTCAATGCCTATTTGTATTTCTCTTGATTTTATACTTTGATAATCGTATTATATTCACACAAACAAAGGATTAAAAATGGTAAAAGTAAAAGTGGCAGAAAATACTAATCAAGAAAGCGAAACCAACGATGACAAAATATATTTTATGGCTTTGGGCGGTCTGGAACATGTCGGTCAAAATATGTATGTCTATAAATACAAGGGTAAATATCTGGTTGTTGACTGTGGTATGGGCTTTCTAGAAGAAGAAATTGGCGCAGGAGATGTTCAATATTGCGACACAACATGGCTTGAAAAACATAAAAAAGATGTTGTTGCTTTCGTTGTGACTCATGGACACGAAGATCATATTGGCGCATTAAAATATATTTGGCCAAAGTTTAGAAAACCTATTTATTGCACACGTTTTCCAGCCGAAATTTTACGCAGAACATTTAATGGTATCGAAATGGATTACAACCCAGAAAAAGATATTATCGAATTTGATGCAGCTGGCGCGGAATTAGACCTGTCGCCATTTGTGGTTGAAACTTTCCATGTTTCACATTCTGTACCAGAGGCACAAATGTTAATCATCAAAACACCTGCGGGCAAAATCTTACATACTGGCGATTGGACTTTTAATGATGACAACCCTATTGAACCAGGTACAGATTATGCCAGATTAAAAGAAATCGGCAGCGACCCAAAACTGTTGGCATGCGTTTGTGATTCTACTTCCAGCGAAAGACAAACGCCTCAAACGACTGAAACCCAGGTTCGTGATACTTTGACTGAAATTATGAAGAAAGCACCTGGTCGTGTTCTCGTCACTGGATATTCTAGAAGTTTGGCTCGCATAAAAATGTTCAGCGAAGCAGCACGTGCCGCAGGACGGGTTGCCGCAATCAAAGAACGCAGCAATCCTAACCCAGTGCCTTATGTTGGACTGCCAGAATTTCGTGAAATTGGGATTGAATACGGTTATTTGAACGAAGACGATGTTTATACATTTGACGAAATCAAAGATTTACCTGCTGAAAAGCAAGCGATTTTCTTAACTGGTTCCCAGGGTGAAAAATACGCTATGTTAACACGTCTTTGTAACGGCCATGTAAAAGAATTAAAATTGATGCCAACTGATACAGTTGTGTTCAGTGCGATTATTATTCCAGGTCGCGAACAAGATGTATCTTATCTTTATAACAAATTAGCGCGCATGGGTATCAAAACACACACTATATTTGATACAAACAATGTTCACGCCAGCGGACACGCAGGAAGACCTGAATTTGAAAAATTCTATGATATGGTTCATCCCCAGGTTTCTATCCCAATGCACGGTGAATATATCAGTGAAATGTTAAACGGCAAAATGTCGATGGAACGCGGTGGCGCTAAACACATGATGATTGTCCATAATGGCGATATGATTGCGTTGAAAGACGGCGAAGAACCTTATGTTTGCGAAAGCATCCCCACGGGCTATATTGTTATGGAAGGCGAAACAGAACGCAGCACAGACGACCAAGTTTATAAAAACCGCAAAAAGATTGCTTCGAACGGCGCTATATTCGTCACATTACCAATTGACAAGAAAGGTTTCTTGAAAGGCGTGCCAGAGGTTTCAAGTGCTGGCATATTTGAATCTGATGACACAGGTTTTATGAAACGCCAAATTCAAATTGAAATCACTAATGCGATTGATAACCTGACCAAAACAGAACGTAAATCTCATGATAATTTACATAAAGCAGTACAGGTTGCCGCAAACAAAGTCATCCGTGCATCACTGGGGGCAGACAAAAAACCTCAATACAGCGTTCATTTTGTGTTGAAATAAAAAATGTTTGACAAATATGCAAACCGTGCTATAAAGAACATAAAGAAAAACAGAAGAAAAGGTTTCAGTATGACAAAATCTATGAACAAATATGCGAACAAATATGCCGCCCCGATAAAAGTTAACGATATCAAAAGTTACTGTAACCCTGACAAGGGTCTCGCAGGCTATAAGGTAGAAGTTGTTTTTAATGGTAAAAATGTACCATGCCCTAGACATTTAGATTCGCAAATTATCTATCAACGCGCAGATATTAATGGCACAAACACAGTGTGGTATTTTTTTCCTTTTGTTGGATATGGTATAATCAATTGGGGAAAATTAGCCGCAAAACATTGGGCAAACAAAATGAAAAAATGTATATTCATGTATAAACTTCAACAAAACACTAAATAATTTTAATCCGCAGAACATGCGGATTTTTCTTGCTTTTCTTAAAAAAATATATAGAATATGCCTTGCTGGATAGCCAGACCTGAATAATCAGTGGTGTCTTTTGGTCCCATTTGAAATAAGGTGTCTGTCAAATGTTCGGCACAATAAAAACCAAAAACTAAAAGGATAATAAAATGGCTAGAGCTGGTGCAAAACGTAGCACACGCAAATTAAAGATTGGACGTTCACTTGGCGTTAATCTTTGGGGTCAGGCTAAATCCCCATTTAACAAAAGAAAATATAAACCTGGACAACACGGTCCAACTTCTCGTGGTTCTTCTTCTTCTGATTACGCAAAACAGATGCGCGCTAAACAGACTTTGAAGGGATATTATGGTAATATTGGCGAAAAGAAATTCCATGCATATTATGCAGAAGCAGAAAATATGAAAGGTGACGCACCTGAAAACTTGATTGGTTTGTTGGAAAGACGCCTTGACGCTGTTGTATATCGTTCTAAATTGGCACCAACAGTGTTTTCTGCACGTCAATTGGTAAGCCACGGTCACATTTATGTTAACGGCAAACGCGTTAAAATCGCGTCTTATCGCGTTAACCCAGGTGATGTTATCACAGTAAGTGAAAAAGCCAAACAAATGCCTTTGGTAGTGTTGGCTTTGGAATCTGGCGAACGTAACTTCCCAGATTACATCACAGTAGATAGTGCTAATTTCACAGCAACATTTACTCGTGTACCTGCATTTGAAGACGTTCCATATCCAGTGCAAATGCAACCTGAATTGGTCGTCGAATTCTATTCTCGTTAATCGAGCACAAGGAAACAAAACACCCCTGCTG
>JAGCOU010000021.1 GCA_017642565.1 Alphaproteobacteria bacterium | reverse complement strand
GTTATTATAAGTTGCTGTTCCGTGTCCGCCATTATAAGGGTTCGCAGTTGCACATTCGCGTGTCTGTTGAACATAGCACATATTTTGTGACGCAGCACCCGCAGCAGAATTTGGATGCGTGTTTGGACATGCGGTAAGCCCTTGGGCATTGGCTGAATAATTAAATGTTCCACCAAGGCAATAATTGCCAGTTGTGCAAGCCACACATTGGGTAGCATTTGCAGGTAAATAAGTTCCCGGTTCGCAAGTGTAAGAAGCAACCGTGCATTCCATATTTGCCCCCAACGAACCAAATATAGCGTTACGAATAACGTTGTAGCGCATGTTGTTTGCGCAAATATTTGCGCAATGACTCGCACAGTTTGCAGATGACCCTTCGTTATACAAGAATACCCAATTCGAAGATGGGGTTGATTGTGATGTACCACCCTGCAAAGAATAATTTGTCATTTTGCACCAACAATATTGCCCACTACTTGATGTATTATAATTTGCAGTTGGGTTAACAAAAAACTCTTTTATTGATCGAATATACACTTCACTTAATGGCATTGTGCCATTCGAATACTGTGTCAATATTTCTGTGATGCGTGCTGTCTGTTCCTGGGTGCCAATCGCGGCAAAGCCTGTTATAAATGCTTGTGGTGTCATTGTGCCAGAAATCAGTGCTTCGTCGTTATCATTTATATATGCAGGGACCGCACCATCTGTATTACAACTGCCGGTGCCACGAACAGTCGTTCCATCCAACCATTTTACTTCCCAATCACCAACAGATAAACCAGTTTGGTCACCATGATTAGACGAATCGTCAATGTTTCTATAACGTACAAAAGGGGAGGAATTCGGCGTGTTTTCATTTATATAATTTGCCAATACGCCATTTGTTCCAGTTTGGGTATATCCAGTATCACAAGACAAAGATGTTATATTACAAGTTGAAATAGAATCTAGTGTACAGATATTATTAACCCCGTTTCCATGGCCAGACTCCATACCCGCATAACTCTTGCAATTAATGGAACCAGATGTTGCATAATTTGCAGTTCCATGCCCAAAATAATACGGATTTTTTGCCGCACAAGTTGTGGTTGCATTTGTGTAACATTCGTACCTGCTCGTTGCGCCAGCGGCTGAATAAGGATACGTACCATCTGTAGAACAAACATTAATCCCTTGGTCATAACTGTTCATAAGGAACGACCCACCTTCGCAATAATTGCCCATCGTGCAAATCACACACTGGGTGGCATTTGCAGGTAAATAATAGCCAGGTGCACAGTTAATATAATCTAACTCACACGCCATTTGTTGACCGTATGTACCAAATAACGTTTGTTCAAATTCAGTCTTTGTATGAAATTTGGAATAACAAGCCGATGTACATTGTGATGCGCAATTTGAAGAATTATCGAATTTCGAGGCAAAAACCCATTTTGTATCGGTTACAGACGTGGTTGATCCAGATATTGTATAACTGTCCATATTACACCAACAATTTACTCCAGTGCTCGAAGAATTAAAGGTTGAATAGGGAAACTCTGAACCCGCAGGAGTGCTGTTACAAGATGCGCGGAAATGTATTTTTGTTCCGTTATTCCAAGCGTATGCCACCGTTCCATTTGTCATACCAGTTGAATTGCCAAAACCATCTGATGTTTTGCTGCTGCCATCTGTGCTACCATCAAGGGCGCGCCATTTTGTATTGGCTTTTGATATTTTTGAACCCTGACCAATATAATTCGCCAATGGACCATTTGTTGTTGGGTTTAATGTATAGCCTGTATCACAAGTCAATGCGGTTATCGCACATGCACCAATCGTATTTGTTGCATAATAACCTTCGTTTAACGCATACCTTCTAAACGGAATCGAAGAACCAGATGTAGCGTATGTTGGCCTTCCATTATCAACAGGATTTATTTTTGAACATGAATCGGTACCAGACATATAACACATATCCGAATCACTATTCCCCGCGTCAGAATAGGGGTATTTGTTACCAGCAGCACTTTCACAAGATGTAATACCAATATCAGAACTTTCGCTAAAAGTATGGGTTCCGCCAGGACAGATATAATTCGCAGTACATGTTACACATGTTGCGGTTAAATGATCCAAAAATGTTCCAGGATTACAAGTGTATGTGTTTGGTGTCCATCTCGCAATAAATCTGGCGCCTGTATCATTTTCAAGCGCACTGTTTACATTACACATAGCGTTTTCGCCATCTATTTTACCCAATGTATCAATATCAATAGCCAAAACAGGGCACGCAACGCACATCGCGATTATAGACGGAAAAATAATCTTTTTTCTGTTATACATACTTTTTTTCTCTCTCGTGGTGTATTTTTTTCGGCACTGTCCCCAACACCACACCAAACGCCTAAACTGAACACTTTCCTAAAAAATGCCAGATTTAAGCGCCTTGCAGCCTGTATAATACACCAACAAGTATTATATATAAAAATATTTTAACAAAAAAGAAAAAAAAATAAAACCGAAAAAAAAGAAAAAAGTCGTCGAAACGACTTTTTATCTCTTGACTTATTATCTTTATTTTTCTATGGTATCGCCACTTTCTTTTTTATCTTTGTCGTTGTTCGTTTTAAATTGCATGTCGTAAAGCATTTTATAAGCCCCACATTCAACCTTTAACAAATCTTCATGGGTCCCAGTTTCAACAATTTGTCCATCGTTTACAACTATGATTTTGCTCGCATTGCGAATGGTTGAAAGTCTGTGTGCGATAACAAATACAGTTTTATCATGCATCAAATTTTCAATTGCTTTTTGAACAACTGCTTCTGATTTATTGTCCAAAGCAGAAGTTGCTTCGTCAAGAACCAGTATAGGTGCGTTTTTCAAGAAAGCACGAGCAATTGCAACGCGTTGTCTTTGTCCGCCAGAAAGCAATATTCCGCGTTCGCCAATTTGTGTGTCTATGCCGTCTTTTAATGTAGTCAAAAATTCATCAAGGTAAGCCTCTTTCACAGCCTTTTGTAATTGTTCTTCGGTTGCGTTTTCATCGCCCAGCATAATATTTTCACGAATGGTGCCTTCAAATAAGAAATTATCCTGAAAAACAACAGCGATATTTTGACGCAAAGACTTTAAAGTAAAGTCGCGAATATCTTTGCCGTCTATTGTTATAGAGCCAGACGAAACATCGTAAAATCTCGGTAACAAATTAACCAAGGTAGTTTTTCCGCCGCCTGAATTTCCAACAATAGCGATTGTTTCACCTTTGTTCACTGTCAAATTAATATGCTTTAATACCGGCACATCAGGAATATAGTTGAATGAAACATCGTTAAAGCCAATTTGATGTTGCATTGTTTTCATATCCACAGCGCCTTCTTTGTCCAAAATTTTTGGCTGTGTATCAAGAATAGCAAAACATGTTTCAATCGCCCAGAATGACATAATTACGGAACTGTATGTGTTTCCAATGCCTTTCATTGGCTGATAAAGTAAAATTAATGCTGTCAAAAACGATACAAAACCACCAGGTGTTAACTGTTTAGACAAAATCAAATATGACCCAAACCAAAGCGCCAAAGCAATGCCGATTGACAATATTATGTGCATAGCAGGTGTCAACCAACGAGTTCTTTGAAATACTTTGATTTGCAAATCAAAATTTTTGTGAAGAGTTTCTACATATCTTTTTTCCTGATAACTTTCCAAATTATAAGAAATAATAGTTTTATTCCCAGAATATGTTTCGTTGTATTTCGTTGTTAAGCGCGATATAATAGCCATCGCATTGTTTAATATTGGTGCCACACGCTTTTTCAAAGAAGCCATAGGCAAGAAAGCAAATAATAAAACCGCCACTGTTACCAATGCCAATTGCCAAGAATTTATGAAAAGCACGACAATCAACGATAGCGATGTAAAGAATTTCTGTACGAATGATTTAAGATTGGATAACAGACCTGCACATGCTGCATCTGCGTTGGAATTAAATCTTATCAATATGTCCCCGGAATTTTTCGATGTAAAAAATTCTGTTTCAAATGTCAGCAGTTTTCTAAATAAATCAGCCTTTAATGCGTTAGTAATTTTTCCGCCAACCCATGTGTTAAGATAACTTAAAATATAACTCAACCCACCTTGGACAGTTGTAAAAGCGATAATTAGGGCAGGAATGTACCAACTCGATTGCATGGTTTGTTCAACCATAACAGCATCAGTATACGGCTTAATAGCCCATGCGATAACTGCATCCATAGACCCAACAGGTATCGCCAAAAACAATGTTAATAATGCGCGACCCCATACTGGCTTAATATAAGGCCACATACGTTTGTAATTTTTTACAAACATATTTTCCAAAACTTGCCGTTTCATCGCTGCAGATAATTTTGTCATTTTGTTTATCCTGTTTTTCAAACCAGGAACAAGATTAGTAGATTTATAACTAAAAGTCAACAACTCATAAATTCCTAGGGTCAAGCATAAAAATCGTTGTATATACCATTTTGTCCTTGCTTTTATCAATATTTTCTATCAAAATACGCCCGGTTTAATCAATATACAAAGGAGAAACCATGGCAAATAAATGGGTTTATACATTTGGAAATGGCTCCGCAGAAGGTCGCGCAGATATGCGTAATCTGTTGGGGGGCAAAGGTGCTAATTTGGCAGAAATGAATTTGGTTGGCCTGCCTGTGCCTGCTGGGTTCACAGTTACAACCGAAGTTTGTACTTATTATTATGAAAACGGTCAACAATATCCAACAGATTTGATGGACCAAGTAAAGGCTGGTATTGCTCACATTGAATCTATTATGGGCAAAAAATTCGCAGACAACGAAAATCCACTGTTGGTGTCTGTTCGTTCTGGTGCTCGTGTTTCTATGCCTGGTATGATGGACACAGTTTTAAATTTGGGTTTAAACGATGAAACTGTGAAAGCGTTGGCCAAGGCTGCAAATAATGAAAGATTTGCTTATGATTCTTATCGCCGTTTTATCATGATGTTTAGTGATGTTGTGTTGGGCGCAGACATTGATTTGTTCGAACACACTTTGGAACGCATGAAAGAAGACAAAGGCTATAAAGTCGATACAGAATTAACAGCCGAAGATTTAAAAGAACTGGTTGAAAAGTTCAAAGAAATCGGTGTTAATATCGGTAAAGTTTTTCCACAAGATCCTTGGGAACAGTTGAAATTGGGTATCGGCGCAGTGTTTGGTTCTTGGATGTCCAAAAAGGCTATTACTTATCGTAAATTGAATAATATCCCAGGCGATTGGGGCACAGCGGTTAATGTCCAGGCTATGGTATTTGGAAATTCCGGTGACGACAGTGCAACTGGTGTGTGCTTCTCACGCGATCCTGCAACAGGTGAAAACAGATTCTATGGCGAATACCTGATTAACGCCCAAGGTGAAGACGTTGTGGCTGGTATAAGAACCCCGCAACCTATGGCAAAAGATGATTCTGGTCGTGTATCTTTGGAAGAAGCAATGCCAGAAGTATACAAAGAATTGGTCGATGTTCGCAACAAATTGGAACAACACTACAAAGATATGCAAGATATGGAATTCACAATTGAACATAAAAAATTGTGGATGTTGCAGTGCCGTAACGGTAAAAGAACAGCGGCTGCTGCGGTCCGTATGGCTGTAGAAATGGTGAACGAAGGCTTGCTGTCCAAAGAAGAAGCAATCTTGCGCGTTGGTGCAGATCAATTGAATCACTTGTTGCACCCAATGTTGGATCCAAAGGCGGAAAAGAAAGTTATTGCAACTGGATTGCCGGCTTCCCCAGGTGCTGCGGTTGGTCAGGCTGTGTTTAATGCCGAAGACGCAGAAGCCTGGAAGAAAGAAGGTAAAAAAGTTATGCTTATCCGCGTTGAAACATCCCCAGAAGATATTGCAGGTATGAACGCAGCCCAGGGTGTTATCACTGCACGTGGCGGTATGACTTCACACGCAGCGGTGGTTGCTCGTGGTATGGGAACACCTTGTGTGTCTGGTTCTCCTGACATTAAAATCGATTATGAATCAAAAACTATGAAAACAACATCTGGCGTGGTTATCCACGAAGGCGATTGGGTTTCTATCGATGGTGCCAAAGGTCAAATTATCGAAGGTGCAGTTCCAACAGTATCTGTTGAATTGACTGGTAATTTTGGGACTTTGATGAAATGGGTTGATGAAATCAAAGATTTAAAAGTCAAAGCAAACGCAGAAACACCAAAAGATGCTAAACAAGCGCGTGATTTCGGTGCAGAAGGTATTGGTTTGGCTCGTACAGAACACATGTTCTTTGACCCAAGCCGTATCCAAGATATGCGCGAAATGATTTTGGCTGATGACGAAGGTGGCAGACGTGCTGCTTTGGATAAATTATTGCCATATCAAAAGGCTGACTTTGTAGAATTATTCAAAATTATGGACGGTCTTCCTGTGACGATTCGTTTGATTGATCCGCCTCTACATGAATTCTTGCCTCATACAGATGCAGATATGGAAGAATTAGCGAAACATATTGGCAAACCAGTAGAATTCGTCAAAGCCAGAAGCGAAGCATTAAAAGAACAAAATCCTATGTTGGGTCATCGTGGTTGCCGCCTTGCGATTACATATCCAGAAATTTGCGAAATGCAAACACGCGCAATCTTGTCTGCTGCGCTGGAATGCAAGAAAGCAGGTGTCCATGTTTACCCAGAAATTGAGGTTCCTCTTGTTGGTTCCAAAAAAGAAGTTGATATCGTTAAATCAGTAATTGATGCAACTGCAGAAGCCTTGTTCGCAGAAACAGGCGACAGCATTGAATACCATGTTGGTTCAATGATTGAATTGCCACGCGCTGCGGTTTTGGCTAATGAAATTGCTGAAAGTTGCGAATTCTTTGAATTTGGAACAAACGATTTGACTCAAACAACTTTGGGTATGTCTCGTGACGATACAGGTAAAATTTTGGACGAATATCGTTCTCGCGGTGTTTATGTGGCTGACCCATTTGCGTCTGTTGATAAATTGGGCGTAGGTCTGTTGATTAAAGATGCAGTGAACAAAGCGCGTTCGACCAAAGGTGATAAAATTCATCTTGGCGTATGTGGTGAACACGGTGGCGATCCAGAATCTGTTGAATTCTTCCATGAATTGGGCTTTGATTCTGTGTCATGTTCTCCGTTCCGCGTGCCAATTGCGCGTCTCGCAGCAGCACAGGCAGCGGTTAAACACCCTCGTAAAAAATAATAATTTACGAAAAGATAAAAAAACCCCGATTTTTTCGGGGTTTTTAATTTTTTTAAAAATTTTTTAAAAATATGCATTTTTCATTTTTTTTAGATTCGATTTTGTGATATAATGCCATCATAAAAGGAAGGAGATTTTGATGAGAAAAATATTTTTAACCTCTGGTGTTATTTTGTGTATGGCTTGCCCAGCGTTTGCTGATCCGCAGGATATTAATGCTAGTGGTCAAATCACGGTTGATAATAATTCTGTAAATGCTCCGTGTACCGAAGCGGTGTTGAGCGATGTTACACAAAACGCTACTAATGCATTCGAAGCAAAATGGACACCGTTGACATATACAATTGCTTATGCAAAAGGAACAGCGGGAAGTCATGATGCTAATTATGTAACGCTTGGGACTGCTGGTTTGCCATCTTCAACTACGCCTGTGACATTTGACAGTACAAATATTGCGTTGGCGAGTCCAACTACTGGTGCTGATGGTAACTTTGTGGTCACAGGTTATCACTTTGCTGGTTGGGAGTCACCAGTTGATTTGACAAACGGAAATTCTCCAGTTTCTCCTGCTACTTATATTTTATATCAAGGAACTCAGGCATCTTCGCCAAACGGTAATTACACAGGTGGCACATTGGCAAGTTATGGTTATGCTAATCCGGCTCAAAATGGAACAGTGACACTTAATGCACACTGGGTGCCAAATCAATATACAATTACTTATAACAAAGGTGCAGGAACAGGTTCAAATTATACGCATACAAATGGTGCAACATTTGATACTGCTTATAGTATCCCGAGTGGTAACGATGCAGCCGGAACAGGTGTTGCTGGTGCATCAACCGCACAATCTGGTTATACATTCATAGGTTGGTCAAAAGATTCTACACCAACCGTCACCAGAACTTCGGGGTCAGGTCCAGTTAATACCGGGACTGTTCAAAACGCTTGGACAGGTATAACAACATGGACATCTGCAGATGCAACAGATTTGACTGTTTACGCTGCATATTTGGCAAATCAATATAATTTGACATACACTTGCGGAACACCTGCAACAGGTGTCACACCAACAGGTCCTTCAGACAGCCCACAGGTTGTCACATACGCTTCGGGCTTTACTTTGGCTGCAGCAAACGCATGTACCGCAACTGGTTATCATATTACGGGTTGGTCTTGTCCATACTTTGATGGTTCAAACGGTGGAACCAATCCTGAGGCTTATGCTGCAGGCTCTGCTGTTGCGGCTTATAACATTGCGGATAATTCAAGCTGTACGGGTCAATGGGCAGCGAATACAACAACAATCAAATACAACTGTGGTTCTAATGCTGGCAGTGGCAGCACTGCACCAAATAATGGTAGCGCGATATATGGTCAAAATTTCGCGTTCGCAGCAAATTCTTGTATAGTCCCAACAGGCTCTACGTTTAATGGTTGGAAATGTAAAGTTGGTGACCCTGGTGCTGGTGATGATTTGAATGCTACGGCTTTGTACGGCAATGGTGTCACCAGCACAACGACACAGACAGCGGGTGGCGCAGGTGCAACTTGGACCTATGCAGGCGAACATGGCGGAACAATCACGTGCGTTGCTGATATAACCGCTAATAGCATTAGCCTTACATGGTATAATGATACTGCGGCGAATGGCGGAACAGAGATTACACCTTCAAATTCTGAAGCTGAGAGTTGTACTTATGGTGGAGTTATTACGATACCTGCTAATGAACTTAGCAAGACAGGTTATACATTCAGCGGGTGGCATGTCAGAACATCTGGTGGTGGAAACCAAAATCCATAAAGATAAAAACCTTGTATACAACAAAAACGCCCCGAAAAAAATCGGGGTGTTTTTTTATCAATAAAAAACTCTTGATTTTTTTTGGAAAATTTTTTGTCCATACAATTTTGCGAATCGGTTTTTAATAAAAATCGCAGATTATCAAAAATTATTTTTCCCAGATTTCTGGTATGTTGTCTATACATTTTTGGCAAAAATATTTTCTTTTGTCAAAAATTTGGTTTATGAAATTTTTATGATATAATTACTAGTGAAGAGAAGAGAGATTATGAAAAAGATATTCTTAACATCAGGTATTGTTTTATGCATGCTGTTTCCAGCGTTCGCTGATCCAGTGACGCCAACAGGCATCGTTGTTGTTAACGGTGTTGCGCAAAACAATGACTGTGACGAACAAACGTTGGGTGTTTCCAGTGGTTCTGTCACTTTGGAAGCACAATGGAGCGCAAAACGTTATTCTGTGACGTATGACAAAGGTGCGCATGCTGCGTCTGGTGTTAATAATTATGTTGATTCTTATAATTCTCAAACTGATACTGGCGGTGCCAGATATGATAGCAATTATACTGCATTGACAGGTGGTGGCGTGGATGCCAATGCATCTCAAACAGGAATTTATGCTGAACCTGGTTATACATGGGTAGGTTGGACCACAGATTCAACGCCTACTTTTACAAACAATACTTTGGATAATGCATGGACAGGTGCAAACCCTTGGCAGACAGATGGTAATGTTACGGTTTACGCTGCTTATACCGCTGACACTTTGGCAATTACTTTGAATTGTAATTATCCAAGTGGTGCTTCTACAACTGCAGACGGTACAGGACCAGTTCCGCAAACGATACAGGTTCCTATGGATGGTTCGGTCGCGCTTTCTGGAAGTTGTACTTTGCCAGGATATGGGTTTAATGGCTGGAAATGCACGAGTGGTTTAAGCGATTCGACCAATACTGCTTATACTATCACAGATGGCAGAACTCCGCTTATCGCCAACGGCAGCACTGTGTATCTGCATAATTCAGAAGGTGTCACATGTTATGCAGATTGGACAGCGAATACAATCACGCTTAATTGGACTGATCCTTCGGGAACTAATACTTATCAACCAGGCTCTTGCACTTATGATGGTTCTGTTACATTGCCTGAAACGCCGGTCAGAACAGGTTATAGGTTTGCAGGATGGAGCGTTGCCCCACAACAAAACACGCAAGAACCCGAACCCAGCCCTGGTGGCTAAGGTTGCAACTATATACGAACGCCCCTCGCAGGGCGTTTTTTTTGTTTTATAAAGGGAAATTGTTCCTGCGGAAAAGTTATCGCGATTCGTTTATAATGGTTTTGTCTTAAAAAAAGACTTTTTAACCCAAGGAGAAAAAAATGTCTGGATTTACACAATATGTTTTAAAACCTTTGTCGTTAATAGGGGCTTTGAACTGGGGGCTTGTCGGGTTATTTAAATTCGATATTATTGCCTGGATTTTTGGTCCTATGACGATGTTTGCGCGTTTCTTTTACGTGCTTATTGGTTTAGCCGCTTTAATCTGGTTAATCGTCTGGATTTTCGGCGACAAGCCATCGTGCGAATATAATCGCAGATAAGCAAAATAGTAATGTGTTCCAAAAAATGCCCAAAATACACGGGCATTTTTAATTTTACAAATAGCTTTTTTATGATAAAATAAAGGTATGCGAAAGCAGAGAAGAGAGAATATATGTGGGATGATGGCTTTCGCAACGAATCTATTCTATTTTTATCGTTTGGGTCCGTCCCATCATCCCATTTTTTTGACAAAATATAGCCCGATTTTAGAGGGCTTTTTTATAAAATTGCCTTTAATCAATAAGATAGATACAAAAATCAATATCTTGATTCGAATCGGGAATTTTTTATCTATATTTTGATTTTTTTGCTCGAATCGAATCGTTTTTTTCTTGTTTTTTTATAAAAATAGACACAAAAGCCCATTTGGTGTATAAAAAAGCACCGAATCGATATGAACAAAAACCTGCCAAAGCCACGGCAGATGGGCTTTTCAAAAAAGCAAGTAAAAAAAACAAAAAAAAATTTTTTTTAATGATGAGATTTACTACAAAATACTATATACTGTGTCCAAAGGGAATCGAGAGACACAATATATAGTATTTTTTGTCAAATTAAGGGGTAAAAGATGGCGGATAACGCAAACGAAGTTCAAATTCAGGTTATATCCACATTAACATGTGGCTTGACTTCTATTAAAAAACGCTCTGGTGAAGTTGTGGCTTTCGATGCGAAAAAGATTTTTGACGCAATCAAAAGTGCTGTGGCTGTGACACACGAAATATCAGATGCAGACATTGCAAAGATTACTCAGGATGTTTTAACAAGATTGGATGCAAAATACGCGGGGCAAACCCCAGATGTGGAGAGCATTCAAGATATCGTAATCCAAACTTTGATGGATGCGCATGCATATAAAACCGCAGAAAGTTATATTATTTATCGTCAAAAACGTGCAGAAACTCGTGGTTCTTTGGTAGATGCAGTTTCTGTTATTGGCGACTATGTCAGCGAAGCAGATTGGCGCGTCAAAGAAAATGCGAATATTGGCTATTCCATTGGCGGACTTATTTTGCGCAGCAGCGAACGTATGACTGCTGAATATTGGTTAAGCATTTACCCAAAAGAAGTTGCCGAAGCGCACAAAACAGCAGCATTTCACATTCATGATTTGGGTTGGTTGACTGGATATTGCGCAGGTTGGTCTTTGCGTGAATTGTTATACGAAGGATTCAATGGTGTTCCTGGTTATTTACAGTGTGAACCTGCAAAACATATGGCGACCGCTGTATCGCACATGGTGAATTTCTTGGGCACATTACAGAATGAATTTGCTGGGGCCCAGGCATTCTCTTCGGTTGATACATATCTTGCGCCGTACGTTCGTCTTGATAAATTATCCTATGCAGATGTAAAAAATTCTATGCAGACTTTGGTGTTTAATTGTTCTGTTCCATGTCGTTGGGGCACACAAACACCGTTTATTAACTTCACTTTTGATTGGACTTGTCCAAAAGATTTGCGCGACCAGCGTCCATTTGTTGGCAAAAAGATGGTTGATTTCACATACGGTGACTTGCAACCTGAAATGGACATGATTAACAAAGCATTTATTGAAGTCATGACCGAAGGTGACGCATTGGGTCGTCCATTTACATTCCCAATTCCAACATATAACATCACAGACGATTTTCCGTGGGAACATCCAAATGTAAAGCCTTTGTTTGATTTGGCGGCTAAATATGGTATTCCTAATTTCCAGAATTTCTTGAACAGCGATTTGAATCCAACAGATGTTCGTTCTATGTGTTGCAGATTGCGCCTTGACGTTCGTGAATTATTGAAACGTGGTGGTGGCTTGTTTGGCAGTGCTGAAAAAACAGGTTCTATTGGCGTTGTAACAATTAATTTGGCTCGTCTTGGCTACAAGCACAAGGGTGATCGCGAAGGATTATTGCGCGAATTAAAGACTTTGCTTGATTTAGCGCGTGATTCTTTGGAAATCAAACGCAAGATTATATCCAAGAATTTGGAACGCGGGCTGTATCCATTTACAAAACGTTATCTTGGCAATTGGAATCATCACTTTTCTACGATTGGCGTGAATGGTGCTAATGAAATGGTGATGAACTTTACAAACGGCAACGATAACATTGCCACAGTGTTTGGTAAAAATTTAGTTTTGGAAGTAATGGATTTCATAAGAACCAATTTGGCTGACTTCCAAGAAAAGACAGGCAATCTGTATAATTTAGAGGCTACACCTGCCGAAGGTTGTGCATATCGCTTTGCCAAAACAGACAAAAAAGAATTCCCAGATATTTTAACAGCGGGAACAGCGGATGCACCATATTATACAAATTCAACTCAGTTACCGGTGTATTTCACAGACGACCCATTTGTCGCCTTGGAACACCAAGAAGAATTGCAGCGCAAATATACAGGTGGCACAATGTTGCATCTTTATATGGGCGAACCAGTTTCATCTGGGGCAGCGGCGGAAAAAATTGTCCGGACAATATTTGAAAATTACAAAGTGCCATACATGACATTGACGCCTACATTTTCAATCTGTCCAAAGCACGGCTATTTGCCAGGGCGACATGATTTCTGTCCAAAGTGTGACGCGGAAATCGCTGCTAATGATTGCCAGTGCAAATGCAAAGATCACGAATAACAATCAAAAAAAAAACAAAAAAATAAAACAAACAAAGGAAAGGAGGAATACTATGACAACACAAAGAACACCATGCGAAACATTTTCACGCTCTATGGGATATATTAGACCAGTGAAAAACTTCAACATTGGTAAATACGCAGAATTTTGCGAAAGAAAAACATTCACAGAGGCAAACTCTTTAACAGCGGGTGCTCGTCATAGTGAATTGTTGAAAATGGCCGCATAAGAATTTTGGGTTAAACTCTATGAAGCAGATACAAATCGGCGGTCTGGTTTCCTTTACAACGATAGATTATCCTGGGAAACTGGCCGCTGTATTATTTTTAAAGGGATGTCCATTTAATTGCAAATACTGTTCGAATCCGCATCTTATCCCATTGGGTGAGGGCGAATATGACCCAGAAAAAGTATTTGATTGGATAAAGGCGCGTGTTGGCAAATTGGAAGGCATTGTCTTTTCAGGTGGCGAAGCATTGATGCAAAGTGACGCTGCTTTGGAATATATGAAACGCGTCAAAGAACTGGGTTTTGCAATTGGACTCCATACGAACGGCTTTTATCCAGATTTGTTAAAAAAGGCGACAGATATTGTTGATTGGATTGGACTTGATTTTAAAACTACAAAACAGCATTATCATGATTTAACAGGAATCGATATAGCGTATGACAGAATGCTTGAATCATTAAAGTTTTGGATGACAACGGGCCACGGGATAGAGGTTCGTACTACATGTGATCCGCGTTTTGTAAGTAAAACAGATTTAATTGAAATTGCTAAAATTGCATCGAATTTAGGTGTTAAAAATTTTGCAGTCCAAAAATATACACCTTATCATGAATGTGAATGCCACGAAACAACAGCGGCAGACAGGGAACAGTTCTTTAATGATAATGCGTTAAAATCTGATATAGAATCTTTGTTTGAAAACGTTATATGGCGAAATAATTAAAATAAGTATGCATATAAAAAATCAGCCCCGCAATTTGCGGGGTTTGTTTTATTATAATCGAGGTGGATAAAAAAACAGACCGAAATAAATATCTCGGTCTGTTTTTCATTCTTTATTGGACTACTTCAAATCCTTTGAATATATAACCAATCTTTTCTTGAACAGTTGGTACGACAAATTCGCTGTTATACGTGCATTGATTAGTTGTCATAGTTGTATTACCATCATACCAAGTAACATTATATGTATTTGGATTACATGGTGTTGCAGAATCAGCATACGAACCAAACAAAGCATTTTCATAATCTTCTTCTACCCTATCATCATACATAAACGTTCGTGTACAAGTCTCCATACAATTTTCCGAACACGAACCATCTTTAGTCTTAACCCAAACTGAATTGGTTACGTTTACAGCAGATTGACCATTTAATTGATAGCCTGTCATATTGCACCAACAATGGTTCCCTGAATTATAGATGTTGAAAGTTGAATATGAACGAGTATCAAGTTCATTCCCACCAATAGAATTACAAGAAATTCTTCCCATAATTTT
>JAGCOU010000020.1 GCA_017642565.1 Alphaproteobacteria bacterium | reverse complement strand
TGGTGGGTTATGTAGGACTCGAACCCACGACCAAAGCGTTATGAGCGCTCCGCTCTAACCAACTGAGCTAATAACCCACGGCGGTCATTATATCTGTTTTTGTTTTCCTTGCAAGAGATTTTTATGTAGTGTTGACTTTTTTGCGGTTTTGTGCTAACTCCACATAGAAGAAAAGTGCGCTTGATATGATTAATGACGGTAAATACGAAAAATTTGCAGGCAAAACTGAAGATTGGCTCAGTGTAAACGACTTGAGAAAACGTGGAATTATCAATGCAGAGGCATCGGAAATCCGTTCTGCACTGCGTCAGTACCAAAATGATATGCCTGATTACATAAAATTGAAACGCAGCAGAAATTTTTCTGGGCTTTGTCTGTTTAATGACTCCCAGATAATAGAACGGTTTTGTAATTTAGCCGGCTTTAACACCACCCAAAGCAACAAGTCAAGCGCATGGCTTAGTGCAAAAGATTTAGAAAACACATATATTTGCGCCAGTGCCAAGGTGATAGGGGACTATTTGTACATTTTGCAATCGGATATGCCAAAATATATCCAAGCCAGAATAAGAAACATTGATGGTCAGGATCATCGTGATTTGTGTTTGTTCGGCAATCCACTGGTGATACGCGCTTTTTGTGTCAAGGCGGGATTGTTACAACCAAATGATATTGGGCCACAACAAGACGAGTGGTTACCAATCGGCGAATTGTGCGCGCATCTGCAGTGTAAGGCGACTGAAATATTAAGTGTGGCAACAAAATACCCCAATGATATTAAATTTCAAAATATGTTGTGCGTACGTAATGACCCAAAAGTGATAGAAGAACTGCGCAGAAAAGTGGGATCGGAATTAACACAATCACACAAAAAAGAGGGGGCGGAATCAACGCGTGCGCGCAAAGTAGAAGACTGGGTATCTGTGTCTGCACTGATAAAACAAAAGCTTGTTCATGGCACAATGCAGAAAATAACAGATGCAATAAAAGAATACCAGAGAACCAATCCGGATGATGTCCAAGAAAAGATGCGTGGCAAAGGCGTGTCTTATTGTTTGCGTAATGATTCTGTGGTTATAAACCAGTTTAATAAATTCTATAAAGAATCAAAACAAAATGTAAAAGCAGAATGGTTGGGGGTCTCGTTGCTGTTGGGGCAGAAATTTGTTAGTGGGGGATACAGAAAAATAGAAAGTGCCTTAAAAAACTGGCAAGAAAACAATCCAGATGATGTTTTAACAAAAATGCGTGGCGAAGGGACAACGTATTGTTTGCGTAACGACAGTGTGGTTATTGATCGTTTTAAAGAATCGTTGAAGCAAAAAGAATGGGTTTCTGCCACAGTCCTGGTAAGACAAAAACTTGTTAGTGGTACATTGCAAAAGATTGTTGGTGCATTAGAGAAATATAGATTGACCAACCCCGATGATGTTCGGGAAAAAATGTTTAAGGGACAAACAATCTTGTGTTTGCGAAATACCCCAGATGTTATTAAGCGGTTTAAAGAATCGCTGGGGGTCAAAAGGGCAGAATCGTCGGTGGACTTATCGGGTCAATGGCTTAGTGCGAAAGATTTAGAATACCAATATGTTGATGCAGGTTATACGGCTATTTATGACAAATTATGCGCTTTGCAATCATGTATGCCGGACTTGATTCAACGCCGAGATACGAATCAAGGGCAAAAATTATGCTTGAAAAGTACCGCAATACAGACATTCTGTCAGCATGCCAAATTTAACCAGATAACTGCAAAAACGTCATTGTGGCTTTCCGCAACGGATTTGATAACGGAAAAATATGTACCATGGCGGTATAAAGAAGTAAAAAATATTTTGCGGTTGAACAAGCCGTACAAACGCGAATATGTTCAAACTAAAATCAATTCAAAGGGGCAAATGGTAATCTGTTTGTTAAATGATGCAAATGCAATTACGTGGTTCCGTAAAAAGTTGGGTTTATCCCCAATGTCTTTCTCGGACGAAGCGTCAAGATGGATTCTGATTGACCAGTTGCCTGAAAAGTATATCGCCGCCACCAAGGAAAAAATAAAGCAAATGTTAGAAGAAGTTTCTGATATTATGCGAGACGATATCTGGTTTGTGCCACACAAAGACAAGCAAAAAGAAGAACTTTATTTGCGAGTTGATGCATTGGCGGACTTTTGCCAGAAAACTGGATTAAAAACGGTTGCAGATATTGAAAAATCAACCGCTGCGGTCGTGGCACAAATTAATTTGGCGCACGTCAATTCGCGACAGAAATCATAAATTGCAAAACGGTATAAATTGTGGCAATATGGCCATATGTCTGAAATAGTATCCATCTTGAATCCGGCGCAAAAAGCGGCGTTTAACACATTGGAACATACGCATTCCAATCTGTTGATATTGGGGCCGGCGGGTACAGGAAAATCTACTTTCGTCAATTACTTAAAATCTGCATCTAAAAAACGCATAGTTTGTGCGTGTCCAACGGCGGTTTCGGCACTTAATGTCGGGGGGCAAACGATACATTCGCTTTTCCAGATCCAGCCACGCGATTTTATCATGATGGAATTGCTGAAATTAAAGGCAAAACCGCGCAATATTCTTAACGCAACAGATGTCTTGATAATTGACGAGATTTCCATGGTCGCCCCAGATTTATTGGATGCTATGGATTATTTGGCGCGTGCTGCGCGGCGAAATAACGAACCGTTTGGTGGAATACAAATCGTCGCGATTGGCGATTTGTTCCAATTACCACCCGTTATTACCCAAGATGCAGAACAATACTATGCGGCGGAATATGAGCATAAAAATGCGTATTTTTTTGACTCACACGCGTATAAACGGGCAAACTTCGTATCATTTAACTTTGAAACAGTTTATCGTCAAAATGACGGGGAATTATTACAAAATCTTATGCGGTTGCGTGGGAACGATATTGATGCACTGAATTTCTTTAATAATTGCCGTATCGAAGATGCTGAACGTCGCGCAAATGCAGTAATTATAACGCCGTTCCGCGCGGTTGCAGAACGCATAAATACCGACCGATTAAACAAAATAAATGCGCCAGAGGTTGTGTATAACGGCGAAATCACAGGAACCTTTTCTGAACGTGATGTGCCGGCACCAATGAATCTGACTCTGAAGCAGGGGGCTTTGGTTGTTTTTGTGAAAAATGGCGACAAATGGCATAACGGCTCCATGGGGGTTGTCGAACACCTTGGGGCGCATGAAATAATCGTGCAATTATTAAACAAAACGCGTGATGTTGTCGTTGTAAAGCCTGAAAAATGGCAAAAAATCGAATATGAACGTGATGAAAACGATCGCCTGAACGAGATAGAGGTCGGCAGTTTTAAGCAGTTTCCGTTGAATTTGGGCTATGCTATGACGATACACAAAGCCCAGGGTAAAACCCTGGATGCGGTTGTGGTTGATATTTCGCGTGGCGCGTTTGCACATGGTCAAACCTATGTTGCATTGTCGCGCACACGTAATGCAGGCGATATGCATATGGCAAGCCCGTTACGGGGACGTGACGTTATTTTTGATAAACGCGTATTAGATTTTGTGTCCGGAATATAGGACTTGACATTTTTATTTTTTGTATTATATTTATGTGGGTAAAGGGGCATGGTGCCCAAGGAGGTTAATATGAAAAAAGAAAGTAGATTGAATTTGAACATGGGTGTTTTAGGACATACGCATACAAGTATGTTGAGTTTGATAATCGCATGCTTCACGATGTTAGGTGCGGGTGGCGTTATTGACGGCGTCCAAAATGTAAAAGATGCCAATGAATTCCGTGCCGCCGGTGAATTTGATCGTGAAGACAAGAAAGATTTGGCTGGAACGTTGGCATTTGATACATTCCTTTTGGTTGTTGCATTTGCCGTTGTCTGGACCGCGACCAAATCGTTGGGTAACATTAAACGTCAAAATGATGAAATGGGAATAGAATTTGCCCATCGCTATCTGGAACAGATGAGAAAAATAAATCCAGAGTTGGCGAAATATGACTATGTTCTGTTAAATGACAGTGCATTAAGCAATATCGCTGCGGGGCTGATGAATTTCTTCCCTGTGTCCGAAGCGTTTAATTTGGGGTGTGATTGGGAAAAAAGAACAGAAACTGTTGTGAAAGCATTGAAAAAATATGCTGAAAAAGACCCTGAGTTTATGAGCCAGTTGGTAAAATTGGTTGATAACAGTGCCAAGACATTCTCTTTGAAACAGTATATGGCAACTCAAGGGAAAAATGGTCGTTAATTTCATGTGTTCTGAATAAAAATATTCCGCATTTTGCGGAATATTTTTTTACTCTATTTTATGACCTTGGACATAATGATTGCATCTGTTCCGTTATAGTATTTTGGACGTTTCCCAGCTGGCTTAAACCCGTATTTTTCATATAGTTTTTTTGCTGGATAGTTTACTTCAGAAACTTCTAAAAACACATTGACAACACTTTGCTTTTTTAATTCTTGTTCCATAAGCAAAATTAACGCGCCGGCGATACCGGAACGACGTTTTTCGGGCGCAACGCCAATGGAAATAATTTCTGCTTCGTCGGCGACGACGCGCCACACGATAAAACCATTTTCAGATGCAATAATTTCACATCCCGACTTCTTTAAATCAGCAAAATCAGATGCCGACCATGGACGATCTGGAAAACATTTCGCATGAAGATTTGCAAGTTTATTTAACACGGTTTCTTAATTTCTCTATGTTCTTGGTTATGCCATTACGAATTGCTTTGCGATAGATTCTTTTTATTTCGTTTGCATACGGCGATTCTGCGATAATACCTTTTGTCTTGTTGTATATGTATATAAACAATAGAATATCTTGGAAATCACAGTTGGCGGTGTCTGTAAATGTACTTGTTTTGTCGCGTGAACGCATACTTGCGTCACAATAACTATAACACACAGTTGCCATGGCAGGTTTTTGATATTCTTCGAAAAGCATGGAAATGCGTCTTGTTGCGTGCTGGATAGTCAAAGTGTGTGAAGAAGCACTCTCGGATTTTGCGTTTATATGAATGTTAATATGCATATCTTCTGGATGTTTTTTTATTTCATCCAGCAAGGGTTTAAGCGCTTTATATTTTTCTTTAGGATTCATACTTATTCCTATGACTACACTTATTATTTTTTAACGTCCACAGGGGCAGCCATGTTGCGCAACATAATGATCTAACATCTTTTCATACACCTTTTCGGCAAAATGTCCACAGCCGGAAATAGGCGTAGTTCTAAGCGAACAATGTTGACATTCGTCTTTAACCGGTTTAGCACATTGAAAAGAATAATGTATTTCATTCGGTCTGGATTCATCAGAGAATTTTGATAGTGTTGCATTCAATACCATA
>JAGCOU010000019.1 GCA_017642565.1 Alphaproteobacteria bacterium | reverse complement strand
TGCCATTGCAGGCATGATTGCCAATGCTGGTAATACAGAAACACCCATTAAAAAATTGTGAAATTTTTTAGTCATTATGAAAACTCCTTTCTTCATACGATTGGAATCGTATTACATTATTTTTACACTGTCAATCTGCGGCATAAAAAAAACACTAATAAATTATGAAACTTATTAGTGTTTTTTATTCCTAGTTTATTTTTCAAGATTATTTTTAACTTTTCTTGAAATACAACTTCGCATATTCTGCGATAACATTAATCATAATACTACGATAACCAAACTTGTCCCAATTATGCGAAGACACATACAAAGACGGTCTAAAATCTGCGAACTTGGTATTTTCCCAATCTATAAAGAAAGTAATATCAAAAGTTTTAGTATCCAGCATAAAGTTTTGCCAAATATCATCCTGACACCAGCCATACAAAAAGCCAGGTCTATCAGATTGATTTGGTTTTAAATCACGAATCTCTACTGGGTCTTGTTTTCCAATCACATACAAAAACTTTGCAATTTGTTTTGCAATATGTTCACTGTGTTCTGCAATTACCTTTGGTGAAACATCAGTTAACAAAGTCCCTTTGGCAAATTCGTATTTTCTTATATATATATTCTTATACGGTATCACTTTCAGCAAAGGAATTTTTATTGGTGAAATTCCATAGAAAGCATCAACTATTCTTTTTTCACGAATCGAAACATCTTTGCCATCAGTCAACAAAGGAAATTTGAAAACATGTTTATTATTCAAAATCACAATGAAGTTTTTACAACCGTATCCAACCAAAGTTCTTATCTTTCTTTGTTCCATATTGCGCGCAAATTTACGCACATATCGAACATAGTCGCGCGTTTGCGGAAAACGAATCCGCGTGCGCACTTTGTCACGTAAACGCTTAGACCAAATAAAACCACAAATTATATTAGATATAAGATGTCGCATAATTCACCTTTTGTTTTGCTGAATATAATCATAGGACAAAAAACACGCGTATGCAAATTAAATTAGTTTTTAATTGAAAAAATAAATAATACATATATAATACGCATTTGAATTGGGGTATAGTTTAATGGTAGAACAGCAGACTCTGACTCTGTATATCGCGGTTCGAGTCCGTGTACCCCAACCACACTTCGCGTCTGCGACGCTTCGTGTGGCAGGCCACGCGGACGGAGCAGTTATCACGAAGTAGTGTCACACGAAGTTTTAACGAAGTGTGACAAAATAGAGAATCAAATGTTTTATGTTTATCTTATAAAAAGTATTTCTAATCCAGAACAAAAATATATTGGTCAAACTGATGATTTGAAAAAGCGGTTAAAGCAACATAATGCTGGATATTCAATACACACAGCAAAATATAGACCTTGGGTTTTGGTAAATTATATTGCATTTACTTCAAAAGATGCTGCATTAGAATTTGAACAATACCTTAAAACCGGTTCAGGATACGCGTTTGCAAAAAGGCATTTTTGGAAATAGTTCATCAAGGTCTAGTGCATATTCCAGAAAGCAAAAAAAATAAAAATTCATCGTGTTCGACAAGCAGTAGATTTTGGAAGTGCAACGCACCAAAATCGTTACGATTGCCGCGCAAGCGAGTACGCAGATAAACAATTAAGAAAATTTAAAAAAATCGAAGTTCACGAGATTTTTTTTATTTTATTTATTGTTTATCAAGGAACCGTGTACCCCAACCAAGATAGATAAACCCGCCAGTAAAGGCGGGTTTTATTTTGTTTTCTAATAGTTTCACCGAGTTCGAAAGTAAAAACCAAGAAAGTAGCAAAAAATCGCCATTTTCGAACCAATTAAAACTTGACAATATATAGATGTGTGTTATTTTGTTTAAAAAGATAAAAAGGTTAAAAAATGGCTTTATTAAATTTGTTTCACCGTATTTTTAAGTCTGACGACAAACAAAATGCGCTTGTGCAAAAACCTGTAAATCTTGGTTTAGATGACAAGAAATTCATTGAAATTATACAAAAATTAAGTGAAGAAAGACCTTTTGCCACGGTATCTTATTATGACAGAAATGAAAGCTATTTTTATCATATTGAAAACTCTTCAATGGGTCCTGTAATGTTATCGTATTCTGAATATCTTGTCGAAGAAGATGACTATCCTTATGTACAGATACAAGTTCCAGAATTAAAATATAACCATTATGCTTTTGATAGAGGTGTATTTGATAAAATTGCTTTTAACAAAGGGAGAGATTTTATCAAAAATAAATTAAAAAAATCTAAGTCTTTGTTAACGCCATATGAAATGTTAGCAAAATCCGTAGATTTTATGGATCCAAAAGAAAAACAAATTGCACGCGAAGAACAATATTTAAAAGCCCGTGTTATTTACAGTGTTATTAAAAATCTGATTAATAAAAATACAAATATAACTGTAAAAATTGATAAAAAAGGTTCCAGATTTTCTTTATTCAACAAAGAAAAGAAATTCATGACTTTTGAATTTATTAACGAAACGAAATATCAAAGTGTTAAAATCAGCATACCATCCATTCATATGAGTGGTGTTTTCCAAGATATGTCTGGTACATCAGATGAATTTATTTTCAATATAGCAAAAAGATACCTTGATTATTTAAGTGGTAAAACCACTGCTTCATATATTATGACTAATACATATCATTTACAAAACCCAGAATCTATGTTCAGTTTTAATGATGAAAAATATATAACAACAATAGCAAAAGTATATCAATCTCTTAATCAAGAAAAACGCAAAACAAGAAGTACAAGAACTAGATAATTATAAAAAAACCGTCTTTTGACGGTTTTTATAAATTCAATAAAGTTAATTTATGGATTCCTCGTACATTTTCAACCAATTCAGTTCGCGAATTGCACAGACAGCACAACCACAGTTTCAAAACTTGTCCATCAAGGCAAGTTTTCTTTTGTTTTCTAATACTTTCACAAAGTTCGAATTTTAAAATAAAAAAGTGGCAATTTTTTCGCCACTTTCGAACTTTTTTATGCACCATGACTTGGAACAGCACAAAAACATCTTATATGTTCTGCGTATTTTGTGTTAAAACCCTTTTTTGTGAATGTATCCATCCACCAATTTTGTGGTTTAATAAGACGTGTTTTATTACAAGTGGTTAATTCATCACCATTGGCCGTTGCTGCTTCAACATCTTCGGTGGTATTATGTATTGCACAAATCATTTTGCTGTTGCGAAACTTATCAAGCACTTTTGGCAATTCTTTTTCAGAAAAATAAGTAAGTGTGCCATTACAAAATACTATATCCGCCACAATTGGTTCACAATCAAGTATGGATTTTATCTGTATGTTTCCATTTCTAAACAATTCGTCATAACAACTGAATTGATACGGGTATTTTTTTATATCTATACCGCGTGCGTCCATGCCTGCCCTTAGGGCAAGCCAAACAATAACACCGGTGGCGGCACCACAATCAAAGAAAGTTTTTGGTCTGTACGAAAATGTATTTTCGAATTCCGCCGCCAACATTTTGGGTGGAATTGAGAACATTCTATAAAGTCCGTCTGTATCACGAAAGTTATAATTTAAATACGGATATTTTTGATAGTAATAATGATAATGCATTTTTGTTCGCTTTTATTTAGTTGTATGCCAACAGTGTATAATAATATCGTTGTTTGTAAAGATTTTATTTGCTTTCTCTATCTCTTGCCAGGTCTCAATCAACTGGTTCGCGAATTGTGCATCAAGCACAATAAAAAATTCACCTTGCTGGAATTTAAAAAAATAGTACAATGTATTCAAGCGCAACAAAGACATACTAACAAAGGAAGGTTTTATATGAATTCTTATGATCAAGCCGTTAATTTAGTAAAAACAACAAAAAACGCGACCATATCTTTTCTTCAACGCAATTTGAATATCAGTTATAACAAAGCCGCTGAATATTTAAACCAAATGGAAAAAGCGGGTATTGTTTCACCAATGAATGCCGAATTCAAAAGAACTGTTTTTTAAAATCAACCAAGAGGGAACAAACATGTTAAAAATAGACGAAGCTAAAATGAAAAAAATCATTCAACAAGAAAATGCTACACGCGATAAAATACCACTTGTCCAGTTTTGGAGACAGGCTAAGTTTTACAAAGACACTTTTATCTTGGAAGACGAATACCCAGAAATCGAAAAAGCAAAACTTTTGATTTCAAATGAAGAAATTGATGCAGACAAAGCCCCCAGAAAAATACACCCAAAATTACAACCAGAACCTTTTGTCGGGGATTTGGCTTTGGCAAAATGTTTTGTTGTGACATTAAATCCACGCGCTGGGATTCCTTATGCCGAAGAATACAGAAATTGGGAAAATCCGCTGTTGCAAAAAATTACAAAACAAAACATTATCCAAGAACCCAGGATGTATCCATTTTATTATCTGAACCCGGAACTAGAAAACACTGGTGGCGGTCAATGGTGGTTAAAAGCATTGGGAATTGACACCTCAGATTTCCAAACATCAATTAAACAAACAATTGTACCAAATAAATACTTAAGACGCTTGGTTGCGACACTGTTTTGTGATTTAGAATTATGCCCATATCATTCTAATCAATGGGATAACAAAAAATTAAAACAGTTGATTATCAACAAAAAATTAAACTCAAGTCTTATGGTAATAGATTTTATCAAAGAAATTATTCAAGACCCCGAAAAAACAATATTTATTCGTGGAGACAAAGACAGCGGTTATGCATCACAAATTTTACAGCACTTTATCCCTGAATTAAAGCACGACCTGCCAAATGTTCATTACATATCTGGTCAACGCGTATGGTTGCAGCCAACATCAAAAAATGGCAAAATATTGTTTGATAAAATTTTGAACCAATAACAAATTTAACCAAAGGGACGAACCTATGGCTTATATAGTAAGTTTTCGTGGACAAATTGTTGCTGGACCTTTTCCAATCGAAGGAATGGCAATAAATGCTGCTGTGAAGAAAGCAAAAGAACTTAACAACACATACCCAGTAAGCGAATTCAAAGTACAAAAAGTTTAAATCTTTTAAACTCTTCCCTGTTTTTTGCGTCTCAGGATAGTTTCCAATTGTTGTCCCTGTGAGATTTGTTTTTGAGACTGTTGTCTGGACTTAGCACGCGTTATAGATTTTTGATAAAGTTGTTCATATTTAACTTTGCCATTATCGCCAGCAAGTCCATAGTCTTTGTAATATTTCTTTGCGAGTTCATAATTTTTAATCGCATCTTTATAATTACCCGCTTGTTCACAAACACTTCCTGCCTTGTAACAAGCATTAGAATACGCCTGGGTTTCGCCAGTTTCCAGAATCTTTTTAAAATATTCTAAACTTTTGTCATATTGGTGTAATTGTGCATAAGTCGCAGCAATATCATTCAACAAATCAGTTCCATAAACGCCCTGCTGTTCCATATTTAAAAATTGTTCGAGCGCATCTTCGTAATTTCCCTTGGCGAGATATTCATTTGCTTTTGCGTATTCGTTTCGCACTTCCTTAACTTGCTCGTTATCTTTCTTTTCAAGCACATAAGTAAAATGTTTTTTTACATCTTTGTTATTACATATTTCACCCACAGTCACCCCGGGAACACTTGTATAAACAACATTAGAATAAGCCGCAGCCGTTTTTTCACACCATTCCTTGTAATTCCATTTGTTCAAAGTCGCTCTTTGAACATGTTTTGTTCCCAAACAAGAAGAACGGCGCCCAGGACAAGTTGAAAAATTTTCCATTTGTTCACAAAAATCATCGACATTTAAAAATACATTTGCTTCAAATTCACACCTATCTTTGAGTCCAGAATTTGACGCGACATTTCTGTCCCAAAACATAATAGCATTCGCGCATTTTAATTTATCTTTGTAATTATCCCTGATTATAGGGCAAAGTTTATCAAGATTTCGCGGATTATTATACACAGCACTAAACACAGCCGCAAATTCATTAGGTGTCAAAGCGCATCCTTTTAATTTAGTAAACATACGCTCTAAAACAGTTTGACTTTTTACAAATTGTTTAGTTTTTGGATTTTGCGCATAAGTTTTATATTTCGCCCAACCAATAACCAATTTCAACATATCTTCATAAGACACAGTTTTATTCGCGAAAATTTTTTGATTTGATGCAATATGATACCACTTGGCTTCTGGATTATTATAATCGTTTATATCAAGTGGCGTATAAGTCGACCCCACACCAACTGTATTTTTTTTACCCTTGTATAAACCATAATCATCATAAGGAATTTGCATAGGAACTTCTTCCAAAACGAGTTCTGCAAAAATGATATTTAAAGACTTGTCAAACAAAGTGTACATATCTTCCAGTGAATTTAATTGCACAGGCGAATAGTCCATTTTTTGTTGCAAAACCTTAGTCTGTTTTTGCTGTGGCAAAGAATCTTTGACAACAAATTCAGTCTGTTTAATTGATTTGTGCTCTGTCTTGGCTTCGCGTTTATGCGATGCACCTGCCCCGCCAAGCATTAAACCGCCAACAATTGCCGCGCCAGCAACAACACGTTTGGCCTTGCTTGGTGCAACAATCTTTTTTGCAAAATTTTGAACTGCTGTCTTAAATTTATTTTGACTTGCCATATCAAATTTCTCCTTAAATTCACACTATATTATAGCATTTTTTAAAGAGAATTCAAAATATCGCAACCAAATTTTTCAAAACCGTCATGTGTGGCAGATTTTATGATGATAATATCTTTTTCATCCGCCCAAGTTTTTGCCAAAGCATAAGGAACGTTTTCATCTTTGCCCCCAACAAAATGTGTTTGTGGAACCTTTGGCAATTTTTCCATGTTCAAAGATTTATCCAAAGGTTTATCTTTGTGGTATTGACTCCATTTTTCATGATTCAAAACACCGGCAATTGTTATCCATTTAACAACTTTCAAATCAGGATTTTGTTTTATAACCAACCCTGAAACCATCGCGCCACCAGAATATCCAATCAAAGTTATTTTATTATCTTTGGCAATCTGTTTTATCGCGCTGCTTTGCGCATCTATAATTTTCTTTGAAAAACGACCAGATGTCCAATCTGCCTCAACACAATTGTCGTCCATAATAAATTGACAGGCACGCGCCATATAAACAACATTTTCAAAATCATCAGCCACAGCCAAATCACGAACAAAAGTGCCACGCGGAGTTGGGTCGCTTGTCGGTTGTCCATAGGCATCAAAAGAATGCCCGTCACCTTCGATATAAATATGAATATTTTTGTTTTTTGGATTATTTATTTTCTGCCAAGTAGCAATTTCATAAGAATCAGTTTTAACCGGCATATAAACAAAATCATCAGGCGCAACCCAATTCGCCCCACCGCAAGCCCCCAACAAAAGAAATAAAAAAATTTTTTTCACAAATCTATTGTTACATTTAAAAAAAAATAATTCAACAAAGATGGAAAACGATTTTTTTTATGTTATAATCAGCCCTGTCAATCTTGAAAACGACAATTAAAAAAAGGAAAAGTATCATGAAAATTAAACCATTTGCAGGTGTAAGACCACCAAAAGAACTCGCCAAAGAAGTTGCTTCTCGCCCGTATGATGTTTTAAATTCTGTTGAAGCTAAGGCAGAAGCAGGTGAAAAATCTTTATTACACATTATCAAACCAGAAATTGATTTTGACCCAATTGCTGATGAACACGAACAAAAGACTTATGACAAAGCAGTTGAAAACTTCAAAAAATGGCAAGAAAACGGTTGGTTAGCCCAAGACGCCAAAGAAATGTATTACATTTATGCACAAACTATGGATGGTCGAACTCAGTATGGTTTGGTTGCTGCTGCAAATGTAGACGATTATATGACTGGCAAAATTAAAAAACACGAATTGACACGCAAAGAAAAAGAAGACGATCGTATGATTCATGTTCGTATTCAAAATGCTAATTTGGAACCTGTGTTCTTTGCATATCCTGACGTAGCAGAAATGAACGATTTAGTTGCTGACTGGATTGCAAAACACGAACCAGAATACGATTTTGTCGCAGAAGACGGTTTTGGACATACTTTCTGGAAAATTGATGACGATGCAACAAACGCACGCATTACAGAAATATTTGCAAAAGTTCCTGCGTTCTATGTTGCAGACGGACACCACAGAACCGCTGCTGCTGCACGTGTTGGCGCAGAAAAACGCGAACAAAATCCAAATCACACAGGCAACGAAGAATATAACTATTTCTTGGCTGTGATTTTCCCAGAAAGTCAATTGCATGTTATTGACTACAACCGCGTAGTCAAAGATTTGAATGGTTTAACAGAAGCCGAATTCATCGAAAAATTACGAGAATCTTTTGATGTCAAAGAAATGGGTACCGACATCTATCATCCAAATAAATTACACAACTTTGCAATGTATCTGGGTGGCAAATGGTATTCTTTGACCGCCAAAGCCGGCACTTATAATGATAACGACCCTATTGGTGTTTTGGATGTGACAGTGTTATCTAATTTAGTATTTGATAAAATATTGAATTTGGGCGATTTAAGAACCAGCAAACGAATCGATTTTGTCGGTGGAATACGCGGACTTGGCGAATTGAAAAAACGCGTAGATTCTGGTGAAATGGCGGTTGCATTTGCTTTATATCCTGTGACAATGCGTCAAATTATTGACATTGCAGACACAGGCAACATCATGCCACCAAAGACAACTTGGTTTGAACCAAAATTGCGTAGTGGTTTGGTAATTCATAAATTATCATAAAACACAAAAAATTAAAAACCGCCAATTCGGCGGTTTTTTTTATAAAACAATTTTTTATTAGAACGGGATATCGTCAGCAATATCTTCAATATTAACTTCTTCACGCGATGTATTATTCGCTGGTGCAGAAGAAGTTTCTGCGGAACCATCCAACGTCTTGGCGCCAGACAAAATCACCATTTGACCAGCGTATGGATTCAATACAACTTCTGTTGTGAAAGTATCAACGCCCTGTTGATTTTGCCATTTACGAGTCCGCAAAGAACCTTCCAGATACAATTTTGTTCCCTTTTGCAACATACGTTCTGCAACTTCAATCAACGCAGGATTAAAAATGACAACGCGATGCCATTCTGTTTGTTCTTTCTGTTCCCCAGTTTGTCTATCGCGCCATCTGTCAGATGTAGCCAAAGAAAAACTTACCACTTTTTGACCTGATTGCATTGTGCGAACCTGAGGTTCTTGACCGATATTACCAACTAATATAACTTTATTTATGCTGCCTGCCATTTTTTACTTCCTTTGTTAAGTATCTCTATGTGTTAATGATTGCGAAAAAAAAATATAAATACAAGAAAAAAACGCGCCCAAACCACAGGCGCGTTAAAACTTATTCTTCATCGGTTTCGTCAACCTCTTCTTCGTCTTCTTCTGTAGCGTTCAAATCAATTTCTTTTGGAACACCCAAAATATCTTCGATTTTATCGGACGCCTCTTCTAAATCTAATTTATGCAAAATTGCAAATTCCTGTGCCATACGTTCCAAAGCCCTTAAATACAACTGACGAGCCGAAAAAGTCATAGTATCGGTCGCAGTGCGTCTTTGCAAATCACGTACAACCTCTGCCAATTTCATAGGATCACCAGAATTGATATTTTCTTCGTATTGTGCAGCGCGTCTTGCCCAAATCATACGCTTTGCCCCAGCTTTACCCTTAGCCGCAGCAATCGCTTCGTCCATTTTTTTTGCACTCGTCAATGGACGCAAACCAGAAATTTCAGCACGTTCAATTGGTACACGCAAAGTCATATGATTTCTTTCAAAATCAATAACCATCATCTTTATCTTTTGATTGCCAATTGTCTGCTCTTCTATACGAATTAACTTTCCAACGCCTTGGGTTGGATAAACAACATATTGACCTGTTTTAAAATCTAATTTTTTTGCCGGCATAAATCTACCCTTTGCGGTTGCCATTCTCTCTATATTTCGCATTATAACACAAAAAATCGAAAAAACAAATTTTTGTCTAAAAAATTATTGTCCCAGCCCCGCGGGCGAAAAACGACCGATATTGTTAAACAATTCTTCCAGTGCATTTAATTCAATTGCCGCAGGAATCTCGGTTTCACCATCAGCCAATTTAACATCTTTCAAATCATCATCATGTAAAACCTGAGTTTTTAATACTTTTCCGCCCTTCACCCAAGCCAAAAGCACAGTTTTGTTATCATAAGTGATTGGAAAAGGCCCATGCATATTTTCATCAGCACTGTAATACACCCAAACTTCGTCTCCATAAATCGTGCGTGTCTGTGGGTCGCCAATTTCATCTTGCAACTGTGCAGTTGTCTTTATATTGGCAACTTGACTTTCCAAATCTTCAGGAAAAACATAGCCCCTATGCTTAGTTTGAAAGGTACAAGCGGTCAACACCAGCGCAAATACGACAAATAATTTTTTCATATTATCCCTCACCATTATCTTTGTTTTTTTGCACAGCAAAATTTGCAATATGCTGTTTTAATTCTGTTTTATACAAATTGTTGGCCTTGGCTTCTTGTACCAACTTATCAAAATTAGGATTAACAGAACGCGCAGCCGCAAATCTTGTTTCGCTTTTCATAAATTCTTCCAATGGGAAAGGTGTATCGACATGCGAATCCAAAATTAGCGGATTTTGCCCATTTTCTATATTTGCTGGATTAAATCTGTAAAGAGGCCAAGCACCCGTATTCACCAAATTCGTTTGATGTTCAACCCCGTTTTGCAAAGCAAATCCATGCGCAATACACGGTGCATACGCCAAAATTATTGATGGACCATTGAAAGCCTCGGCCTCACGAAAAGCCTTAATCGCTTGCGCTTGATTAGCGCCCAATGCAATCTGTGCCACATAAGCCCCCGACATCATCGCAATCAATCCTAAATCTTTTTTTGCGTGTTCTTTGCCACCAATCGCAAATTTCATCGAAGCACCAAACGGCGTAGATTTAGATTGCTGACCACCAGTATTTGAATATCCTTCTGTATCTAACACCAAAACATTTACATTTTCACCACTGTGCAAAATATGGTCCAGACCGCCATAACCAATATCATAAGCCCAACCATCACCGCCAACTATCCACAACGATTTATCAACGATTGCATCCAACAAACTCGCTGCGTATTTCGCACGTGGATTTTTGATTTTTACCAATTGATTTTGTAAATCTTTTTGAACTTTGCGTTGTTCTTCTGTGCCAGTCGTTGACATAATACCTTCTACATTGTCTATGCCCAGTTCAAACAAAACCGAACGCAAAGCACTGCGTCTTTGATTCAAAGCGATTCGCATACCTAAACCATATTCAGCATTATCTTCAAACAAAGAATTAGACCACGCAGGTCCGCGTCCATTTGAATCACAAGTCCATGGCGTAGTTGGCAAATTTCCACCATAAATTGATGAACAACCTGTTGCATTCGCAACTATCATTTTATCCCCGAATAATTGCGCCATCAAACGAACATAAGGTGTTTCGCCACAACCCGCACAAGCACCCGGGAATTCAAAATAATGAGGCAACAATTCAACATGCTTTGGAATATTTAAATTTAATTTTGATTTATCAAAATCAGGAATTTTTAATGCAGCATCAAAAGCCTTTTGGTTTTTAATTCCTTCATTCATTGGCACCATAGTCAAAGCAGACACAGGACAATTTTTCATACACAAACCGCAACCTGTGCAATCAGCAGGCGATATATTCAAAGTATAAAACAGCCCTGCCCCCAATTCAGGTGTCTTCATTGGCACAACCGTTACGCCATTTGCGCGCGCTTTTTCCATTTCTTTTTCATTCATAACCTTGATACGAATCGCACCATGTGGACAAAGCATAGAACATTTTCCGCATTGAATACATTTACTTAAATCGCACTGCGCCACACGATTCGATATAGCACGTTTTTCGTATTTAGAAGTTCCAACAGGATACTGCCCGCCACCAAAAATTCCATCCAATTTAAATCGAGACACAGGTATATCGTCACCGCGTCCTGCCGCCATTTCACCAAGTGTTCCAGCGATTTCAGCAGGCGCATTCAATGTCATCGCAGGTATAAAATCAGGTGCCAAATCAGAAACCGAAGATGGGAAATTACACTTTCTTAAATAACCTTCCGCCTTGTCAACTGCCGCCCAGTTAGCCTTTACAACATCCATACCCTTTTTCTTATAAGTCTTTTCAATTGCAGACTTTGCGGCCTCTTTAGCCTTTTCCGGATTAATAACTTTTGTTAAATTAAAGAAATTCAGCATGATAAAAGTATTAATTCTGTTTCCCAATCCCAATTCTGCCGCGGCTGCATTTGCATCCAAAACATATAAATTAGCGCGCATGCGAATAAGATGTTCTTGGGCTTCTTTTGGTAAATTGGCGAATGCCTCATCAGGAGACAGAGAAGTATTTATCATCACTGTTCCACCTGCACGCAAAGAAGCAAACACATCAAATCTTTGTGCAATCATAAAATTAGACACACAAACAAAATCCGCACTTTCCACCAAATATTCGCTTTTAACCGGTGTTGGCGAAAATCTAATATGAGATTGAGTCACACCACCAGATTTTTTCGAATCGTACACAGCATAAGATTGCGGATATAAATCAGAATTTTCACCAACAATTTTAACAATATTTTTAACTGCGCCTACTGTGCCATCACTGCCGATTCCATAAAGAATTGCGGTTTTTACTTTTGGATTTTCAATCGTAAAAGTTTTATCAGTTGCCAAAGATAAATTTGACAAATCATCATCAATACCCACAGTAAAATTATGGTGCAAACATCCACGCATCATATATTCAACAATCGCTTTGACATCACGCGGTTTAAATTCTTTGGAACCCAAGCCATAACGCCCCCCAAACACAGCAATCTTTGAATTAACAATATTACGGACATTTTGATAAAGTGGTTCCCCTATGCTGCCTGCTTCTTTTGTTCTGTCCAGAACAGCAATTTGTTCTACTGTTTTTGGCAAAGCCTTTAAAAATGCTTTCACAGGGAACGGATTAAATAAGTGCACACGAACAAGCCCAACGCCTTTTGGTAAAAACGCCAAAGTTTCTTCGATAGTATCTGTGCTGGACCCCATTGATACAATTACATATTTTGCTTTTTTGTCACCGACATAATCTATAACACCATATTTACGTCCAGTTAATTTTGCGAATTTATTCATTTCCTCTTGAACGATATCTGGCAACGCATCATAGGAAAGATTGACGGCTTCGCGTCCCTGAAAATACACATCAGGATTTTGCGCTGTTCCACGAATAGTTGGCTTATCTGGTGACATACCGCGTTTACGATTTTGTTCAACAATATCGTCTGGCAACATCTCACGCAAAACATCATCTTCTATTCGTTCTAGTGCAGATTCTTCATGACTCGTTCTAAAGCCATCAAAGAAATGTAAAAACGGAACACGTGCACGCAATGTCGCAGCATGTGCTATCGCAGCCATATCATGTGCAGCCTGAACATTATGAGAAGACAACAAAGCAAATCCAGTATTACGCACAGCCATCACATCACTGTGGTCACCAAAAATAGACAACGCATGTGTCGCCAGTGCACGCGCCGCGACATGCATAACAAAAGGTGTTTGTTCACCAGCAATCTTATACATATTTGGAATCATCAACAGCAAACCTTGGGATGCCGTAAAAGTGGTCGCCAAAGCCCCCATCTGTAATGCGCCATGCAAAGCCCCTGCAGCACCCGCTTCTGATTGCATTTCTATTATTTCAGGCACCACACCCCAAATATTTTTTTTATGCTGAAAGGACCATTCGTCCGCTAATTCCCCCATAGTACTGCTTGGTGTAATTGGATAAATTGCAGCACAATCAACGCATCTATATGCGACATCTGCCGCAGCCCAGTTTCCATCAACAATTAACTTTGCCATTTCCAAATCCCTATTATTATAATATTTCAATAAGTTTCTCTGAATCTTACTGCGTTTATAAATTTAAGGCAAGATTTATATTTCGCAAAAAAATTAAAACGATTTGACTTTGCTCCCAATAATAGTCTAACATGCAAGTGGTGGCAAGTGTTTTGCCATCGGGGTGTAGTTACCCGAAAAAGTAGCGTCAAAAGCTGACGAAAAAGCTCCAATCATAAAAAATGGTTGGAGGGCTGTGAATAATGCGGTTCACCGCAAAATAAGCACACTATTCTACTTTATAGTAACTAACCTCCAACCACCAAAGATTTTGGTGGTGTTTTTGTAGAAAACACAGGAGGACTATAAATGAAAAAAACTCTTTTTGTATTATACACTATTATTTGCGTAATACATTCAAATGTTGCACATGCAATTGGGGGACCTTTTTCTTCTTGGACCAAAGCTGGCGATATGCTGTTGGTTATGTCACCAGCGTATGCACTGGGCTTATCTATTGCAGCACATGATTACGATGGCGTTTTACAACTGGGAGAATCTATATTAGCAGGACAAGTTTCCATCGAAGGAATAACATCATTAAAATTAGAGCAGCGTCCAAACAAAAAAGA